>JAIFKQ010000012.1:0-45438 GCA_020049515.1 Paludibacter sp. | reverse complement strand
AAATTATTGCTCTATAAGAATGGAACAATTTCTGAGAGTAAATTCTCCAACATTGCGGAATTTTTACCAGAAAAATGTCTGTTGGTTTATAATAATACTCGCGTTATTCAGGCACGACTTATTTTCCACAAATCTACCGGAGCGCGCATCGAAGTGTTTTGTTTAGAGCCAATTAAACCTTCTGACTATGCCCTCTCGTTGGGTGCAAATAAAGAATGCGTGTGGAAATGTATGGTGGGAAATCTCAATAAATGGAAAGACGGAATGTTAAGCAAATCCATTGAAATAAGAGATGAAATTTGTAATTTAACTGTGGAGCGAATTAATACAGAAGCCAATACGCACGAAATTCATTTTAGATGGGATAATTCAAATGTTCACTTTGGTGAAATACTCGAAAATGCGGGCGAGCTACCTATTCCGCCCTATTTACACCGAAAAACTGAGGAAAGTGACCTTACAAGCTATCAAACTGTTTATTCCAAAATTAAAGGCTCGGTAGCTGCTCCAACGGCAGGATTACATTTTACATCCGAAGTTTTTGAAACACTAAAAGCTAAAAACATTGAAACAGATGAAGTGACGTTGCATGTGGGAGCGGGCACTTTTCAACCCGTTAAAACCGAAACCATTGACGATCACCACATGCATACCGAGGTGATTTCGGTGCATAAATCTACCATAGAACATCTGCTGAGTAAATTAGGAAATATTATTGCAGTGGGAACTACTTCTGTGCGAACCCTTGAAAGTTTATATTACATTGGGCAAAATTTTTCCAATGGAGTAGGAGAGGGTAATTATCAGAATGTGAGCGAGCAATTTCATGTTTCGCAATGGCAACCTTACGAACAAACTGAGTACGTTACGGTGGAAAAAGCATTACAAAACATTTTGGATTATTTGGATACCAATAATTTGACTACATTGCACGCAGCTACTCAAATAATGATAAAACCAGGTTACAAATTCCGTGTTGTTGATGGTATTATCACCAATTTTCACCAACCCAAAAGTACCTTATTGTTGCTTGTTTCGGCTTTTGTAGATGGAGATTGGATGGAAATTTATGAATATGCATTAGCAAATGATTTCCGATTTTTGAGTTATGGCGACAGTTCGTTATTGTTGAAATAATATTTTTTAATTCAATCTTAATATTGACGTTAATTCATGGATTTATGTCTTATTTTTATAGTTTATTTTAGGGTATTTTGAATGCTTTATATTATCTTTGCAATCCTTTAGATGTATTAATTACTTCATAAGCTGGGCGTTCAAATATTTTTTTCTGATTAAGTTCAATAATTTTGTCAGTAATTTATTCTTGTCATATTTCAGTATTCGCATTAGACACAAAAAAAATTAAAAAAATAATTCGATGAAAAACTTCAAAATTGCTATTATTGGTTTAGGATATGTTGGTTTACCACTCGCTATTGAGTTTGGAAAGAAATACAATGTGCTTGGTTTTGACATAAATAAAGAGCGGGTAGCAGAATTAAAGCAGGGATTTGATCATACATTAGAGGCCGATTTGGATAGTTTGCTGGAAGCTACTAGTTTAAGAAACATAAATCCAGAATGCGGACTTTCATTCTCTTCAAACGAAGATGATTTAAAGGGATATAACACTTATATTGTAACTGTACCAACTCCAATCAATCAATTTAATATGCCCGATTTAACGCCGCTCTTTAAGGCATCGGAAATGTTGGGCAGGGTAATTAGCAAAAACGATATTGTTATTTATGAATCAACCACTTATCCAGGATGTACCGAAGAAGATTGTGTTCCTGTAATTGAAAAGCATTCGGGTTTGGTTTTCAATACCGATTTTTTTGCGGGTTACAGTCCAGAGCGTATTAATCCGGGCGATAAAATAAATACACTTACTAAAATAATGAAAGTAACTTCTGGCTCTACACCAGAAATTGCCGACCGTGTAGATGGCCTTTATGCGTCCATTATAACTGCTGGAACTCATAAAGCACCAAGCATTAAAGTAGCAGAAGCTTCTAAAATTATCGAAAATGCGCAGCGCGATGTAAATATTTCGTTTGTAAATGAATTGGCTTTAATTTTTGATAAAGTGGGTATTGATACCAATGATGTATTAGATGCTGCTGGAACAAAATGGAATTTTCTTAAATATCGTCCAGGTTTGGTCGGTGGTCATTGCATCAGTGTAGATCCATATTATTTGGCTAGCAAAGCAGAATCGTTGGGATATGTGCCAAAAGTTATACTTTCTGGTCGCCATGTAAATAATAGCATCGCACCATTTATTGCCAATAAAGTGTTGAAGTTGATGATACATAAAAATCACACTATCAAAGGCTCAAAAGTGTTGATTCTTGGTGTGACCTTTAAAGAAAATTGCCCCGATATTCGCAACACCAAAGTTATTGATATTTACCGAGAACTAGTGGAATTTGGCTTGCATGTTGACATTTACGATCCTTGGGCTTCGGCCGAAGAAGTAAAACATGAGTATGGGGTGGAAATTATCTCCGAATTGGACAAATCAAAAAAATATCAGGCCGTGTTACTTGCCGTTTCTCACGATGAATTTAAGGACATTGATTTTGAGCATTATAATGCCATTGGGGCTGTTGTTTTTGATGCTAAAGCAGTGGTTGACAGACGCTGGGTGGACGGACGTTTATAAGTTTTTTTTAAGTCAGGTAACAATATTTACACATAGATATAGGCAAATAACAAATGAGTTTTTGCCTTTATTTATATCGTTTAGTATAAGTAATATTTTTACAGGACAAACCTCAAAAAGCTGAATAATGAAAAAAGCAATTGTTATTGGTGCTACAGGGATGGTGGGCACACAACTTATAAAATTATTATTGCAATCAGAACTCTATTCAGAAATTGTTTCATTTGTTCGTCGTCCAAGTGGTGTAAGTCATCCCAAACTTAATGAACAGATTGTGGATTTTGAAAAAACTGAAAAATGGAGTGCATTGATAGCAGGCGATGTGTTGTTTTCTACTTTGGGAACTACCATTGCCAAAGCTAAAAACAAAGATGCACAATTTAATGTTGATTATAATTATCAATATTGGGTTGCTAATTTTGCAGCGAATAATGGTGTTCCTGCTTATGTGGTGGTCTCTTCGGCTGGTGCAAGTTCAAAATCCAGTACTTTTTATATGAAAATGAAAGGTCAGCTTGAAGATACGGTTAAAACATTGCCATTCAAGGTAATTAGTATTTTGCAACCCGGACAATTGGCGGGTGATAGAACCGAAAAGCGATTGGGTGAAAGCATTGGACTTTCAGTTATGAATGGTTTAAATAAATTGGGATTCTTCAACCGTTACAAACCAATTCAAGCCCGTGAAGTGGCTAAAGCAATGATAAATGCAGCAGAGAAAACACAATCAGCCACCTACACGCTCGAAAAAGTTTTTGAATTGGCAAAATGATACAATCCATTAAATAAAAAAAAACCGCTTGAAAATAAATCAAACGGTTTTTTGCGTTTTATGGATATCTAAGTTCAATAATTAAGTTATTAAAGAATTGGTTAATCCATAATTAATTGCTGAATTAAGTGAGTTAATTTCAACTTTTAATTACTAAGGTTTCTTTCATCAAAAACCGACCACTTCTTCTAGTGCGTTGCAATAACAAAATCGTACGGTCTTTGGTGGTTTTTGCAACTATTTCATCTGTTATTCCTCTGATAGTGAGCAGTTCTAAACCATCGTTGTATGTTACTTTAAATTCATTACCCAGTTCGTCTAAAGCATCTGTCAGATATCGATTATTTTCCACACATACCGAAATACTGATGGCCGAATTTTGAATTAACGATACCTTGAGGCGGTGTTTATTCATTATCAAAAAGGCTTTTGAGAGGCTTTCTTCCAATACAAACGAAAAATCGCGGGGACGAATGGTTACTAAAACTTGATTTTTTCGCAGTATTAAAACTGGAATATCAATCGGCTTTTCGGTAACGGCTTTTATTACCGATCCTTTTTCGGTAGGATTTCCAAACGGACTTACATAAAGTGGTATTCCTTTATTCTCCAGTGGTTTAATGGTTTTTGGGTGAATAATTTGTGCTCCACTGTAGGCCAATTCTACTGCATCTAAGTAGGTGAGTTCCGGAATTAGCACCGTGTTTTCAAACAAACGTGGGTCTGCATTTAGGATGCCAGGTACATCCTTCCAAATTGTAACACTTTCAGCATTCAGTAAATTTGCAACTATGGCGGCAGAATAATCCGAACCTTCGCGTCCAAGGGTAGTGGGGTCGCCTTTTATATTTGCACCAATAAAACCTTGACCTATATAAATGCGTTGGGTTTTAAAATCGGCAGCATTTTGCAAGCGTACCTGCGAGGCGTCCATGCGCACATTGGCTTCACGGAATTTACTGTCGGTAACAAGCAAGCTCCGCATATCCAACCATTCATTTACAATGCCCGATTCGGATAAATATGCAGAAATGATACGCGTAGAAATAACCTCACCATAAGAAACTAAGCGGTCGTACCAACAATCATAATCATCCCCAATACTAGTAGCTATAAACTCTTTTAGTTCCGAAAATAGTGAATCTATAACCACATAGCCATTTTCTGGTTTCGCAAATAGCTCTTTAATAATCTCATAATGATAGGTTTCTACTTCTTCCAACTTTTGCAAAGCCTCTTTGCGATTAGTTTTCATAAAATGCTCCAATACTATTTCCATTGCATTGGTAGTTTTTCCCATTGCCGAAATAACAATAAATAAATTGTCATTAACCCCCGAAACAATACTTAAAATGTTGCGGATACCTTCTGCGGAGCGCACCGATGCGCCGCCAAATTTGTAAACTTTCATAATACTACTAATTTTCTATTTATTTCAAATTAAAATTATCAACATTTTATTCCAATCCTTTAACTCCAACCAGCCTGTCATACCTGTCGCCCCAACCCCTGTGATATATGTAAATGCTATATTCGTTGCGGGTTTGCCAATAAGTTCCATCTATTCGCTCTGTAGTTGCCGCTCTTTCTCCCTTAGGTAGAAACCAATACTGATAATTGTACCCTCCCTGTTTTAACAATACTGTTTGAACGTAGGATTCTTTGTTCAAATCATATTTCATGCGCGAAATATCATTCATTAAGTTGAAATTAAACTCACCGCCCAAGTATATTTGACCATCAAAAAATGGGTTTTTAGCAGCCAGACTGAAATTTACATACATATAATCAGCCTCCACATTATCATCTTGCGCATTTTGCATATTAATTACATATTTACCGTTCACATCCATTTCTTGCATATATGTTTTAGAAGTTGTAATTTTATTCTCATATAAATTTGCAACATAATTTGTGCGATTATAACGGATATTTTCTACACCTTCGCCTCCTCCATAAACCGACGAAATATCGAAACGATGATATTCATATCCCCCCTCAAAAATCAATGCTTTATTGTTGATAAAGCTTAGTTTTGAATTTGATAAAAAAGTTGGTTTAATGTCAGTTACTTGATTGTCGGTTCTATTGTTTTGACGAACAACAACTTTAATTTCTGAGGCAGCATCTCGTACCAAATAACCATTTAATTCAACTTCAAAATCCAATTGTTGTAATCGTTCATTTATTTCTGTATCAGTATTTCCACGCAAATTTGGAGTTATATAAACACGTGGTTCTACTATTGAAAAACAAGCTTGCGCAATAGGTTTTTCTATCACATTATCTTCATAAATAATAAGCAAATAATTTCCAGAAATCTTAAAATTCATATCCTCGTTGGGGATATTAAATTGATAATGGGTGTATAGAAAAGTCGTGTTAACCGATAGTGTAAAATCATTTATATTGCCCGTAGTAAACCCACCAAGATATTCATTGGAATTAAGATTAGATAAAGTCCAATCTGCATTGCAGTGCAACACTTTATAAGAATATGAATGAGTTTCATGAGACATTTCGTCGAAGCTAACTTTTAATGTATTAGCACCATTAAGCTCTAATATTGGTAAACCTAGTTTCTCTCCCTGAACACCTATTTGCAATGTTTTTATTTGGGGATTGAATAATAAAGTTCTGTTAATTGTTTGAGAAAAAAGATTTAGGCTTGAAAGTATTATGAGTGAAAATATTTGATTTTTCATTCGAGACATATTTTAGTTAATTGCAATGGTAATTATAGTGTACAAAAATAAGCATTTTAGCGGAATAACAATAAAAAACAAGTAATATAAAATTGTTGAAAACAAATAAGAGTCCACTCCGATAAGTGTTTATTTTAACTGAAAAACACTAAGTTGCTAAGACGTAAAGAAATTTATTCTCTGTATTTCAAACCTTTGCGTCTTTGTGTCTTTCCGTTCTTAACGTTCAAAAATATAAAATCGACTTATCGGAGCAGACTCAAATAACGAAATTTTTCTTTAATTGTAATTGTTGAATGATTAAATAAATGTACTTTTACAGCACTTTTTGATATATGCATATATTCTTTCAGTTTAGATTAAGTGAAGGATAATGCGCTTGTTACAATTATCTATTTGAGAAACGGAAGTTTAGTTGCAATTATTATTACGCATTTTTTGATTGAAATTGATTATTATTGTTTCTATATTGTACCATTTACAATATAATTTGGAAGTTTTGTTCTAGTTTTGGTACTAGTGTTATCAATACTTAATAAACACTTTATAATTCATTATTAATTACTTATATGGCTAACCTAATAAAAACAAAACGTGGCTTGGACATTCAGTTAAGTGGTAAAGCACAAGAGCAAATTGTTTCTGAAAATTCGCTAATTTCTGAAGTTATCGCATTAATTCCTGACCATTATCGTGGAATTATACCAAAATTAATGGTAAAAGAAGGTGATAAGGTAAAAGCTGGCTCACCCATTTTTCATGATAAAACTTTTCTGGAAATGAATTTTGTGTCACCCGTAAGTGGTAACATTTTAGCAGTTACCCGTGGCGATCGTAGAAAAGTGTTAAGTATTACTATCCAACGTGAGGCTATCACTTCGTATCAGAAGTTTGATGTGAAGCCTGTTTCTAGTCTTTCTGGCGAACAAATAAAAGCTCAATTACTAACATCTGGACTTTGGTCGTTTATCAAACAACGACCTTACGATGTAATTGCCAATCCAACTCACACACCAAAAGCCATTTACATCTCTACTTTTGATACTGCACCACTTGCTCCAGATTATGAATTTATTTTAAAGGGACAAACTGCTGATTTTCAAGCAGGAATTGATGCAATACAAAAGTTGACTTTTAGAAAAGTACAACTTGGTATTAAAGCTGGAACTGCTTCTACCGATTTTCGTGCTACAAAAAATGTGGAAATAACCGAGTATGATGGAAAGCACCCCATAGGCAATGTTGGAATTCAAATTCACCACACCAATCCGATTAATAAAGGAGATGTGGTGTGGACTATAAATGTACAAGATGTGTTGTTTATAGGTCGTTTTTTCAATAAAGGAATTGTTGACTTGACAAAAACAATTGCACTTACTGGCCCAGAAGTTACAAATCCAAGATACTTTAAAACATTGGTTGGTAGTAATATAGAGCCGTTTGTTAAATCGAATATAAATTCAACTAAAACATTACGCTTCATTAGTGGCAATGTTCTAAGTGGTTTGCAAATTTCTGCCAACGGTTTTCTAGATCCATTTTCATCGCAAATAACAGTGATTGCTGAAGGGAGCGAAACCCACGAATTATTTGGATGGGCTATGCCTCGTTTCAATAAATTTAGTACTACCCGCATGTATTTTAATGGAATTACCAACAACAAATTAATCCAGAAACTTTTTGGGAAAATAAATTATGAGTATGATGCTCGCTTGCTTGGCGGGGTACGTGCAATAGTTATGTCGGGCGAATATGATAAAGTATTGCCAATGGATATTTTACCCGAATTTCTTATTAAGGCAATGATTGCTGGGAATATTGATAAAATGGAAGCCCTTGGTGCTTATGAAATTGCACCCGAAGATGTGGCACTTTGCGAATTTGTTTGTACTTCTAAATTACCTCTGCAACTGATTGTTCGGAAAGCGTTGGACAATATGAAAAAAGAAATGGAGTAATTCAATTTTGCTTTTAAAAGCGTTAGTAAAAGCACTAATTTTGAAGCATTGAAATTAAGACATTTGACAAAACAAAACTAACTTCAGCCCTTTAATTTGTTCCGATGTTTTTCGGTATAGGGTTATTATTACAAATAAAAATATGAGTGCACTTAAAAATTTTATAGATAAACAGAAGCCGCATTTTGAAAAAGGTGGAAAATTAGAGAAGCTTCATTCGATTTTTGATGGTTTGGAAACATTTTTGTTCGTTCCAAATGCTACTTCCAAAAGCGGAACCCATATACATGATGCTGCTGATACAAAACGTACCATGGTAATTGTAATTTTGGCACTCGTACCAGCTTTATTATTTGGTATGTATAATGTTGGTTATCAGCATTTTTTAGCCATTGGGCAATCAGTAGGATTATGGTCAGAATTTATATATGGATTTTTAGCTGTTCTACCATTTATTGTAGTTTCTTATGGTGTAGGACTGGGCATTGAGTTTACGGTAGCACAAATTAAAGGACATGAAATTCAAGAGGGTTTTTTGGTTTCTGGTTTTCTCATTCCACTTATAGTTCCTATTGATACGCCACTTTGGATGGTAGCCGTTGCAACTGCTTTTGCGGTAATTTTTGCTAAAGAGGTTTTTGGTGGAACGGGTATGAATATATTTAACGTGGCTTTAGTTACGCGTGCATTTTTGTTTTTTGCATATCCTACCTTTATGTCGGGCGATGTGGTATGGGTTCGTACAGCGCAAACCTTTGGATTAGGTGCCGGAACTCCTGTAGATGGTTATTCGGGTGCAACAGTACTTGGACAGGTTGCTACCTCCGAAATTTCAAATCCTCAAATTACAAACATTCTTGGCAATCCAATTGGTTTTATCGATGGTTTCTTGGGATTTATTCCTGGATCTATTGGCGAAACTTCTACTTTAGCAATTCTAATTGGTGCAGCTGTTCTTTTAATAACAGGGGTGGCAAGTTGGAAAACGATGTTTTCTGTTTTTGCTGGAGGTGCCATTTTGGCATTAGTATTTAATATGTGGGGACCAAATACAGCAGCCGCTCATTTTCCTTGGTTCAATCACTTGGTTTTTGGTGGATTTGCATTTGGTGCAGTATTTATGGCCACCGACCCTGTTACTTCTGCTCGTACCGAAACAGGTAAATATATTTATGGATTTTTGATTGGTGCTATGACAATAATTATAAGGGTATTAAATCCAGGCTATCCTGAAGGAATGATGCTTGCAATATTGTTAATGAATATTTTTGCTCCTTTAATTGATTATTACGTAGTAGAAGCAAATATAAAAAGACGTTTGAAGCGTATTGTCAAATAATTTCTGCTGTAATTTGGAGTTGGCAGTTTATTTTTTGTTATAAAAAAAAACGGTTTGCAAATTTCTCCTTTCTGAATTAGATAAGATTATATAATTGAAAAATTGAAATTAAAAATTATGAATACAAATAGTAACAGTTATACGCTAATATACGCCACTGTAATGGTTGTAATTGTAGCTTTAACGTTAGCATTTGTTTCGGGAGCTTTAAAGGATACCCAAAACAAAAATGTTAAAGTAGATAAGAAAAAGCAAATTTTGAGTTCGTTGCTTATTGATACTAAGGATCAGGATGCAGAGGCTTTGTACACAAAGTACATAACAACAGCTTTAACAATAAATTCTAATGCAGAAATCATATCAGATAATAAGGACGAAGCCTTTGATATTGATGTAAATAAAGAATTGGCTAAGAAGTTGGAAGAGCGTAAATTACCAATCTATGTGGCTAATGTAGATGGTAAGGTTAAATATATAATTCCTTTGCGAGGCACTGGTTTATGGGGTCCAATATGGGGCTATATAGCTTTAAATGAAGACAAAAGTACTATTTTTGGTGCCAATTTTTCACATGCAAGTGAAACGCCTGGTTTGGGCGCTGAAATATCTTTGCCAGCTTTTCAGTCTGAATTTATTGGTAAAAGTATTTTAAATGACAAAAATGAATTTGTTTCGATAGCTGTAATGAAAGCAGGACAAACAACAGATAAGCAAGATCAAATTGACGGTATTTCGGGTGGTACTATAACAAGTAAGGGAGTAGAGAAAATGCTTCTTAACTGTATTGGTCAATACGAAAAGTATTTAAAAACAATAGATGGAGGAGCTAAAAAATGAGTAAATTATTGTCGGAAAAAACAAAACAGGTATTTTTAGTACCTTTAAGCAAAAATAATCCTATTACCGTTCAAGTACTCGGAATATGTTCAGCATTGGCGGTTACTGCCAAGCTGGAACCAGCATTGGTAATGGGATTGTCGGTTACAATTATTGTAGCTTTCTCAAATCTTATAATTTCATTGTTGCGAAATACAATTCCCAATCGAATTCGTATTATTGTGCAGTTGGTGGTAGTAGCTTCCTTGGTTACAATTGTAAGCGAATTTCTAAAAGCCTACGCTTATGACATTAGTGTTCAGTTATCTGTTTATATTGGTTTGATTATTACCAATTGTATTCTTATGGGACGATTGGAGGCTTTTGCAATGGCTAATAATCCTTGGGAATCTTTTGTAGATGGATTTGGAAATGGATTTGGATATGCATGGATATTGGTAGTCGTAGCTTTTTTTCGTGAACTGCTAGGTTCTGGTACATTGTTGGGATTCAAAGTTATACCTCATTCTTTTTATGAAGCTGGGTATGCCAATAATGGTTTAATGATTTTACCACCAATGGCACTTATAATTGTTGCATGTGTCATTTGGGTTCATCGTGCCAGAAATAAAGAATTGCAAGAGAAATAGATAAATTTGCTCATCTTATATTGAGATGGTTAAATGAAGTAAAACGAAGTCAGTATTGGTTCTCTATTTTTGCCAAGTACCTGATTTTAAATGAATTATTCAAGGAATTAGTATAAGTTAATATTATCATCTCTTATTCCACCAATTGGGTTAAGGGTTTTTTGTAAATTATATGGAAAACGTAGCTAGTATTTTTGTTAAGTCGATATTTGTCGACAATATGATTTTTGCTTATTTTTTGGGAATGTGCTCTTATCTTGCCGTTTCAAAAAATGTGAAAACATCCATTGGATTGGGAATGGCGGTAATTTTTGTGTTGGCAATTACACTTCCAATAAATTATTTGCTGGAAGTGCATGTGCTTAAAGAAGGTGCTCTAACTTGGCTTAGTCCAAACCTAAAGGATCTTGATTTGAGCTATTTAGCTTTCATTCTTTTTATTGCAGTTATTGCTGCCATGACACAGTTGGTAGAAATGGCAGTTGAAAAATTCAGTCCTTCGCTTTATTCCTCGTTGGGAATTTTCTTACCCCTTATTGCTGTAAACTGTGCTATCATGGGTGGCTCATTGTTTATGCAACAACGAGCTTTTAACAATGTGGCAGAGACTACTTCTTACGCTATTGGTTCGGGTGTGGGTTGGACATTGGCTATTGTTGGACTGGCTGCTATACGAGAAAAAATGGAATACTCGGATGTGCCTGCACCATTACGAGGCTTGGGTATTACATTTATTACTGTGGCTTTGATGGGCATTGCATTTATGTGTTTTTCTGGATTGAAAATATAATATCAGCTACATCACTTAAAACGGGAATGTGAAATAACTCATTTTTGGTTCTAAGTTTCTCTATTTTTTGATTTTACAAAGCCTCATAAAGAGGTAATTGAATAAACAAACAACTATTTCTCATGATTTTAGCAGTAGGTTCAAATGTTATTTTATTCGCCAGTCTGGCAGTTTTCCTTTTTGTAATTTTGCTTTTAGTAGGTATGCTATTAATTGCAAAACGCTATTTAGTTTCATCTGGGAATGTTACCATTACCATTAATGGTGAAAAAGTAGTGTTGGCAGAAGCTGGTAGCACATTGTTAACTACTTTATCTTCTCAATCCATTTATCTTCCATCGGCTTGTGGTGGTGGTGGTTCATGCGCTCAATGTAAATGTCAGGTTATTGAAGGCGGTGGTGAGATTTTACCTACCGAAACTGTGCATTTTACCCGCAAAGAGATAAAAGATAATTGGAGGCTTGGCTGTCAGGTTAAAGTAAAAAATGACATGACTATTAAAATGGATGAAGCCATTTTGGGTGTTAAGAAATGGGAATGCGAAGTGGTTTCAAACAATAATGTGGCTACTTTTATAAAAGAACTTATCGTTAAATTGCCTGAAGGTGAACATTTGAATTTTACATCGGGTGGATATATTCAAATTGATGTTCCTAAGTATGATATTAAATTCTCAGATTTTGAAGTACAGGATCGTTTTCGTACCGATTGGGACAAAATGAAACTTTGGGATTTAGCATGCAAAAATGAAGAAGAAACTATGCGAGCTTATTCAATGGCCAACTATCCAGCTGAGGGTGATATAGTTATGCTTAATGTTCGTATTGCAACGCCACCTTTTAACCGTGCTATTGGTGGTTTCGAAAATGTGAAACCAGGCCTTTGTTCTTCTTATATTTTCAACCTTAAGCCAGGCGATAAAGTTAAGGTATCAGGTCCTTTTGGCGAGTTTTTCCCAGTGATAGATTCAAAAAGAGAAATGCTTTATATAGGCGGTGGAGCTGGTATGGCGCCACTTCGTTCACACATTTTACATCTACTTGAAACATTAAAAATTAGTGACCGTAAAATATCCTATTGGTATGGTGCTCGGTCTAAAAATGAAGTTTTCTACGAACCTGATTTCCGAAAATTGGAAGCTGAATTTCCAAATTTCAGTTTCAACATTGCACTTAGTGAACCACAGCCAGAAGATAAATGGACAGGCTATGTTGGTTTTATTCACAATGTAATATTTGAGAATTACTTGAAAGAGCAAGATTCGCCAGAAGATATTGAATACTATATGTGTGGTCCTGGCCCAATGGCTAAAGCAGTTGAAGGTATGCTCGACAGTTTGGGTGTACCGCCAGAAATGCTCAGATTTGATGATTTTGGAGCATAATTCCACTATAACAATCAAAAAAAGGGACGCAATAAATTTGCGTCCCTTTTTTTGATGTGCTAATATAAAATTACGAGTTTTTATTGAAATTTAGGGGGGTAGATTCTACTATAATAAAGCCTGATTTATATCCCGAAACAAATCTTCAACTTCTTCCAAACCGACAGAAATACGAATTGTTTTGTCAGAAACATGCATGTCGCGCCGTACTGCTTCAGTAAAATTACCAAAAATAGTACTAGCAGGATGAATAGCCAATGTCTTATTGTCGAATAAGTTAGTGGCTCTTTTTATTAGCTTTAGTTTGTTTAGAAAGCTAAAACATGCTTCGCGCGATGCCAGATTGAACGTAAACATAGCACCTGGACGCTCGCCAAACTGACTATTGCTCAATGCGTGAAAGGAGTTAAAAGGAAGTCCTGTATAATTGACGGATTCTACCTTTGGAACTTTCACCAATCTTTCGCTCAACTGCTGACAGGTTTTTGTAGAACGTTCGTATCGAATAGACAAAGTTTCCAAACCAAGATTCTGCATATAAGCCACTTGCGGTGTCATGTAAGCACCTAAATTACGATGAATTTCTTTTCGAAGCTTTACGGTGTAGGCTGCAGGACCAAACTCCTTGGCCAAAGTATGTAATTTGGGAGAGGATAACCAATTGAAGTTTCCGTAATCAATTATTAAACCACCCAGACTAGTTGCACCACCCGAAATATATTTTGTGCTGGATACAATCTCAATATTTATCCCCCAATCTTTAGCTTTAAAAGCACAGAAAGGAATAATGGTTGTGTCGGCAACAATAGGAACTCCAATTTGTTTTGCAATGGCCGAAAGTGCCTTTAAATCAGCCACTTCTAGTTGTGGGTTGGTGATTATCTCTAGAAAGATTGCACAAGTGTTGGCATCGATGTGAGCTTCTACTTCATAAGGATTGGTCAAATCGCAAAATCGTGTTTCAACCCCAAAGGATGCCATTGTATTGGCAAAAAACGAATAGGTATTGCCAAACAAATGGCGGGACGTAACAATATTGCTACCAGTTTGGGCCAAAGTAATAATGGCATTACTAATGGCAGCCATTCCCGAGTTCAGAGCCGTAACACTCAGTGCTCCAGTAATATTTTGCACCCTGTTTTCAAAGTATTGAACCGTAGGATTGGTTATTCGCGAGTAAGTGTGATTAGCAGATTTGCCAATAAAAGCTGCCTCCATTTCTTCGGCCGTATCAAACTCATAAGCTGCCGTGAGGTACACAGGCATGCTCAACGAATTATATGCATCCGAAAAAGGGTAGGGCGTATGTAAAATCTGTCCGTTGAATGAAAGTTTATGATTATCCATTTTTTTTAATAGTTTCTAGGTTTGAGGATTTGAGGATTTGAAGGTTTGAAGGTTTGAGAGTTTAAAGTTTTAAACTGCAAAAAATTTTCAAATCATTTTTTTCTATCTTAATTTCGCTCCAAGTTTTGTTTCAAAATTAATTTGTAACTTTTTCATTATTCCTTCAATCTGATTGTCAGTAAGGGTTTTGGTGTCGTCTTGTAACAAGAAACTTACTGCATAAGATTTTTTACCAGCTTCCAAATTTTTGCCTTCATAAACATCAAACAGATTTACTTTTTTCAATAATTTCCGTTCCGTTTCATACGCAATTTTCTCAATTTCAGCGTAAGTTACACTCTTATCAATCAATAAAGCCAAATCGCGCTTCACTTCTGGATATTTAGATATTTCGGTATAACGTACACTTTTATCACTTAATTCGCTGATAATTAATGTCCAGTTTAAATCCGCATAAAACACATCTACTTCAATATCAATCATTTTTCGCATCTTTGGATGAACAATTCCATATACTGCTAATTTTTTTCCTGATGCGCTATAAACCGATAATGCTTCGCTCAATATATCGTCGGAGTATTCACCAATTACCAATTTGCGCAAGTTTATCCCCAATCTTTTGAATACATTTTCGATGTACGCTTTCAATTCAAACACGCTCGATTTTTCATCGGCTGCAGTCCACGATTGTGCTCTTTTATTGCCTGTAAGCCATAATCCTAGATGAAAATCTTCTGAATAAGGCGCCATGGCATCTCCCTCTTTTCTATCTTCAACGTTATAATAATAACAGTTTCCAAATTCGTAAAGTTTAAGGTCTGTGCTCCGACGATTCACGTTTCTGGCAATATTTTCCAATCCTCCAAAAAGTAAAGTTTGACGCATAACACTCAAATCGGAACTGAGCGAGTTTAGTATTTTTACACTTTTCCCCGCTGGAAATGAAGTTAAATCATTATAATAAGCCCCTTTTGTGAGCGAGTTATTCAGCACTTCGTTAAAACCTTGTGCAGTCAATTGCTCTGCTATCAGGTTTTGTAATTTGTAACTGTCTGGTTTATCGCTGAAACTTAAATTCGATTTCAGTTTATCGCCAATCTCTACATTGTTATAACCATAAATTCGCAAAATATCCTCAATCACATCCACATCGCGTTGTACATCAACACGATATGCGGGAACGTGCAGAACGTATCCTTCTTCTGTACTACTTACAATCTCCATTTCGAGTGCACCCAAAATGGTTTCAATATTCTCTTTTCCAATTTCCTTACCAATCAATGAATTTACTTTTTCCAATGCTAGTTCCACCACAAACGGTTTCACTTCCTCAGGGTAAATATCCAGAATGTCGCTCGAAATTTGTCCGCCAGCCACTTCCTGAATCAGCAACGCACACCTTTTCAACACGTAAATAGTGTTTGTAGGGTCGCATCCACGTTCAAAGCGGAAAGATGCATCAGTGTTCAAAACATGACGACGCGCCGTTTTTCTTATCGTAACAGGATTAAAATAAGCACTTTCCAGAAATACATTTTGAGTAGTTTCTGTAACGCCAGAATCCGCACCACCAAAAACGCCGCCAATGCACATCGGCTCTTCAGCATTGCAAATCATCAAATCGGCTGCATTTAACTTACGTTCCACACCATCCAAAGTCGTAAATGAAGTTCCATCTGCCAAATTTTTCACGCGCACTTCGCCACCTTTTATTTTATCTGCATCAAAAGCATGCAATGGCTGTCCCATTTCGTGCAACACAAAGTTGGTGATATCCACTACGTTGTTGATAGGACGTAACCCAATGACTAGCAAGTAATTCTTCAACCATTCTGGCGATTCGGTCACTTTTACACCCGAAATAGTGACAGCAGAATATCGTGGACAAGCATCTGTGTTTTCAACAGTTACAGGAATGCTCAAGTTTGTGTTTTGAACCTTAAAAGCATCTACAGACGGTTTGATAAGCTTTACCGAAGCATCTTTTAGGGCAAAAAATGCAGCCACATCTCGTGCCACACCAAAATGCGAGGCAGCATCCACGCGGTTAGGTGTAATATCCACTTCCAGCAATGTATCGTCCTTTATTCCGTAATAATCTTTGGCCAACATGCCAATTTGAACATCGGCTGGCAAAATGATAATACCATCATGACTCGTTCCAACGCCAATTTCATCCTCCGCGCAAATCATCCCAAACGACTCTACACCACGTATTTTCGACCGTTTTATGCTGAAACTATCTTCGCCTGAATATAGTTTTGTGCCTACAGTTGCCACCACTACTTTTTGTCCTGAGGCTACATTTGGTGCTCCACATACAATTTGCAAGGGCTCATCTTCTCCTACATTCACAGTACAAACATGTAAATGGTCTGAATTTTCATGAATAATGCATGTCAGTACCTGTCCAATTACCAATCCGTCTAATCCGCCTTTGATGGTTTGAACTTTTTCAACTCCGCCAACTTCCAAACCTATAGAAGTTAACGCTTTTGATAATGCATCAGGCGTAATGTCTATGTTAATATACTGCTTCAGCCAATTATACGATATATTCATACGTGTTTAATTTTATTTTTTTTCAATTCTGAGTTAAATGTCTTTTTGATATAAAGGTATATCAATTCAAATTCTTTATTTTAAGTTGACTATATTATTATTATTTTATTTATTTAAAAATAAATTATTAGGAATAATTATTTAAAAATATTTTTATTATTTATTGTACAAAATAATTCCTTTTCTTTCAATGTGCTCAATCAAAGCACTTTCTGTAATTCGGTTGTAAATTATTAGGTCAAACTTGTAAGGCAAATTTAGTTTCTCAATTTCGATAGTTGCATCTAAAATGTCATTTAACTTTAAGTCTAAGCCAACTAAAGCCAAATCAATATCAGATCCTGCTTTGAAATTTCCTTTTGCCCTCGATCCAAAAAGTATTATTTTGGTGATTTTATCATTTTGTACAATTGCCGAAATAATTTCTTGTATATCAGACTGACTTATACCATATTGTGATTCGTTGTTCATCTTTATTTTCCTTCTATTTCTTCACTAAGTCTTACTTGCAAGCTATTTAAAAGGAAATAATATTCATTCCTAATACTTTCAATTACCTCATTGGCTGTGGTTTGATTGTAAGTATGAAAGGTTAAATTCCGACTGTTATGCATTCTCATCCACCCCTTTCCTTCAGTAATATATCCATCCTGGAAACTTTGTTGTATTACTGGTTTTGGTCCATTTATATCAATGTATCCTTTTTCTTTTAACAGATCTTGCACCGTTTTCCAGGCTAATTCATAAGTGTATTCAAATGACTTTATTAAACCTTGCTCTTCCATTTCATTCAGTATTTCTACTTGAATAAATTTTTCTAGTTGATAAAAAGCCTTATTAAAATTAATAAAACGCTGCTGCCAACGTATATCTTTCATTTCCAGAATGTGAGCGAAAAAAGTTGCTGTTAAATTTATTTTGCGAGCTCTTCTAACAAAATCTTATTTTCTTCCAATGTTCCCACCGTAATGCGCAGGCAGCCGTTGCACAAGCTTACTGAGTTACGATTTCTAACGATAATACCCTTATCCACAAGGTTTTGATAAATTTCATTGGCATCGTTTACTTTTACCAACACAAAATTGGCATCGGTAGGATAAATGTGTTGAACCAAAGGAAGTTGTTCAAGTTTATTTATTAAATTTGCCCGTTCTTCCAATAATATTTCCACCCATTTTTTTACTTGTTTTGCATTTTTCAATGATGCTAAAGCATGTTTTTGAGTAAGAATATTAATGTTGTAAGGATATTTAATTTTATTCAGCACCGCTATTATTTCAGTTGAGGCAAAAGCCATACCAAGTCGAATGGCCGCATTTCCCCACGCTTTTGAGAAGGTTTGCAGAATTACCAAATTTGGATAATCCAACAATTTTACTGCAAAACTTGCTTCACTTGCAAAATCAATATATGCTTCATCCAAAACGACAATGCCATCAAATGAAGTTATAAGTTTTACTATTTCATCTCGATTTAAACTGTTTCCTGTGGGATTATTTGGTGAACAAAGCCAAATTATTTTTGTATATAAATTGCTAGCATCCAATAATTTATCGGCCGAAAATTGGAAATTAACATCTAGCAATACTTTGCGATATTCCACATCGTTAATGCCTGCACTTACTTTGTACATGCCATAAGTGGGCTCAATGGCTACCACATTATCTATACGCGGCTCGCAAAAAGCACGAAAGAGTAAATCAATTGGTTCATCGCTACCATTTCCCAGAAAGATATTCTCAGCAGGAATGCCCTTTACTGCCGAAATTTGCTCTTTCACTTCCCATTGCAATGGGTCTGGATAGCGATTATAGGGTGAATTGTAGGGATTTTCGTTGGCATCTAAATACACCGAAGCTTCGCCTTTGAACTCGTCGCGGGCGCAAGAATAGGGTTGTAAATCACGGATATTATTACGGAGTAGTTTTTGTATGTTCATTATAATAGGTCTAATGTCAAAGGTCTAATGTCAAAAGTCTACCGACTTATGCTAAATTTTATTTGTAAATTATCGTTACTGGCAAATAACTATCAATAACGCAAAACAATTAACGCAAAGCAAATAAAGTTTTATCTTCTATGGCTACTATAGGTTTCCACCACTTCTTTTTCCTCGTTAATTCTCACCTTCACAGCATTGCTATGTGCCTGAAGTTCTTCATTTTCGGCCATAAGTATTATGGCATTGCTTAAGTTTGTAAGACCCACTTCAGTAATTTGCTGGAAAGTAACTTTGCGAATAAAACTGTCTAAATTCACACCGCTATATGCCTTTGCATGGCCGTTTGTTGGCAAAGTATGATTGGTTCCCGAGGCATAATCTCCAGCACTTTCGGGTGTATAATTGCCCAAAAATACGGAGCCCGCATTCACAATATTGGCAGCCACACCCAGATAATAACGGGTGCAAATAATTAAATGTTCCGGTGCATATTCGTTGGTCATGGCCACTGCTTCATCCAATGTTTTTACCACAATTATTTTGCTGTTTTCCAGTGCCTTGCGTGCAAATTCTTTGCGTGGAAGTTGCTCTAGTTGCAATTCTATTTGTTCCAATACAGGTTCTACCAATTTTTCGCTTACGGTAATTAAAATAGATTGACTATCAACACCATGCTCGGCCTGAGAGAGTAAATCGGCAGCCAAAAATATCGGATTGGCAGAGTCGTCAGCAATAATTTCTACTTCCGATGGACCAGCGGGCATATCGATAGCTACATCACGCAAGGATACTAATTGCTTAGCTGCTGTAACATATTGATTGCCAGGACCAAAAATTTTATATACTTTCGGAACAGTTTCGGTGCCATAAGCCATGGCTGCAATGGCCTGAGTACCACCTATTTTGAATATACGATGAACACCCGCTACTTTGGCAGCATACAATACAGCTGGATGAATTTTACCTTCTTTATTGGGTGGTGTGCAAAGTATAACTTCTTTACATTCAGCTATTTGTGCGGGTATTCCCAACATTAAAACGGTGGAAAATAGTGGAGCTGTTCCACCTGGAACGTACAACCCCACTTTCTCTATGGCAATGGCTTTTTGCCAACAATACACGCCTGGCGAAGTTTGTATTTCGGGATACTCGCGCTGTTGTTCGGAGTGAAATTTCCAAATGTTCCGGCGTGCCATTTCAATGGCTTGTTTTAGATGTACTGAAACAAGCTTGTCAGCTTCAGCCATTTCTTCCTTGGTTACTTCAAGAGTATCAAGCTGTACTTTATCAAACATTTCGGTATATTCCTTAACGGCTTCATCGCCACGCTTTTTTATTTCATCCAAAATTTTTTGAACCGTATCAAAAAGGGACGTAGTATCAAAAGTGGGACGTGAGAGTAGCGTATTCCATTTTTCACGTTCAGGGTATTTTATTACTTGCATACAGCTTTAATTTTCAGTTGTTTAGAAATTATTTTTGTAAATTCTAATTCGATTATGACCAGTTTTCGCTAAATTTATTCCAACGATCATACAATTCTTCCATTCCACTCAGCACTATATTTGCACCACTGTCCGACAGGACTTTAGGGTCCAACGGTCCTGTATTGATGCCAATAGTGAAAAGTCCAGCTTCGGTAGCAGATTCAACGCCCAACGGAGCATTTTCAATCACCACTACTTCCCAAGGCTGTACACCCGATTTTTTCAAAGCCATTAAATAGGGCTCAGGATGTGGTTTGCCATGTTGAACATCAAAAGCAGTAACCATTTTTTCTTTGTGAAATATTTGTGGAAAATTATGTTCTAAATTATCCAACAAACTTGCTTGACCAGAACCTGTTACCACGAATATCTCCAAATTTTGAGCTTTCACTTTTTCCAATAATTCCAATGCAAAAGCTATTTGTTCGGTTTTGCCAGACGCCTCAAAAAGTTCTGATTTTAATCGATAGATATTATTTTTCTCCTCTTCGGTAGCAATTCTGCCGTGGGTTTTTACAAATACACCATCTATAGTGGAAGCTCCTGTACGTCCCTCATTCATATAAGCCTCATATTCTGTAAATGGTAATCCCATTTTGTGCAATGCTTTAACCCACGCATTGGCATGGTGTTTCATTGAATCGAAAAGTACGCCATCCATATCAAAAAAAATGGCTTTGGGACTGAAATTTGGATACTTATTTTGTTGAATAAATTCTTCTATTTCTTTTGAATACATATAAATGCTTTTTTTCTGCAAAGATAAGCATTTTAGCACTATTCATACCTTTTTTAAATGGCTTAATGTTTAAAAAATATGAGAAATTACTTATGTGGGGGTAAAGCCTATATGACTTATACTGATATTCAAATTATCAGGCAGTTATACCTTAAATTTAAAAATTATAAAAAATAAGTTGACTGTGATTTTAATATATATACTTATCGTATTTGATTAGAAACCTATCTTTTTGTATAATACTTTGTTTACTTTTACTTTACCAAAATAAAACTTGAAAATATTTAAACCATCCCAGCTTGTCCCGACATTTCGGGAATAGCTATCGGGAAAGCAATAGTTCACAATAGAAAAAATGCTTTCAGCATAATTTTAGTGTATTAAGTCTTAAAATACCGAACAAAGATTCCGCTTTGTCGGAATAGGTATTTGTCTATTGTGACCTTTTTTCTTTGATTTATATTTTCTATTGAGCCTATGGAAGAATCCGACTTTTCGGATTGTGGTTAATTCTTTAATTTGGCAAAGTAGAATTACTGAGTTTATAATTATTCATGTAAGCAAATAACATTTAAGTGTTGTATATAAGCAACTTATTTCGTTTTCAAATTAAATATAAATTCCCCAAAAAAGCTATCAATAATTACGTCGTTTTTTTTTGCAAGTTTTTAAGTCACTTTGTGTGAATTAAGAGACAAAAAAACAGATGAAGTATTTTCAAAATCCCCGTATTTATAACCTCCTTTTGATAAGGATGCTTTCTATTCCTTATTTTGGTTTTAGGTTTCAGACCTAAACTTCAACCTCTTTGGAATTATTTCGCCCACAAAGTTTAATATATTTTCCTCTTCTTGTGGTAAAAACCAACGAATTTCCTTGTCACGATTAAACCAAGTAAGTTGTCGCTTTGCATATCTACGCGAGTCTTGTTTTATCATATTCACTGCAAAATCGAGGGTCCAGTTGCCATCAAAATACTCAAATAATTCTTTGTAACCAACTGTATTTAAAGTGTTAAGTTGCTTGTGCGCGTAAAACTGCTTTGCTTCGTTGAGCAATCCTTCAGCCATCATTTCGTCCACTCGTTCGTTAATTCTTTCATAAAGTTCAGGGCGTGGTCTATTCAATCCAACTTTTAAAACATTGAAATTTCGCTTTTTTCGTTCCCCAGTTCGCAAATTGGAATAGGGCTTTCCAGTCATACTGCAAATTTCCAGAGCATGCATAATTCGTTTAGGGTTCTGAATGTCAACTTGTTCATAATGTTTTGGATCGCGTATTTTAAGTTCATTTTGGATAAATTCCAATCCATAATCAGCAAATTGCTTTTGCCAAAATTCACGCGTATGAGCATCCACAGTTGGTATATCATCCATACCATTGCAAACCGCATCTATATACATCATTGAGCCACCTACCAACATTACCACATCATTTTCTTTAAATAATTGATCTAGTAATAGTATGCTATCTTGCTCATATTGACCCGCATTGTATTCGTCGAAAATGGAATGTGAACCTATAAAATAGTGTTTCACTCGTTTAAGTTGGGTCACGGTCGGAGCAGCTGTACCAATTTTCAACTCACGATAAAATTGGCGTGAATCGGAAGATACAATCGGACAACCAAAATACTCCGCCAATCGAAGACTGATATTCGTTTTTCCCACACCAGTTGGACCAAGAATAACCAGTAAAGTCTTGTTTGGTTGACTCCCGATAGCTATCGGGATGACAGTTGATAGTTGATAGTTCGATTCTTCCATTATTAAAAATTCTGATTAAAAAAGTAGGCAATAAAAAAAGAAAAGACAGAAAATAAACTTATCTTCTGTCTTCTATTTAATATGTTGTTATATAATTATTTAGACCTAAATTTAGCAATCTCTATTATTCCCCTTTAAAGGCTAGAGGCAATTTTTTGGCTTAAAATTTTGGATCTTCAGCAAACAAACTACTATCATCAAAGTTCATTTCACCAAAACCTTCCTCGTCCAATTCGTCTAGTTCGTAATCCTCATCACCATAAAAATTCTCATCTATTGTAGTTGCCTTAGGAACTACCAAAATTCCGTCGTCAATCATTATTTGCTCAGGAGCGTCACCTTGGGAAGTAAGGCAAACAGCATTCTTTAGATTCTTTAACGGAATAATTTCTGTTAACTCAATAAAGAAAACCCTATCAGACATCATATCAAATACATAGAGTATTTTTTGATTTTCATCTGTTAATAATTCTTCCAAGGTCGTTTCGTCCATTGTAAGATTGTCGTATTCAGAGCTCGACTCCATTTCAACCAAAGTTACCTCTTGTCCTTTTTCCCAATTTTCATTGCAGATAAAAAAAGATGTCATCTGGTTTTTCTCGAAATTCACTGAATCGAGAATGGCATTATGCAAATCAATAAATTTTGCTTCGGAGTCAATAGATACTACCCGAACAAAATCATCTATCTCATCGGATAGCATTGTGAATTTATAGACCATAATTTTACTGTTTTTATTTCGATGTAAAAATACTACATTTTTTTTATTGACATCGAGTTTGATAGAATATTTTTGGAACAAAATGAGATTGTACTGCTATATTATATAGAAAAGTCCTTAGTTTTCAAAGATATATTTTGATACAATTATTTTATTAGAAACTTATTTTTTAAGGTTTTGTAATTAAATACAATAAATAATTAGGTCGTTTTATATGGAATTGTGTTAAATATAAACTAATCAATGTGCTTCAAACAGAAACAAGAAACAGTGGTTCCATGACGATTAGAGCAATTTTTTTCAGGACGTTAATCGAGATTTAACATCTAATAATATTAGCAGAAATGGAGTAGGAGCATTATTAGAAACACTTAAAATATTTTTCTAACATTGAGTTCTTTCTGGTATTTTGCAGCATTTATTTTGTGTTCTTCCCACGATACAGCAAATTTGTGTTCCCCATTTAACGTTTCGGAAGCACACATAAAAATATAATTGTGATGGCTATAGTTTAGTACTGCATCAATACCATTGGAAGTAGCCACTCTGATAGGTCCGGGAGGTAAACCAATATTTTGGTAAGTGTTGAAGGGAGAATTGGTGCGTAAATGTCCAAAAAGTATCCTCTTAATGCTAAAATCACCCAAAGCAAATTTTACGGTAGGATCAGCTTGCAAGGGCATTTTAATTCTTAATCGATTGATATACAGTCCAGCTACCATTGGGCGGTCGGTTTTATTATTAGTTTCCTCTTCTACTATCGATGCTAACGAGCTAACTTCAGTTTGGGTTAATGGAATAGCTGCTGCTTTGGCTTTTCTCTCATCAGTCCAAAAAGCAGAATATTCCTTGTTCATCCTTGAAAATAGCTCTTCTGCAGTTATGTTCCAAAAAACTTCGTAGGTATTGGGTATAAAAAGGGAAATAGAAGTGTTTGGATTCAAATTATACAATGACAAAAATGCAGAATCATTTAACAAATTTAGAATACTAGTAGAATCGGCCATCAATTGCATTCCTAATCTCGCTGCCAATTGCTGTTTTGTGCGTATATTATTGAAGGAAAGCTTTACAGGGGTTTGTCGACCACTACGCAATATCCTAATTAATTGAAAGTTATTCATGCCCGATTTAATTTCGTAACGTCCAGAACGAATCTTTTCACTATACTGAAGCAAAATCGAAACTTGTTTAAAAGCCAATGTATTAGTTACTTTAGATTCCCTTTCCAATAAATTTACCACATCGCCAAAGGAACTGCTATCTGGGATACATAAATATGACTTCTCACCAGCTTTGGTAAAAATATTTGGCATAAATAATATATATGCCAAATAAACAAAAATGCTAATGGATAGATATACAGTCCATTTAATGTACTTTTTCAAATAATTAGTGTGATTTGTTTGTTTTTTAGTCATTTTCATTCTAAAATTGATATACAATAAGTTTATAATCTGTGTGCAAAAATAAGCATAAGTTTTGACATTAATAAAAGTAGAAACAAAAAGCAATTATTTTTATTACATTTTTCAAGTCTAATATACAGAAAGTCTATTCTTTAAAATTATATTTGTAAATAAAAAAATGGAAATAAAAGAAATGGTTTGGCTAATTGAAAAGTCTTTTCTATCTTTGCTGAAACCACCAGTTTGCTAAACTGACGTACGGGCAACCGTACCACGAGTTCGAATCTCGTAGCTTCCGCCAGTAAATCAGCTAGTTAGAGCGTCTATATAAATTATATAGACGCTTTTTTTTAGCTCATAAAACACGAAAAACACAGTTTTGCATGCTAGGTTTGTTAACAATATAAAACTAGGGTTAGTTTTTTCCTTCAATGTAGTATAGTTAAAATGAATTGCTGGTGTTGTTAATATCTTGTTCTACACTTCAAAAAAAATTTTACTAGCATACATTTTTTACTACATTTGCAATTTTATTATTGATTTGAATTTTTATTAGATGCAGTTTTGGGTGTTTCAAAACAATAAACGACTTACTGATTTGGCTACCAATAAATTGTCAAAGAATTACCAAACTTTAATAAGCTTCTTATGCCATTTTTAAACAAAGTATTTACAAAAGACGCTGCATTTCCGAACGAATTTCCATTTACACTTCCCATTTTTGCGGAAGGTATAAATCTTAACTTCAAATCGAATGTGACTTTTTTTGTGGGCGAGAATGGATCTGGAAAATCAACTCTCTTAGAAGCCATTGCGGAAAAATGCGAGTTTAACCTCTCGGGTGGCAATAGAAATAATTTATATAAATTTGCAGAAACAGAGTCAGGATTGAGCGATTTTTTGAGGCTTAGTTGGTCGCTAAAAGTGAACCAAGGTTTTTTTATGCGAGCCGAAAGTTTTTTCAATTTTGCAACACACATCGACGATTTGGCTAAGGAATTTGGCGACAATGTTTTTTCTACCTATGGCGGCAGGTCATTGCACGAGCAGTCACACGGTGAATCGTTCCTGTCGCTTTTCACAAACCGCTTTGAGCAAGGTATTTATTTGTTAGATGAACCAGAGGCCGCTTTATCGCCACAAAGGCAGTTGTCGTTTTTATCTATTATCCATGAACTTAATACATCTGGCGAAGCGCAATTAATTATTGCCACTCATTCGCCTATTCTGTTGAGTTACCCGGGTGCTACTATCCTGTCTTTCGACAACAATACCATCACCCAAATTGCATACAAAGATACTGAACCATACAAACTTACCAAAGATTTTTTGAACTCGCCAGAGCGTTATTTGAAGTATCTTTTCGATTAATTTTTAGTTGGGTGGGAGTAAGGAGTCATTAATACAATTGAAGTGGTTTTTTTCCAAAAGGGGAAAAAAATTGAGATAATTGCATATTATTAGCTTGATTTTTCAGATATGTAACCGAAATAGATAAGTGTATTTTTTGGATTAACTTTATAGTTTTAAATGCATAAACATTGATATATCTGTTACAAGTTATCTGATATTCGACGATAAATGGTTATATTTGTCGATTAAAAATGAAGGTGCAGACAATTCAACATTAGATTAAATTCACATTTTGATTTACTACAAGTTCTTAATATAATGGTTGTTATAAAAGTGAATAATTTGCTTATATCCAACAAGTTAATAGCTAATTTAAACTGGCTTAAATCTAATTTCAAAAAATCTTTTTTATAACAAACTATTGAAATTATAAAACGAATTATTTGAGTCTGCTCCGATAAGTCGATTTTTTAATTTTTTGAACGCAAAGTGCGCAAAGACACAAAGACGTAAAGTTCTGATAGGCAGGCTATATTTTTCTTTGCGTCATTACAACTTAGCGTCTTAGCGTTAAAAAAAATACATATCGGAGTGGACTCAATGAATTGTAGTTTGTGAAATCATAATAAATAAATTATCGAAAATAGTTTGAAAAATAAATTCAAGTCCATAAAAAATGAATCTTTACAATAATATATCCCAACTAGATTTATCTCAATGGATGCAGCTTGTGGAAGGAAATAGCACTGCTTCTTTTTTTCAGACTCCCGAATGTTACAACTTCTATGCTTCGCTTAGTTTTTTGAAACCGTTTCTTTATGCTGTTTCGGAAAATGATAAATTGGTGGGTGTTATGTGTGGCTATGTGATTGCAGATGGTGGCTTGGTTAAAAGTTTTTTCAGCAAACGTGCCATTGTTCCAGGTGGGCTTTTATTGAGTGAAGAAATATCTGATGTGGCTATACAAAATTTGTTGCAATCTGCTGCAAATGGCCTTAAAGGCAAAGCAATTTATATTGAAATAAGAAACTACAATAATTATAGTGCTCACCGTAAGCCGTTTGAAATGGCTGGGTTTAGCTACCAAAGTCATTTAGACATTCTAATTTCAACGCCCAATAAAGAAATAGCCAGCAAAGGACTGCATGACAGTAAACGCCGACAATTGAAGACTGCTCAAAAACTTGGCGTAAAATGGACTGAAACTACCCAAGCGAGCGATATAGACGATTTTTATCTTTGTTTGAAAAATCTGTATAAAACTAAAGTTAAAACGCCATTATTTCCATTAGAATTCTTCCAAAAATTAGCGAATTTACCTCATGGAAAATT
Source organism: Paludibacter sp. (assembly GCA_020049515.1). Lineage (GTDB taxonomy): Bacteria > Bacteroidota > Bacteroidia > Bacteroidales > Paludibacteraceae > Paludibacter. The sequence continues at coordinate 17,694 of JAIFKQ010000012.1, read as the reverse complement.
ATTGGTAGTGAAACATCAGGATAAAGTAATAGGTGGAATGGCGTGTGTAATATTGCCCAACAATAGCCTTTATGAATGGTTTGTGTGTGGTGATGACTCGGTGCAAAAAGAATTTTATCCTTCGGTGATGGCTACTTGGGCTGGTATAGAGTGCGCTACGCAATATAATATACCAAGTTTTGATTTTATGGGGGCTGGAAAACCAGATAAAAATTATGGGGTCAGGGAGTTTAAAAGCAAATTTGGCGGCGAATTGCTTGACTTAGGAAGGTTTCAGTATATTTGTAAGCCCAAATTGTACGCATTGGGAAAATGGATGGTAGCACGGTTGAAAAGGGTTTAGATTTCGGGTTCTAGGGTTCGTGTTTAGTTTTATCTCAATGAGCTTTTTTATATTCTTTTTGAAGCCGTTTTTCTGGTTATAAATAGTTGATAATTAAAACTAAATGTTATAGATTCAAAAAGTCGATTTTTTAGCTTAAAATGAAAGACACAAAATTTGAATTACCAAAATTTTTTCACACAACATGTAAATTTCTTTGCGTTCAAGTAATACTTTTCGGAGAGGACTTAATTCAATAAAATAGAAAATAGAAAAAATAGAAAAATGGATTTTACACTAAAAATATACCGTAAATTACTGGAAACTTTACAGTTGCAAGGATATTCATTCTTTACTTTCGATGAGTATTGCCAGGGAAAAGCAGCTGGTAAATTTGTGATATTGCGACATGATATTGACAAAAAGCCCAACAATGCGCTTCGGTTTGCAAAGTTGGAGGCGGAAATGGGTATTCGAAGTACTTATTTTTTCCTTACTATAAAAGAAATTTTCAAGCCACTGGTTATTAAACAAATAGCTGATTTAAACCACGAAATAGGGTATCATTACCGCGATTTTGTTGATGCAGGCGGTAAATCGGAATTTGCCATCCAATCTTTTCAGACCAATTTGTCCAAATTACGAGCAATAGTGCCCATTAAAACCATTGCCATGGATGGCTGTCCGTGGAGTAAATACGATAATAAAGACCTTTGGAAAACCTATAATTACATTGACTCCGATATTACTGGAGAACCCTATTTTGATATTGATTTCGACAAGGTTTTTTATTTAACAGATACAGGAAGGATGTGGGATGGAGAGCAATACAGCGTGCGTGATAAAGTAGAGAGTAGCAAGTTCAATTTTCGTTATAAAACCACACAAGATGTGATTGAAGGAATTAAAACCAATACTATGCCCTCGCAACTTATGATGACCTCACATCCTCAACGCTGGACTGATAATAAGATTGAATGGTTACAGGAACTTATATTGCAGCGATTGAAAAACTTGGTGAAACGGATATTGATTAAAAGATAAAGAGCTCCCTTGTTGTTGCCTAATGTTTTTCTATGAGTATTTTAGCATATAAAAAAGAGGCTAACTCATTACGAGATAGCCTCTTCTAATATTGAATCTATTTCGATTAATGTTCATGTTCTACTTTTTGAAAAATACAAAACACAAAACACGAATCGTGTTCTAGTTTTTAAGTGCAGCTTGAGCAGCAGCCAATCTTGCGATAGGCACACGGAAAGGTGAGCAACTTACATAGTTCAGTCCTGCACGATGACAAAATTCAACCGATGATGGTTCGCCACCATGCTCGCCACAAATACCAATTTTTAAGTCTGGACGTACAGAACGACCTTTTTCAGTAGCCATTTGTATTAATTGTCCTACACCGTTTTGGTCGAGGATTTGGAATGGATCGGCAGCCAAAATCTTCTTATCCAAATAAATAGGCAAGAAAGAAGCAATATCGTCGCGCGAATACCCAAAAGTCATTTGAGTTAAGTCATTGGTACCGAAAGAGAAGAATTCAGCTTTTTCGGCAATACGTTCGGCAGTTAAACAAGCACGAGGTATTTCAATCATGGTCCCGACTTTAAACTCAATACTGTCGCCTTTTTCGGCAAATAATGCAGCAGCCGTAGTACGAATGATGGCATCTTGTTCGTTGAATTCATATTTTATACCTACCAATGGTACCATAATTTCAGGAATAGCCACAATACCTTTTTTCTTCAATGCCAAAGCAGCACCCAAAATAGCACGTGTTTGCATTTCGGTAATTTCAGGATAAGTGTTTCCCAAACGGCAACCACGGTGACCCAACATAGGATTTTCTTCGCGCAATGATTCTACACGTTGTTTAATAACTTTCAGCGATACGCCCATTGCTTCAGCCATTTCACGTTGTCCTTTTTCTTCGTGAGGAACAAATTCGTGCAACGGTGGATCTAATAAACGAACTGTAACCGGGCAGCCGGCCATTGCTTCAAATATTCCTTCAAAATCTTCTTGTTGGTAAGGCAGAATTTTTGCCAATGCAATACGACGACCTTCTACGTTTTCGGATAAAATCATTTCGCGCATGGCTTTAATTTTCTCACCCTCAAAGAACATGTGTTCAGTACGGCAAAGACCAATTCCGCTTGCTCCAAATTTACGAGCAACAATAGCATCGTGTGGGGTATCGGCATTTGTACGAACAGTCATTCTGGTATATTTGTCCGATAAAGTCATAATTTCAGCAAAGTCAGCATTCAATTCTGCTTCTTTTGTTCCTACTTGTCCCAAGAAAATATCACCAGTAGAACCATTCAACGAAATATAATCGCCTTCTTTCAAAGTCAAACCATCTACTTCTATTGTTTTGGTGGCGTAATCAATTTTCAAAGATCCAGCGCCTGATACACAGCATTTTCCCATACCACGAGCCACTACAGCAGCGTGAGAAGTCATTCCACCACGAGCAGTCAGAATACCTTGTGCAGCAGCCATACCAGCTAAATCCTCGGGAGAAGTTTCTACACGTACCATGATTACTCTTTCGCCATGCTGAGCCCAATCGGCAGCATCATCGGCATTAAAAACGATACGACCCGAAGCAGCTCCCGGAGAAGCAGCCAATCCTTTGGCAATAAGTTTTGCATTTGCAATGGCTTTTTCGTCGAAAATTGGATGCAATAATTCGTCCAATCTGTTTGGATCAATACGCAGAATCGCTTTCTTTTCGTCAATCATACCTTGGTGATACATGTCCATGGCAATTTTAACCATAGCAGCACCAGTACGTTTTCCATTACGCGTTTGCAAGAACCATAGTTTACCTTCTTGTACGGTAAATTCCATATCCTGCATATCTTTATAATGATTTTCCAATTTTGTTTGGATAGCGTCAAGTTCCAAATAAATACTAGGCATCGCTTCTTCCATCGAAGGATATTTTGCAATACGCTCTGCTTCAGAAACTTTTGCTAATTCGGCCCAACGTTGCGACCCAATTTTTGTAATTTGCTGTGGAGTACGAATACCAGCCACTACATCTTCGCCTTGCGCATTGATAAGATATTCTCCAATAAATTGGTCTTCGCCAGTAGCAGCATCTCGGCTAAAACATACGCCAGTGGCAGAAGTTTCGCCCATGTTGCCAAATACCATGGCTTGTACGTTAACGGCAGTTCCCCATTCGGCAGGAATTCCTTCCATTTTGCGATAAAGAATTGCGCGATCATTCATCCACGAGTCAAATACCGAGCATACAGCACCCCAGAGTTGTTCGTATGCATTTTCAGGAAAATTATGTCCTGTCTGTTTTAAGACAGCTGCTTTAAAACGCTTAACCATTTCAATTAAATCTTCAACCGAAAGTTGAGTATCTAATTCAACACCCTTATCATGTTTGATATGCTCAATAATTTCTTCGAATGGGTCGATATCATTTTTATTTTCAGGTTTCATGCCCAAAACGACATCACCATACATTTGTACAAAACGACGGTAAGAATCCCAAGCAAAACGAGCATTTCCTGTTTTACGAATAATTCCTTCAACCACCGCATCGTTCAATCCTAAGTTCAAAATGGTGTCCATCATTCCGGGCATTGAAGCACGAGCTCCCGATCGTACAGAAACTAATAAGGGATTATCAATATCGCCAAATTTCGAACTCATTAAAACTTCCTGCTCTGCAATGGCTGCCGATACTTCAGGTTTTAAAAGTTCAACTACTTTGTCCTTACCAAGTGTGTAATACTCAGAACAAACATCTGTTGTGATAGTGAAACCGGGAGGAACTGGCACGCCAATCAAATTCATTTCAGCAAGATTTGCTCCTTTTCCGCCAAGTAAATTTTTCATTTCTGCTTTACCTTCAGCTTTTCCGTTTCCAAAGGTATAAACTCTTTTTGTGTTTATCATAATTGAATTTTTAAATTTAAAATGGTTTATATATCATATCATTTAAGGATTGCAAAGTTATGCTATTTTTGGGAATATAATAAACTGAAATTCTTATAAAAAACTAAAAATGAAGTTTAATGTCACGACATTTTTACTTTATCGGCTCAAATAATTAAGTATCTCAACCATTTTTTTATTGTTTGAAGCAATGTATATACTTTGAGCCACTATCGTTTCTGCTGTTTGAATTGTATCATTCTCAATGAGTTCGGACTGTCCATTTTCTATCATTTGTAGCAACGAATCTTTTGTAACCTCAAAATGAAATTGCAAGCCCAATACTTTATCATTATACAAAAAAGCTTGATTTATGCAAACAGCGGAGCTGAAAAGAAGTGTGCTGCTTGTTGGCAAATCGAAAGTGTCGCCATGCCAGTGAAAAACTCGAAATTGAGTTTCAAAATCACTAATGATAGGTAAATCTTTGGAAATGTGACTTTTATTTATGTCGAACCAACCAATTTCTTTTTGTTTATTAGTATAAACCCTCGCGCCCAATACATTTGCAATAAGCTGAGAGCCCAAACAAATACCAATTACAGTTTTATTTTTGGAAATAACCTCAGCTATAAATTCTTTTTCGGCGCTAAGCCAAGGATATAAATTATCATCATAAATACCCATTGGTCCACCCATAACAATCAACCAATCAATTGTATCTGCGCTAGGAAGTTGATAGGAGGAGTAAAATTGAGTAAACGATAGAGAATGACCATTATCATTTATCCAGTTTTCAATGCATCCCAACCCTTCGAATGGAACATGCAACAGAGCGTGGATTGATAGCTTTTTCATTGTGAGAAAAAATAATAATATAGTTTTTATTTTTGTTAAATTACTTCTTAAATCTTTTGTATAAATATACCAAAGTAAATGTTGGAATTATATCGGTAAATGGCAATATCTCTTCTACGAAATTGATAAATGCCCCCATTTGCCCTATTTTACCTCCAAAACTCCTGTAAAATAAATACGCGGAAATTGGAGCCCAAAATAGATCGAACCCTTCTCCAATACCAGGCATAAAATAGCTCGCAACTCCAATCAAATCCATGATTAGACAAAAAACAAGAGTTGGTTTTTTATTCATTATTTTCGAATTTTTATAGAGCGATTATTTTATTCATTTTCAGCTAATTTTATATGAGTCTATTCTCTTACTAAACTAGTTATGAATCTGATTTTTAATTTTAAAAGTAATTATGTCTTTTATCTTGAAAGAAGATAGATCTAAGCCAAAACATCCTCAAAAATTAAGAATCGTTACTTATTGGTATTTCGTTTTTAAAACTAAAATATTTGTCCCCTCAGAGTTGTATCTTTCTAAAATCGAAAGTTAAAATCGACATGTTTGAGCAAAGTCAAGTATTTGAAAATTGATTCAAAAAATATATATATTGCTAAAGTTCTGATATAATTTATTTTAGATTAGTTATAATTTATTTTAGTTGTATCAATATCAATCAAAAGCGAATCGAGAACAGGATTCATATTCATTTGATTATTCGGTATTGGAGCATTTTTTATTTCTTTGGTTAGAAAAAAATTAAATACTATCATGCCCAAAAAAACTAAACCAAATAATCCGAGTAGTAGTTTATTGCTTGTTTTCATAAATTGGAGATAAAGTGTATAATACTAGTTTTGATAAATGATTTGGTATAATTATAAATTCCAGTATCGCATGTCTTAAGTGTATCTTTTTCAATGGTTTTGGACTCAATTCGTGATGAAGTCAACTCTATTGGTTCATAAAAATACAATCTATTATTGATGTTATGAAAAAATCCAAAACCCACAACTATTACTACTACCGCGGCTTTAGTAATCCTATTTGTTGTTTTCATAATTTGTTGTTTTTATTGTTGTATATTGTTGCAAACCATTTAATTATAAACTCATACTTGCTTTTCTGTTAGCCTATAATAGCTTAACAACCATAAATATGGGATAAGTAAATAACCAAAAATGCTAACTAAATACTTCACAAAAATTGGCATGTTCTGATTGTTAAAAATAATATTCAGATATAGTATGGCATCCGTGAAGTTTACATCTCCTAAAAATAATTTCATTAAGCCTAATTGAATAATACCCAAAAATAGGGCAATACCCATTAAGCTTGCAATAGATTTTATGGTGGAATTATTTCTAAAATAGAGTGATCCTACCATTGATATAGCTTGAATAAAGGCAAAATTAGCAAGTATTGTCCAAAACTCATTTTCGGTTGAATAATATGTTCTTCCGTTTAAAAATATTGTTTTTGTGGCAATAAATATATCCCAGTTTATGGGAATGGATATTTTAAGGATTAAATGATATACAAACATAATGAGCAGATGACCAAGAGTATAGGCCATCAATGTCATTATGAAATAATAAACGGTATTTAACAGAATAGCAACTGTAATTTTTTCAGCTTGAGTAGCTGGTATCAAAAAGAAATTGTTGCCACTAGGTGCATTCCAAAGTTCTTTGTAAAGGTTTATCGAAAATATTAAACCACTAATATACAAAATTAATCGTACAAAATCACGATGGTCGAATACGGTAAATATTAAGGTAATAATACTCCAAAATAAAATTTCTCTGTAGCTATTTTCTACAAAATACCGTTTAAGAAGAAGGGCAATATTTTTGATACTCATGATAGATGTTGTTTAATATGTACTTTTTATTTTTTTTATTGTTAATATATTACTCCCTTTTTTTTGTATTTATTAAAAAAAATCTTTTTCGGTGGGTGTGAATTAATGAAAAATAAACTTTGTTGTTTTTGTGGCTCTCAGCCTTTTAGCTAAATACTCACACTTAAAAAAATGTGAAAATATGGGTAGTTGAAACCCGATTTTAATAAAGCAACTATTTTGAATCTTTTTTTTTAGGAAGTAAAAAAATACTGAGTAATTTTAAGCACACACTTAAAGTCTAGTTTTTTCTTTTTCAAATAATTCTTTAACAATTTCCTTTCGAGCAACAACTGCATTAAATAATAATTCAATATTCAAATTGCTTTCTTCCCCTGCTATATTTTCACAAACTTGTAAAGTCCCTTTTATTGTGTCCTCTTTGTATATAAGCTTGTTTTCTGTCTTTATTTTATTATCAGTATCGAAATACATTTTTCTAAGTATATTTTCTATAGACTGGTTAAATACGATTTCATGCTCCTCCATAATGATAATGTTATCAATAAGATTATCTAAATCAAGTACTTGGTGTGTCGAAATTACAATTGAACAATCTTCATCAATTGCCGAGGCTACTATTCTTCTAAACACGCCTTTGGATGGAATGTCTAAGCCGTTGGTAGGCTCGTCCATGAGTATAATTTTGGCATTGGTGGATAATCCAAAAGCTATCATAAATTTCTTTTTCTGTCCGTAGGACATTGTACTGAGATCTTTAGTTAAGGGGTCTAATCCAAATTCGTTAACATAATTGTAAAATAGACTTAATCGGAATTTGGGGTAGAAGGGAGCATACGTTTTCACATATCTTTTTAAGCTCAGGGTAGAAACAGCCATATCTTCGGGCAAAAAGAATATCCCTTGCAGCATTTTAGGCAACCGCTTTTGAGGTTCGGCTTCCAACACAGAAATGCTACCTTTCAAAGGAAATAGAAGACCAGATATTAACTTTAATAAGGTGCTTTTACCTTCACCGTTTTTACCCAGTAACCCATAAATGCCACCAGATTTAACCTCCAAATTCAAATTAGATAATAATTTTGTTTGATTTCTATATCGAAATTCCAGATTAGTTATGTCGATTAAGTTCTTCATGAATGAAAATATTTATAAATTTAAATTGCCTTTTTGACTCGAAAGTTACTCCAACTGCAAATGTATTGTAACTATTTTTATTTACAATTTTCTTTTTGTTAAATATAAGTAATCCCACAATAAATATTGTATTTTTAGATTTTATCTTCGCTTATATTTTAAAATATCATTTTATATTTAAATAATAAACAGAGCTAATTGTATTAAATACAGCTATATACATCAAAGTACAGACTTTCTTCTTTATTGCTGCAATTTATTTCTTAAAATACGAATAGACATTACTCTTTTTGTACTCATTTTGTTTTCCTATTTTCAATTTTTTATAATGCTTGATGCATTTTTTCAATGAATATTTAATCAAAATAAACCTGCTCAACCTAATGTTGAACTAATCTTGAACAGTTAAACTCTTTTTTCTGATAATTTGTTTTCAAGAACGTTAAGTTCCAGTAAATTCAACACAATTGGGCATATCACCAAATTGAAATTTAAAATGAGTATCTTTGTTGGCGGTAATTGCAAGGCCAAAATTTAAAATCATAACGTCAACAAAATAATAGAAATAACAAACTGATAAGATGCAATTTTTGTTATTGCCAATGTTTTTATGTTCCAAATGAGGCACTCAATATCGATTATGACACAAAAGTGAATCCATTGCTCATTGGCTAAAGTGCCATTTTGATGTGTGTCTATCTGCTAAAATACACGTTATTATCAACATTACTTTATTTACTTACTTATTTTTTTTATAATGCATACAATTTCAGAAAAACTAGAACAATTTCATCGTCTGCTTGAAATAATGACCGAACTTCGCGCTAAATGTCCTTGGGATAAGGAACAAACCTTTGATAGTCTGCGTACCCTTACCATCGAGGAAACATACGAACTAGCGGATGCAATAATAAAAAATGATAAAAATGAGATACGTAAGGAGCTGGGAGATATACTATTGCACATTGTTTTTTATGCCGAAATGGGAAAAGAAACGGAAGACTTTGACATTTATGATGTGTGCAAGGGATTGTGCGAAAAACTGATTTACCGTCATCCACATATTTTTGCCGACGTGGAAGCACCCACCACAGAAGCAGTGCTACAAAATTGGGAAACGCTTAAATTGAAAGAAAAGGGTGGAAATAAATCTGTTTTATCGGGTGTGCCAATGTCACTGCCAGCCATGATTAAAGCTCATCGAATACAGGATAAAGTTCGAAGTGTGGGCTTCGATTGGGAATTTCGCGAGCAAGTATGGGATAAAGTGCAAGAGGAAATTAATGAATTTAAGGTGGAAATTAACGCCATGGATAAGGATAAAATGGAAGCCGAATTTGGAGATTTAATTTTTAGCCTTATAAATGCAGCCCGATTGTATGATATTAATCCCGAAAATGCTTTAGAACGTACCAATAGAAAATTTATTAGTAGGTTTAATTACTTAGAATCCAAAACTATATCATTAGGTGTAGATTTAAAAGAAATGAGTTTGGAAGATATGGATGTAATTTGGGATGAGGCAAAAAAAGTAGAAATTAACCTAAATAAGGTAGAGTAATTAGAATTACATAACGGTTTGACTACTTCAAAAAGATTATTCTATTGGATACAAAACAGATATTTTCCTTTTTTTATTTTGCTGCAAAAATACATAAGATATCAGCGTATTATAAATCGGTATGTAGAAAAAACGGAGTAACTACTCAACAAAAATTCACAGAAAGTAATGAAAATTAATCAGCAGCATTCTTCATAATCACATTTTTCTTCAGCAGTTTCAAATTCAATAGTTACATGATTAATGCCTTTTTCGAGTAAAGAAAGTTTGATTTCCTGCTTCAATTCTGCTAGATTTTGTAAATTCAAATTGTTTTTTAGAACCAAATGCACAGTTAATACATTATAAGTGCCGTCCACCGACCAAATATGCAAATCGTGCACGTTTTTTATAGCTGGTAATTGTAGTAAATGTTTTGAAATTTCGCCTACTTTTATTTCTTCGGGTATCCCTTGAAGAATGATGCGCAAACTCTGACTTAGATTTTTATAAACGTTAAACAATACAAAACATGCAATTCCTACCGACATAATGGGGTCAATTACAGGAACATCAAAGAAAAACATAACAATAGAACCTACCAAAATGGCAACCCAGCCAAGTACATCTTCCAACAAATGAAGAGATACTACTTTTTCGTTGAGCGAATGCCCTTTTCTAAGTCGCACCACTGCCGCACCATTTACTAATATACCAATAATAGCTAACAAAAACATGCCTTGAGCATTCGTTTCTTGTGGGTTGAAAATTCGCGGAATGGCAGCATGCAAAATAAATGCACTTCCCACTACCAGCACCATTGAATTGATTATGGCACCAAGCAACGAAAAACGTTTGTAACCATAAGAATAGGAATTGTCGCTTTTTTGTTTCGCCTTTTTCTGAAAATACCACGATAAACCTAGCGAAAAAGAATCGCCCAAATCATGTACCGCATCTGAGAGTATGGCAACGCTATTGGTATAAAAACCACCCACAATTTCAATAATCGTAAAGCCCAAATTCAGAAAAAAAGCAACTTTTATGTTTTTTACGTCAGCATGGTGATGATGGTGGTGGGAATGGTGAGAAGACACCCCATCTCCAGACGAAGATTCACTAACCCCCTTGAAGAACGGGATAAATGGCGGGGAATCGGAGTTACTATTGATTTCCATATTGATTTCTATATTTATTGACTTATCAACATAATTATTAAATGGCAAAGTTAAAGTTTCACTGTATTATTTTAGTTTACCTTTAGGGGCTAGGGGTTCTTCTTCTTTTTTATCATCTAAACCAATCCTTCACTTTTACATCAAATCCTGTTCCTTGCATAAAATTATAAGTAGCTAAATTTAAGCCTTTTCCGTAGTAGTCCAAGTCTATTTCAATGCCCGTTGTAAATGGAATTTCGTTGTTGGCAAAACTGCCAGCTTTCATTGGAACTAGTTTAGCGCCCACACTTTCGGGATACATGCCCGACGGACTATGAATGGTCATGGCGTAACGATGCCAAAAAGCCGATTGCACATATCCGTCAGCAAACAATCCACGCACCACTTCTAGCGAGTCAATGGTTTCTTGAGCTGTTTCGGTTGGGAATCCATACATCAAATATGTGTGAGTCATGATGCCCGCTGCCGAAAAATTCTTCATGCTTTCGCGGGCTGTTTCTATCGTAATTCCCTTGTTTATAAGTTTCAGAAGTCGGGGAGAAGCCACTTCCAATCCACCCGAAATGGCAATACACCCAGATTGAGCCATCAAGTAACAAAGCTCTGGCGTGTATGATTTTTCGAACCGCGCATTGGTCCAATAACTTACAGTGAGTTTTCGCTTTAATATTTCTTCTGCCAATTTGCGAAGGACCGCCGGCGAAGCAGCTTCGTCAACAAAATGAAATCCCGACTGCCCAGTTTGTGCCATCAGTTCTTCCATACGGTCCACAATTATTTCGATAGATGCTGGCTTGTAGCGTTTTATATAATCCAAACTGCCATCGCAAAAAGCACATTTTCCCCAATAGCAACCGTGTGCCAACATCATTTTATTCCATCGCCCATTGCTCCACAAGGCGTGCATGGGGTTTGTCATCTCAATAAGGTTGTAGTATTTTTGCTGTATCAAACCATCATAATTGGGTGTGCCAATTTCACCAAATGGAATATTTTCATTGCTGTCGAAATTTACACGCACTATTTCATTTTCATTGTTTCTATAAAGTGTTCTAATTAATTCGCCACCAGTAAGCAACCTGAGCAGCGGCATTTCGCCATCATCATAAGTAATATAATCGGTGTAATCAAAAATTTTATGGTCGGTTAAGCTCCTAAGTTCTGTGTTGACATAACCTCCGCCCATGCAAATTTTTATTTTGGGATGTGTTTTGCGCAACCATTGTCCACAACGTAACGCACTGTAAAGATTTCCAGGAAATGGAATGCTAAAGCCGACCATATCTGGCTTGCTAGCATTTATTTTCTTCTCAAAAATATCCAACATCAGTTTGTCAATCAGCGAATAAGGCTTTTCAAGTTCCTGCTGCAAAGGTCCAAATTCTGGCAACCGCAAACAAAGTGATTCAGCATATCGTATCAATTCGAAGTGTGGGTCGATGGTTTGTTGAATAAATTCGCACAAGTCTTTTAAAAACAGCGTGCACAAATGGGTAGCTCGGTCGTAATTGCCAATGGAGCCAAATCCCCATTCCAAATCGTCCTCGCTGGGCAATCGCTTGCTTTTTGGCCAAAACTCCCTATCGCTAAAGCGTATGGCTAAACTACTGTCGTTGCCACTCAAGTAGCGCATAATTGGTTCGATGGTGCGCAAATGAAAATCAGATTGTCCCAACAGAATTTTATTAGCTTTAGATAGTTTTGGAAGTGCAGCAGCCGTTTTAAATATCACTTCAAGCTGCGGTTGGGTAAATAATTCCGCTATCAATTCGATGCTCAAATCCATCTGTTCGGCCGGCAATCCTTGCAATCGTAAAAATCCCAGCAAATGAGCCGCTGCAGGGTAGGCAGTATTTAGTTGTGTAAGTGGTGGGGTAACTAGTAGTATTTTCATGTGAAATCTATTTTGATGCAAATTTACGGATTTTATTTGGTTGATGGCGATAACCCCTGCTTCAATAGCCCAAACGTGAAATTATTGGCATTAAATTTTCGTTTTAAAAATCCCATTCATTTTTGCTATTTCGCTGATTATAAAACGAATTCAGTATCAATAATCCTTCTATACTGTTATTAATATATTTTTGTGCATACTAATTCAAATGTATGTCTTATATTTACAACCGTTTTTGTTTTATTTTTAAATTAAGAGTTAAATTATGCATAAAAAAATTGAGCCAAAGCCACTTACGCTGCATTCATTGATTCATTATTCTATCCTTAATTTTGCTAATAAACCAGCGGTATCTTTTGTTGGAGGTAATCCTTTAACTTATGCCGAATTGGGTAATAAAATTGAATCGGTTTCAGCACTATTATTTTCAATGGGTTTAAAAAAGGAAGATAAAGTGGCACTTTTAAGTCATAATATGCCCAATTGGGTAGTTGCTTATTTTTCGGTGGTGTCTAAAGGGATGATTATTGTGCCCATTTTGCCCGATTTTACCCGCGATGAGATAGAAAATGTAATGGTGCATTCCGAAGCAAAAGTGCTTTTTGTGAGCGAGAGATTGTTGTCGAGGGCCGATGGATTGGAATTGCCTTATTTGCAAGCTAAAATACTTATTGACAATTTGAGTATTATCAGCAATAAAAAAGAGTTACAAGCTGCTGAAAAACTGCCAAAAATAAATGTGAAAGAAGATGATACGGCAGCCATTATTTACACTTCTGGCACTACAGGTCGTTCAAAAGGTGTGGTTTTATCGCATAAAAGTTTGACATTCACAGCTATGCAATCCTACACTTTTCATCCCATTAATAGTTCCGATGTTTTTCTTTCCTTGCTTCCTTTGTCGCATACTTACGAAAATACCATCGGGATGCTATATCCAATTATGTATGGTAGCTCTATTTATTATTTAGAAAAACCGCCTACACCCGCGGCATTACTGCCAGCATTGACCAAAATTCGTCCTACCATGATGCTTTCTGTGCCGCTTATTATGGAAAAACTGTATAAAAATCAGATTCAAAGTAAGTTTTCCACCAGTCATTTTAAATCATTGATTTATAAAACACCCTTATTTCGGAAAATCATTCATCATATTGCCGGAAAAAAACTGTATGAAACATTTGGCGGCAGATTGGCTTTTTTTGGTATTGGTGGTGCAAAGCTTGATGCGAATGTGGAACGATTTCTTAAAGAAGCACATTTTCCTTATGCTATTGGATATGGATTGACCGAAACTGCACCCTTGTTGGCAGGAGCTGGAACGCACCAAACCAAGTTGCAATCTACTGGATTTGCAGTACAAGGTGTTGATTTAAAGATAAATAATCCAGATAAAAACGGAGTAGGGGAGATTTGGGCAAAAGGACCAAACGTAATGAAAGGTTATTATAAAAACCCCGAAGCTACCAATGAAGTTTTAACGGTTGATGGTTGGTTTAAAACGGGTGATTATGGGATTTTTGATGCAAACAAACGATTGTATATCAAAGGTCGCATGAAAAATACGATAGTGGGAGCAAGTGGCGAAAATATATATCCAGAAGATATTGAATCGGTAATTAATAACAATAAATTTGTTGTGGAATCGCTTGTAATAGAAGAAGATGGGTTTTTGGTGGCAAAAGTATTGCTAGATTTGGAAAGCTTGGAAAAAAGTTTTGAACATTTAAAATCTGTCATTGAAGATAAGCGTGAAAAACACATTCATTGGGCGCAACATCTTGTAAAAGAGGTGAATGCTAAATTAAATCGTGTGTCGCAAATAAAGCGGGTAGATATTATTGATGAGCCATTTGAAAAAACAGCATCTCAAAAAATTAAACGTTTTTTATACACCAAACAAATAAAGAAAAAGGATAAAACAAGCACTAATAAGAACTCCTAGCTCCTAAAGGGTAACTAAGTTAGTAATGATTACCATATATATCAAATTTTGATGTTGAAGTTATACAGGACTTTTTTAATTCCCCTTTACTACCTAATCTCTCAAATTGGTGTTCCACGATAGATATCGGGATTGGCACAATACTCTAATATGTTTCATAATATCAGCTATTTAATGCGTTTTTAAAATCCAAGAATTATCTTTTTTTATACCGATAAATCGGCATCTTCGATTTGCGTATATTTGTGTGATTTGCGTTCAAATGTTTTCATATAAGTTATTAAAAATCAATCCGAGATAGCCATCGGGACGAAGTATTTTATTATCCGTCCCGATAGTGATCGGGATAATCCGCTCTCCCGATAGCTATCGTGGACAGCGAAAATCAGCGTCCTATTCTCTTGTCATGCTTGTCCAGGTTAGTGGCTAAGGGTTCTTATCCAAACTGTTTTATTCTTTCATAGCCCTATCCATCGACCGTTTATCTTCTTTCTCTTTCAGCGAGTTACGTTTGTCGTAGTTCTTTTTTCCTTTTGCCAATCCCACTTCCAACTTGGCAAAACCTTTTTCGTTGATAAAAAGCTTGGTGGGTACAATTGTTAATCCTGTTTCCTTTGTCCCGCGTGATAATTTGGTCAATTCCCGCTTATTGAGCAGTAATTTTCTATCACGGCGCACATCGTGATTATTATATGTTCCAAAAAAGTAAGTAGAAATGTGCATGTTTCTTACAAACAATTCGTTTTTTATAAACGTGCAAAAAGTATCCGAAAGACTGGCTTTTCCGTCGCGAATTGATTTTATTTCTGTGCCAAATAATTGAATACCAGCTGTAAACCTGTCAATAATTTCGTAGTCGAAAGTGGCACGTTTGTTTCTGATATTTATGTTTGATTTAATATACATTTTTCAATAATTAAAATTTGACGGGTTGTTTTTTATTTCTACTAAAAAAAAATGAAATGACTTCATAAACGATTTCAAAAAAAATAATTATGACATTACTATAAAATATTATTCTTAATTTTATTCAAATCCACCAAATTTATTTTTTTGTAAAGAAGTTTTGAATGACAAAAGTACATATAAGATATTAAATAACAGTATTGAACCATGATAAAAAATATTGGAAATTATGATTTTATTACCACAGTCTGCATTATTTTTAATTTTAAAGGATGAATTAAACGATACTTTTAAAAATATCAGTATATTTGCCAACCATTTCAAAAACAAGAAAAAGACAGTATTAATTGTGAAAATGAATTGATAAATTGGAGATAAAAGATTATGAATTCTGAAATAAAATTAACGATAACAGGCTTAGTCTATAATCAAACGGTTGTAGGGACTTATGGTCTCGTGCTGAGTGAGGAGTATGGTAATAGACGATTTTCGGTGATGATTGGAGAGCCTGAAGCACAGTCTATTGCACTGAAAATGAATAACAAAAAATCACCTCGCCCACTGACACACGATTTAATCAAAAGTATTTTGAATGTATTTGATGCCGAATTGCAAAAGGTGGTCATTTACGATATGGTGAATGATGTTTTTTATTCAGAGCTTCATATTTTAAAGCAAAATAAAGTAGTTATAGTCGATGCACGTACTTCCGATGCTGTAGCTTTGGCGGTGAGGTCTGATTGTCCTATTTATATTAAATCGGAGATATTGAATATTGTTGGTACCGAAGTTGAACCTGTAGCCGATGTTAATAATGAAAACTTAACAGAAACTACTGTAAATAAAGATATTACAGTGGATGACTTAGATGCTTTTTCGTTGGATGCTTTAGAAAATATGCTCGAATTGGCCGTAGTGGACGAAAAATACGAATTGGCTGTACACATTAGAGATGCCATTAAAAAGAAAAAAAAATAAGCTCTTTGAGGTAAGTTCTAGAAAAAAGCTCCATAACCCCAAAAGGCTATAAATTTAAATATTATGGGATTAAAATACCGTTTAACAGCTATGAGTTTTCTGCAATTCTTTGTGTGGGGCGCATGGTTAATTACAATTGCTAATTATTGGTTTGGAACCAAACAATGGGGAAGTACTGAATTTGGAGAAGTTTTTTCAACGTTGGGAATTTCTTCTTTATTTATGCCTGCAATAATTGGAATTGTAGCTGATAGATGGATTAACGCCGAAAAACTGTATGGTATCCTTCACATTTTAAGCGGACTGACTATATTCTTCCTTCCTTTTGTTAATGACTCTTCAATTTTTTTCTGGGTAATGTTGGTAGCCATGTCATTTTATATGCCCACCATCGCCCTTTCTAATTCGATTGCTTATAATGCACTGAAAAGTAGCAATTTGGAGGTTGTAAAATCATTTCCACCTATTCGAGTTTGGGGTACAGTTGGTTTTATTATTGCCATGTGGGTTACAAATTTAACAGGGAATAAAGCCACAGAATTTCAATTCTATATTTCGGCCATTGGCTCGTTTGTTTTAGGAATTTATTCATTCACCTTGCCAAAATGCCCACCACAAAAAGAAAATTCAAATAATTCTACTTGGATTGAAATGTTTGGTCTCAATGCCTTTAAACTTTTTGCAACCTATAAAATGGCGTTGTTTTTTGTGTTTTCCATGTTGTTGGGTGCAGCCTTGCAACTCACAAATATGTATGGGGATTTATTTATTAGTAATTTTGAAAAAATTCCAATATATGAAAATATGATTTTAAAGTATGATAAATTTTTCATGCTTGGTATAAATAGTACACCATCATTTTGGGATAAAATAACATATATTTTAAATTATGATAATTTAATTCCTACACTAGTAATTAAGTATTCAACTATCATTATGTCAATTTCGCAAGTATCGGAAACACTATTTATTTTAGCAATTCCTTTCTTTTTGAAGAAATTTGGAATTAAAAAAGTAATGTTAATAAGTATGCTGGCTTGGGTGCTTCGGTTTGGATTGTTTGCTTATGGTGATCCTGCTAGCAACTTGTGGATGATAATATTATCCTGTGTGGTGTATGGAATGGCATTCGATTTCTTTAATATTTCGGGCTCTCTTTTTGTGGAAACAA
>JAIFKQ010000008.1 GCA_020049515.1 Paludibacter sp. | reverse complement strand
AGACCACTAAGTATAAAACATAAATGTTTTATAGTGAAACAATTGCAGTAGAAAAAACATTTATGTTTTATCTTAGTGATCTTTGTTTAACTGATATTCTTAGTGCCCCGATAGCTTCCCGATAGCTATCGGGAGGGGTCAGTGCCCTTAGTCCCGATAGCTATCGGGATAGTGGTAAATCTTAATTCTTTGTCCCGCCCGCGATAGCTATCGGGGGCTATCGTGGATTGAATACTTTAATCTTTTAATCGATATAAACTCTAAAGTGTAAACTGAGGTAATGAATTATTTTTGTTGCGAAAATAACCAACTCATAAAATCATGTTCTGCAAATGCTTGATCCCAACTATTATGCCCTACATGAGGATACTCTTTGTATTCAACATGCTGTGAGCCACTTTCTTTGAGTTCTATGTATGCATTGCGAGAATACTCTACAGATACTGCGCTGTCATCAGAACCATGAAAAATACAAATAGGAACTTTCCTAACGTTTTTTAGTCGGTCTAAGTTCACTGCCCCACATATAGGAATGGCTGCGGCAAAAGTGTTAGGATACCGGCAAATTAGGTCGTATGTACCCATTGCACCCAACGAAAGCCCTGCAACGTATATCCGCTTACTGTCCACGCTTTCGGTTTTATTATAAAACTTTATAAGTCTTAACACCATCTCTAAAGGTTTAGTGGGTTTCTTTTTATCGCCAAAAGTAAACGTATTCTCCGTTTTATTTGTATAATTTACCCAACCATCATTTTCAGGACATTGTGGGAAAATTACAATAGACGGGTATTTCAATAAATTGATTGAGTCTGTAAAAAGGAAAGAGCCATGCAAAAGTTGCTTTTCATTATCATTGCCCCGCTCACCCGAGCCATGTAGAAACACTGTTAGAGGGTAATCTTTTGATTTGTCGTAGTTTTTTGGGAATAATACCCTATATAATAATGTGTCAGTTTTATATATAAATTCTTTTTTTAGGTAAAGTTCGTTTTGTGCATTATTGGATAAATTAAATGCAAAAGTAAAAATAAATAATGCAATAAATAGCTGCTTTGTCATGATGCGTTTTTTAGGAAATTGCTTTTAGACTTTTTTTAAGTAATCATATTCGTTGCAAATTTCGCATAAATTATACTATTACCAAAATCAATGGGCAATAAACAGATTATTTGGGATTAATTTCTGATAATTGGGACGAAAAATTATATTTTGGGACAAAACCACTAAGAATATAGGCGCGTAGATAGCCACTTTGAGTCTTTGCCTTAAAATAATACTTTTCGGAGTGGACTCAATAAAACAATTCATCATTATTATTTGCAGGTTTGAACTAAAGTTCGAGTGTTCTCTTTGAAGTTAAACATAAATAAATATCATTAATAATTAATTTTTTATCTATCTAGGCTAAAAAATTAATACTACAATTTATTTCTAAGGGAATAATTGATTTGTATTAGTATTTTTAGTATGTCGTAATACTTTTTGCTACAATACTATAGTTATTAGTAGTGTTAATGCTTTAGAGTTTCAGTCAAATTGTTTATAAACAATAGATTAAATCGCAAATGCACTATGTATTAATTTGTGGGACCGTTTTATTGTGCAGCTTTTAATTTAAAAATAATCATTTCGTTGAAAAAAGTACTACAACATCAAATTTGCAGCTTCTAAAACAATAAATCAAATTCAACAAATTATTTGTTATTTTTGTATTGTTGATTGGGTTAAATCTAAATATTGAGACTTTATAAGTCAATTTGTAATTGTTGAAATGTTTATACTGAGCCTCTGAATATTGATAAATTTAGCCTTTTATTTTGGCCTCAAATTGAAATTATTTGCTAAAATAGTATTTATTCATGTTGTTGATTTCCGAATTTGAATTTGTTATTGACTTTATATTATTCCCTATATAACAAGGGATTGAAATCTATTAATTCGAAATTAGTCTGTTTGCTGTAATCTGTTTTATTTACCAATTTGAATCTTATTATTCAATTTTTATTGTTCAATTCATTCTTAATGTACACGAATTGCTTTAAAAAAACATTATTATTCTGATTTTATAATGAGCAAAAAGGAACACATATTGTTGTTGTGGATATTTACTATCTCAGCCTGTTTCTTATTGGTGCTATATTCACCTTTAGGAAGTCCTGATTTTTATCGTCCTTCACAATATTTTGCGCTTAATCAGGGAGTTAGTTTCTCGGGAAGAATTCAAAACGCTTCAAAATCAACAAAAAGTTTTCCTGTAACCAAAGATGCCATATCATCCCTCACCAAAGATGTTGAACTGTCTGATTATAAATTGAATACCGAAGTAGTTGGTGGTGCAGACATTAAAGCTCAAGATCCAACATCTGGAAACGCAATACCTATTTATACCAATAGGCCCAAATCCAGTAATGCAGTTCCAACTATTATTAGTAATGGAGGACATACTAATCAATCTACCTATTCAGTAAATGGCCAAAGTCCAAGCCCTATTTATAGAGGAGGTGCACAAGGTGCAAGTATGGGTAGAAGCTTAGTAAACTCTAGTAATAATAGTCAAGGAGGTTCAGGTGGTGGTATTGCAAGTAATTTTTCAACTATTGGTTCCACTAATAGATCTTCAAATAACAATCAACCACCTACAGTAGCTGGTTTTGCTACAATAAGTATTGATATTTCCATGTTTACTGATACCATAAACAATGGTTTTTTTGCAAATGATAATCCTATTCAAAAAGGAGGATCAGGTCCTGATGGTGGTACGGAAGAAGAGGAGCCTATTCCTGTAGGTGATGGCTGGTGGTTATTATTGCTGTTTGCTGCTGTTTATGCGAAGTTTAAAACCAACGGGTTTTTTGTTAAATCACATCGGGCTGAATAATTTTCATACAATTTTTCATGCTCTTTTCATCTGAGTTTCCTCTAATTTTAATTTTGAACGCTAACGGAGTATTCCAATGGAGTATTTCGACATTCCGAGAATCGGAATGTGCCGTCTTGGCGGTATGAAGCTTCCCCTAAAGCGGGAGTAACAAAGGATTAATATACATAACAAATATCTATTTGTGACTTTGTGTTAAAAGAATAGTTTTCGAAAAGAAATCTTGTTTATATTACGATTCTCAAAGGTTTCAAGCTTTGTTATTATTCGTTTTTTTGATTTTTTTAACGACAATTTTCATCTCGGTTCGTTAATTACTTGGTTTGCTATATATTTTACATAAATTGGTTACATCTACTCCATTTTCTCCTTCAAAAACTTTCCAGTATAAGATGCTTCACAATTCAGAATTTCTTCTGGAGTTCCTTCAAAAACCAAATTTCCGCCTTTTTCACCTCCTTCAGGGCCAATGTCGATAATGTGGTCAGCACATTTAATTACTTCCAAGTTATGCTCAATAATTATCACCGTATGTCCTTTTGAAATAAGCGCATCAAAGGCTTTCATCAACGTTTTTATATCGTGAAAATGCAGACCGGTAGTGGGTTCATCAAAAACAAAAATGGTTGGCTCCGATTTTTCATTGGCCAAAAATGAGGCTAATTTTACCCGCTGACTCTCGCCACCCGAAAGTGTGCTACTCGATTGCCCAAGTTTTACATAACCTACACCCACATCCTGCAGCGGTTTCATGCGTTTCACTATTTTCTTTTCGGTGTGTCCTGTGTGTTCTGTAAAAAAGTCAATGGCTTGATTTACTGTCATTTCCAACACGTCGAATATGCTTTTTTCTTTGAACGTAACTTCCAATACATCTTGTTTAAAGCGCTTACCGTGACAATGTTCGCATTCCAACACCAAATCGGCCATAAATTGCATTTCCACCGTCACAGTTCCTTCGCCTTGGCATTCTTCGCATCGTCCACCTTGCGTATTGAACGAAAAATGGGAAGCCGTGTAACTCATTTGCTTCGATAGTTGCTGGTCGGCAAACAGTTTCCGAATTTCATCATAGGCTTTTATATACGTCACCGGATTGGACCGCGACGACCTTCCAATCGGGTTTTGGTCCACAAATTCAATGTCTTTGGCCAGTAACATGCTGCCTTTGAGCGTGCCAAACTGACCAGTGCGATCGGCCACACCACCATAATGTTTTTTGAGTGCTGCATAAAATACATTGCGCACCAAGGACGATTTTCCTGAACCGCTCACTCCAGTTACTACCGTCATCACATTAAGCGGAAATTTCACATCTATTCCTTTCAGATTGTTTTCGCGCGCCCCAATTACTTCAATGTAGTTG
This sequence comes from Paludibacter sp., assembly GCA_020049515.1. Lineage (GTDB taxonomy): Bacteria > Bacteroidota > Bacteroidia > Bacteroidales > Paludibacteraceae > Paludibacter. The sequence goes on along the minus strand of JAIFKQ010000008.1, from coordinate 4,274 downwards.
TTCCATTTGCGGCGTTGCTTGGGCACTTCTATTTTTTCTTGTCCCAATAAATATTTCAGTGTGTAGGAATTCACTATTTCAGAATTTTCAATACTCAAATCATCTTTTGTGGATAAATTTGGCGTTCCTTGATAAACCACATTCCCACCCAATCTTCCAGCATTTGGTCCAATATCTATCAGATAATCAGCTGCACGCATAATTTCCTCATCATGTTCTACCACCACCACCGTGTTTCCTAGGTCGCGAAGTTGTTTCAATACTTTAATCAGCAAATGCGTATCGCGGGCATGAAGTCCTATGCTCGGTTCATCCAAAATATAGAGCGAACCTACAAGACTACTTCCGAGCGAAGTGGCAAGGTTAATACGCTGACTTTCACCGCCCGACAGTGAGTTTGATAATCGATTAATGGTAAGATATCCCAATCCAACATCCAGTAAAAAACGGCAGCGATTGGTAATTTCAATCAATAATCGTTTGGCAATAGCAGCATCTTGTTCGTCTAGTGCTATGTTTTCAAAAAAAATATTTAATGTAGTTATCGGCATCAATACCAATTCCGAAATTGGTTTATCGGCAATGCGAATGTAGTTGGCTTCTTTTTTTAAACGTGTACCTCGGCATTCGGTACAAACTGTTTTTCCTCTGTAGCGTGCCAACATTACTCGGTATTGTATTTTGTATTGGCTGGCCTCCAAGTGTTTGAAAAATGCATTCAATCCTTCAAAGTATTTGTTTCCCGACCATAATAACTGCCGTTGTTCGTCAGTCAATTCGTAATACGGCTTATGAATGGGGAAGTTGAATTTCGCAGCTGTATGTACAAGTTGGTTTTTCCATTCGCCCATCACTTCACCTTTCCAACATGCCACCGCATCTTCAAATATCGACAGCGTTTTGTTGGGAACTACCAAATCTTCATCAATGCCAATTATTCGTCCAAAACCTTCGCAAACCGGGCAAGCACCGATGGGGCTATTGAAGCTAAAAGTGTGTACAGATGGAATTTCAAACTGCATACCGTCCGCTTCAAACTTTTTGGAAAATGGCAACAGAATAGTTTCATTTTCGGTGAAAATTTTGAGAACACAAGCTCCGTTTCCTTCAAAAAAAGCAGTTTCTACGGAATCTGTCAATCTACTTATTAAAGTTTGAGTATGATCTATCGCCAGTCTGTCAACCAATAAATATACTTTATCATTTCTCTTTTCAAATGCATTGTTTTTCAATAAATCTTCAATCTGAAGCATTTCATCATTTGCCAACACCCTACTAAAACCCTGTAATGAGAAACTTTTTATTTGTTCTACCAATGTTTTTTCGGTGGTAGCGTTAATCGGAGTTAGTACCATTAATTTGGTATTATCTTCAAATTTCATGGCAGCTTCTACCACGTCATCGGCTTCGTGCTTGCGTACCAAATCGCCCGAAATGGGAGAGTAGGTTTTACCGATTCGTGCATAAAGCAATTTTATATATTCGTATATTTCCGTAGATGTACCAACTGTGGAGCGCGGATTTCTTGTATTTACACGTTGTTCGATGGCAATAGCAGGTGGAATTCCTTTTATATAATCCACTTCAGGTTTGCTCATTCGGCCTAAAAATTGGCGTGCGTACGATGATAAACTTTCTACATAGCGCCGTTGTCCCTCGGCATAAAGTGTGTCGAATGCCAGTGATGATTTTCCAGACCCAGAAAGACCCGTGATTACCACCAATTGATTGCGAGGTATTTCTACATCAATGGCTTTTAGGTTGTGAACCCGTGCGCCTTTTATTATTATATTTCCTTGTTTGGACATGTGTTTTTTTTGCTGTTTTTGATAATGCAATGAAAATCTGAAAAGTGCCTTTTTTTTGTGTAAAATAGTTTTGCACTAGGCTTAATTTATACCCTGAAAAAACGAATTCTATTACAGCCTACAAAGATACAACTTAAGTAACAAAAAAATTTATTGATGATTGAAAAGTTGTAAAACCAATCAAATTGTGTTTATGAATGCCGTTTTTGTACTTGATAAAAAATATACAAATTTTATACAGGTTATTTACTTAAATATACATGAAATCTGTATATAATAGGTATAAAGTCGCTTTATTATAATGTTTATGAAAAATTATACGGGAATATTTTTTTATATGCAAAAAGTGTATTACTTTTGTCCAAAATCTAAATAATTATGCATTCATGAAGAATAAACGAAATCGGTTACAGATTATATCTGAAATACTTCGTTCTACTGTAGTTGGAAGTCAGGAAGAACTTTTAAATCTACTATTAGACAAGCAGTGTGATGTAACGCAGGCCACTTTGTCCCGCGATTTAAAACTCTTAAAAGTTGCAAAAACACCGTTGTCAAATGGTGCATACAAATACATTTTACCTTCTTATAACAAACCGCTACAATCGCAAGGCACTTATAGTACTTTGCATTCGCATGGTGCGGTGTTGAGTTTAGAATTTTCAGGACAGTTGGCTGTGGTAAAAACCAAACCTGGATATGCAAGTGCTATAGCTTGGGATATTGATAACAAAGCTAATGAGCAAGTATTGGGAACAATTGCGGGAGATGACACCATATTAATAATACCTCGCGAAGGAATTAGTAGAGATGAAATTCTACAAATGTTGAATACAATTTTTTCAGAAAAGGAGTAAAGTCTAAATATCTTTAACTAGATATTTTAGAATCTAAATATAAATATTAATGCAAGTGCAGTTGCTAAATTTTTATGTGATAAATCATAAAGATTGTGACCTGCTTTGTAAACAATGCTATTTACATAGTAAATAATTATTCAAATTGAATATGGAGAAGGAAATTTCTGTTGATCAAATAACAGTACAAATTGCTGATGAACGTTTTTTGGGGTATGTTGATACGATTTTAGACACAATATCTGTAGCTGCAAAAGTGCGAGGTACAGGAATTGCTAGGCGCTCGCCCGAATATATTGAGCAAAAAATGAAGGAAGGAAAAGCCATTATTGCATTGGCAGGAGAAGAGTTTGCTGGGTTTTGTTACATCGAATCGTGGGGTAACAAAAAATTTGTGGCCAATTCGGGCTTAATCGTTGTGGATAAATTTAGAGGACATGGACTCGCTAAACGTATTAAACGTGAGGCTTTTATGCTATCTCGACTACGCTATCCAGATGCAAAAATATTTGGCTTGACCACTGGTTTGGCTGTTATGAAAATTAACTCAGAACTGGGTTATAAACCTGTTACGTTTTCCGAATTGACCGATGACGAGTCTTTTTGGAAAGGCTGCCAAAGCTGTGTGAATTATGATATTTTGCAGCGTACAGGTCGCAAGCATTGTTTGTGTACCGGCATGTTGTACGATCCAGCAAAAGAAGAAAAATAAAAAGCATTTACATACAATAGACTTTGGACTTTTGTCCTTTGTCTTTAGACAATATACATATGAAAGAAAAAGTAGTTTTAGCATTTAGTGGTGGTTTAGATACTTCCTTTTGTGCCAAGTATTTATCCGAAGATAAAGGATATGAAGTACATACTGCAGTTGCCAATACTGGTGGTTTTAGTGCAGAGGAGTTGAAAGTTATTGAGGATAAAGCATTCCGTTTGGGAGCAGTAAGTCACGTGGCGTTGGATGTTACGCAAGAGTACTACGATAAAAGCATTAAATACATGGTGTTTGGTAATGTGCTTCGCAATGGTACTTATCCAATTTCGGTAAGTTCCGAACGAATTTTTCAGGCCATTGCCATTATCAATTATGCCAAAGAAATTGGTGCAGATTATGTAGCACACGGCAGTACAGGTGCTGGAAATGACCAAGTTCGTTTCGACTTGACCTTTGATATTTTAGCACCCAACATTAAAATACTTACGCCAACACGTGATATGGTGTTGACCCGTGAGTATGAAATTAATTACTTGAAAGAGCATGGCTTCGAGGCCGATTTCAAAAAAATGGAATATTCTATCAACAAAGGTTTGTGGGGAACGAGCATTGGTGGTAAAGAAACACTAAAATCTGAGCAAACTCTGCCCGAAGAAGCCTATCCAAGTCAGGTAGAAAAGCAAGGTGAAGAAACCATTACGCTGGATTTTGAAAATGGTGAAATTTGTGGTCTTAATGGTCAAAAAAACACAGATAAAATTGCTTTAATCAATGATTTAGAGGCCATTGCCAGTAAGTTTGGCATTGGGAGAGATATGCACATTGGCGATACCATTATTGGAATAAAAGGCCGTGTAGGATTTGAAGCCGCTGCGCCATTGGTCATTATCAATG
>JAIFKQ010000106.1 GCA_020049515.1 Paludibacter sp. | reverse complement strand
CTTTATTATGAGAAATTTGAATTGTTTTCAGGAGCGCATCGGCTCACTTTTAATGATGTTCAAAATTTAGTAATACCACTAGTAAATAGGATTTTAAAGTGATTAATAATTTATAAATACAATTTAAATCCCTATTAAACCAATTTTTTATTTTAACACTCCCCCAGCAACAAAATAATTATCAAACAAATCATTCTGTTCTGGAATCGTTTTAAAAATCCCATAAACGGAAGATCCCGAGCCAGACATAGAAGCGTACATCGCTCCCATTGCATACAAATCATTTTTTATTTTTTCAATTTCTGGATGGTTGGAAAAGACAGATTTTTCAAAATCATTTTTAATTAAATCTTTCCATTCATTCATCGGTTTCTGAATCAATTCCAGAAGCGAAATTTCTGGTTTTTGGGGTACTACCAATGAATAAGCCTCGGGTGTGGAGACGTGAATATCGGGTTTTACAAGCAACAAAAAGGAGCCTTTTAGCGATAACTTTATTGGAGTGAACACATTACCGATTCCAGTTGCGAATATAGGTTTATTTTTAATAAAAACTGGGCAGTCGGCACCTAATAAAGATGCTATTTTCTCCAGCTTTTTTGGAGTTATTTTCAACTCAAACATCTGATTTAAAGCCTTTAGCATAAAAGCGGCATCAGCTGAACCACCGCCCAAACCTGCTCCAAAAGGGATTTGCTTTGCCAATGAAATATCAATGGCAGGAAATTGGTATTGTGACCGTAACAAACGGTATGCTTTAACAATTAAATTGTTTTCCGGGTCACCATCAATAGGAATACCAGATGCAGAAAAACTATAATCGGAACAGGATTCAGAAACTTGTACATCCAGTACATCGCTAAGACCAATTGGATAAAATACAGTCTCAATATTATGGTATCCATCAGCACGTTTTTCAACAACATTGAGACCGATATTTATTTTGGCATTGGGGAAAAGAAGCATATTAGTTGATAGTTGATAGTTGATAGTTGACAGTTTATAGTTACAAATAAATCCACATTTGTGTTTCATTATTTTTTGTTTCTCTTTTAAACCGTTCAAACATAATTCAAAGGTAATATATTTTTTTAATTCTGAAAGTTGATAAATTTCAGATGGCGAAATGGAAATACTTTAGTACTTTTGAGGTCTTCAATTATGAATTATGAATTATTAATTATTAATTAATTTGAAATGGCTGAGAAACGCAATTACACAAAAAAAACTACAGGCCCCACTCCTATTCCAGCCAACGAATATGGCAAACTTCCACCACAAGCACCTGAATTAGAGGAAGCTGTGTTGGGTGCCATCATGATTGAAAAAGATGCATATTCTCTGGTTTCGGAAATTTTGAAACCAGAATGTTTCTATAAAGTATCACACCAAAAAATTTTTGAATCGATAATGACCTTGGCCATGCATCAAGAACCCGTGGACATGCATACGGTTACCGAGCAATTGCGTAAAAGTGGAGCTATCGACGATATTGGTGGTCCATACTATATCACTTTACTGACTGCTAAAGTTTCTTCGGCGGCGCATTTGGAGTATCATGCGCGCATTATTGTTCAAAAATTTCTAGCACGTGAACTGATTCGCATTTCCAGCGAAATACAAACCAAGGCTTTCGATGACAAATCGGATGTGGATGATTTGATGCAAGAGGCTGAAGGAATGCTATTTGAAGTTTCACAACGCAACTTGAAGAAAGATGTTACCCAAATTAGCCCGGTAATTGATGAAGCCATTAAACGAATGCAGGCTGCAGCCAATAAACAAGGTTCTAGTGGCGTGGCAACTGGATTTCATGGCTTGGATAAAATTACATCGGGTTGGCAAAAGTCCGACCTTATTATTATTGCAGCGCGTCCCGCAATGGGAAAAACAGCCTTTGTGCTTTCTATGGCCAAAAATATGGGCGTTGATTACAATCAACCGGTTGCCATATTTTCCTTAGAAATGTCAAACGTTCAATTGGTTAACCGTTTAATAATGAACGTTTGCGAATTGGAAGGTGAAAAAGTGAAGAACGGACAACTTGATGCCGAGGAATGGAGTAAGCTTGACAGAGATATTAAAAATCTTATTGATGCCCCCATTTTTGTGGACGATACACCAAGTTTATCGGTTTTTGAACTTAGAAGTAAAGCGCGACGACTGGTGAGGGAGCACAATGTTCAATGTATTATTATTGACTATTTGCAATTGATGAATGCCAGTGGAATGAGTTTTGGTAGTCGCGAGCAGGAAGTAAGTATTATCTCTCGGTCGCTCAAAGGATTGGCCAAAGAGCTTGATATTCCAATCATTGCACTTTCGCAGTTGAATCGTGGTGTAGAAGGACGTTCGGGTTTGGAAGGAAAGCGCCCACAACTTTCCGATTTGCGTGAATCTGGTTCAATTGAGCAAGATGCCGACATGGTTTGCTTTATTCACCGCCCTGAATATTATCATTTAACAGAAGATGCCCTAGGAAATTCATTGATAGGTATAGCTGAAATTATTATTGCAAAACATAGAAACGGTGCAACTGCCGATGTGCAACTGAAATTCAAAAACGTGTTTGCCAAGTTTATGAATAAAGATGATACCGATAGTAGCGATAATCCATTTAGTAGTGGATATCAAGTAATTTCATCAAAAATGAATGAAGGTGGTGGAGCTAATTTTTATGGTGATGCACCAGCATTGGCTCCAACAACATCCAGCAATCCATTTCCGGGAAGTGGTAGAAATGACGAGACACCATTTTAGTTAATAGCTGACAGTTGATAGTTGATATAAAAAATGCGAATAGAACATCTATTCGCATTTTTTATAACCATTCTTGAAATTGTTTTTAGGCTTTATTATTTGTTTCAGTAAGATTAAAAAGTTGGGAAAGAATGATTTACGAATTTAATAATTTTAAATACGTAAAAAGATATTGTTGGCTCATCCAAAAAATGAAAAGTGGATAAAATTCAATCTATTCCTCCATTTTATAAACCATTGCATTAATATTCATGCCCGCTCCCACAGATGCAAAAACAAAAATATCGCCAACATTAATTTGGTGATTTTCCAATTTGTTTTTCAAAATCAAATCTAATAATGTAGGCAAAGTAGCCACAGAAGTATTCCCTAGGGTATCAACAGTCATAGGCATCACATTTTCAGGGGCTTCCTCCATGTTGTATAACGCGTAAAGTCTTTTTAGTATTGCATCATCCATTTTTCCGTTGGCTTGATGAATGAGAACCTTACTAATTTGATTGATACTTATATTACTTTTTTCGATACATGCTTTTATGGCCGAAGGCACTGTTTCTAAAGCATATTGATACAATCGACGTCCATTCATTTTTAGAAACAAGTCGTCTTTTTTATCAAAATTTGGATTGAATGAAGTATTCATATTTAACAAATTAGCATGTAAAAATGTATCCGAGCGAGTTTTATGTGCTAAGATGCCCACGGGCGTTTCACTTTCTTTAGCTTCCAAAACTACTGCTCCTGCACCGTCGGCATACAACATACAATCTTTGTCGTGGGGGTCGCTAACTCTAGATAAAACCTCTGCACCAATAACCAAGGCGTTTTTTGCATCCCCTGACTTTATAAAATAGTCGGCCTGAATAACTGCTTGCAACCATCCCGGGCAGCCAAAAGTAATATCATAAACTACTGTATCTGGATTTTTAATGCCCAATAAATACTTAACTTTTGAGGCCAAACTTGGTACATGTACTGAAGCTCTATTATCGGGGGTAGTATCACCAAAATTGTTGGCAACAATAATATAATCCAATGTTTCTTTGTCAATATTGGCCGATTTTATAGCTTGTTGAGCAGCAAAAAACGCAATATCTGAGGTTTGTAAATCGTTGGTAACATATCTTCTTTCGGCAATGGTTGTAATTTCTAAAAACTTATCGGTAATTTCTTTCCCCGATTTTTCTAACAATTCTCCTTTGTTGTCGAAAAATACATTATCAATAAAATCCTCATTTTTAATTTGTTGTGTTGGAATATAACTTCCAGTTCCAGTAATAATACTATATATACTTTTGCTCATTTTATTTTATTTTATTTTGCTACTTTGATTAAACGCACAAAGTTAAATATTTTATTGATACAAAGCAAAGAAATTGTATTAATTGTGCATTATATTCAATAACTATCATTTTTCAGACTTAACGAATACTTTAGACTAATACTTGTCTATATTTATAAAAATATGTACTTTTGTTGAACAAAAAAGACAAAGAAACAGTTTCTAAAGCATGAACAAGCAAGAACTAGAACTTATTCGGGCTGATTTTCCCATTCTTCAAGAAAAAATCTATAACAAAGACCTCATTTATTTCGATAATGGTGCTACTACTCAAAAGCCACGTGCCGTGGTTGAAAAAATAGAAGAAGGTTACTATCATTTAAATGCTAATATACATCGGGGTGTACATTATTTGAGTCAGAAAGCCACTGAAGCACACGAAGATGCTCGGACTACAGTGGCCGAATTTTTGCATGCAGCCAATCGCGAAGAAATTATATTCACCCGTGGCACCACTGAGGCTATAAATTTAGTAGCCAGTTCTTTTGGAGAAGCTTTTTGCAAAGCGGGCGATGAGGTAGTGGTTTCGGTAATGGAGCATCATTCCAACATTGTGCCGTGGCAAATGCTTTGCGAACGCAAAGGAATGAAATTGCGAGTAATACCGATGACTGAAAATACTGAATTGGACTTGGACGCATACCGTTTATTACTCAATAGTCGCACCCGAATAGTATCTATTACGCATGTTTCCAATGTGTTGGGAACGGTAAATCCCGTTGCCGAAATGATTAAAATTGCTCACGCGCAAAATATTCCAGTATTGATTGATGGCGCACAGGCAGTTCCACATATTCCAGTAAATGTAGTAGAATTGGATGCTGATTTTTATGTTTTTTCTGGACACAAAATTTATGGTCCTACCGGCATTGGTGTTTTGTATGGAAAAGAAAAATTGCTCAACCAACTTCCTCCCTATCAAGGTGGTGGCGAAATGATTGCTACTGTAACATTTGAAAAAACTACTTACAACGAACTGCCTTTTAAATTTGAAGCAGGCACCCCCGATTATATTGGTTCTACAGCATTGGCAGAAGCATTAAGATATGTTCAAAATATTGGGCTAGAAAATATTGCTTCCCACGAACATGAATTATTAGAGTATGGTACTCAGCGACTAATGGAAATTGAAGGCATGAGAATTATTGGTACTGCTGAAAATAAAAGTGCTGTAATTTCGTTTCTGGTAGGCAATATTCATCCTTACGATTTGGGAATGTTACTGGACAAACTGGGTATTGCAGTACGTACTGGTCATCATTGCGCTCAACCGTTATGCGATGCAATGGGTATTCCGGGAACGGTGCGTGCCTCTTTTGCATTATATAATACCAAAGAAGAAATTGATGCGTTTATTACCGCGTTAAAAAGGGTGGTAGGAATGCTGCAATAAAAAAGAACCCCAGAATAGCCCCTAACGCCTAAAGTGGAATTTGAGAAGTAAATTTAGCAAATCACAAAACACAAAACTCTTTTTAATATGACTATCAACGAATTACAAGACAATATTATTGACGAATTCAGCATGTTTGATGACTGGATGGATAAGTATGCTTTACTTATAGACCTGGGAAACTCATTGCAACCACTGAATGACAAGGACAAAACGCCACAAAATATAATTGAAGGGTGCCAAAGTAGGGTGTGGCTAAATGCGGAACTAAAAGATGGATTAGTTTTGTATCGGGGCGAAAGCGATGCTGTACTTGTAAAAGGGATTGTATCACTTCTTATTCAGGTACTTACGGCACATACTCCAGAAGAAATTATAAACACTGAACTTTATTTTATCGAAAAGATAGGATTGCGCGAACATCTCTCTCCTACTCGCTCCAATGGATTATTGGCCATGGTAAAACAAATGAAATTATTTGCAATAGCTTTTAGTCAGGTAAAAAAATAAACTATTGTGTCCTTAAAAATTGAATGCTTTATGCAATGTCTCTTAATCCTTAAAATATGAGATCTTGCATAGGGCATTAAAATATTCGGTTCTACACTCAATCGTGTGGGTATGGTTTAAACAAATATTTTTTAACCTGAAAAAATAAAACCACAATAGACACAATAGAAGATTATTATGAAGGAAAAAATAGGTATCATTAGACAAATATCTTCGATATTGCAAGATTAGTAATAAATGCTGAAAGCATTTATTCTAATGTGAACTATTGTATTCCCGAAATGTCGGGAGTAGCTGGGATGGTTATTTTTTTTGTTAAAAAATAGATTTACTAATGGAAAAAATATCAAAACCCACAAGAAAAGTGGTAGAACCAAATACTCTTCGAATAAACCAACAATTCTTTGGCTTCGAGATTGTGTTAATCTAAAAAATAGAATTGAGAAACTGTTGTAGGTTGTAAAATGAAAAATCCACTAAATACATAAATATCTAGTGGATAATCAACAATTTAATTAATTAAGTGCGGCTGAAGGGACTCGAACCCCCACGCCTCTCAGCACCAGATCCTAAGTCTGGCGCGGCTACCAATTACGCCACAGCCGCATTTTGTGTAATTCGAGTGCAAAGATACACTCTTTTTTTGAACTGACAAGCTTTTTACGCTAATTTGATGTGGAAAATTATAAAAAACAATTTATAAAAAAAGGTGGCTTTAAACATAAAATTAAATATAAAAACATAAGCATCTTATTTACAATTACATAATCTTTTTACATTTCAATTATTTATGGTTTAAAGCTCAAAAGAGGAAACAAAGTATTGTCTTATTGTCTTATTGCCTTATTGTCTTTGCCACTCTACAATTTGAACTTATCAACACTTCATCTAGCAATTGGATATTGGAAGCACGAATCGGGTTAATGTCTATCCCGCCTCTACGCGTGTACATGGCCGCCACCATCAATTCTTTTGGGTTGAATTTATCATAAAACCGCTTATAAATCATTTCCACTACTTCTTCATGAAAATGGTTTTCTTTGCGAAATGAAACCAAGTATTGCATGATAGAAGTAAAATCGATGAGATGAAGGGTTGTTATTTCTACATACAAATCGCCCCAGTCTGGCTGATTGGTTACACGGCAATTAGAACGAAGTAAATCACTCCGAAACCTGTAATGATTTTGAATACCAGTGACTTGACTTTTGATAAGTTCTGGTGATTCGTTGAAATGGGTGAAAATAATCGATTCTAGTTCCTTTGAAGGAATCATATTAGAAAGTTCAGCGTTTTCGAATTTGGGAAAAGCAATTTCTACCAAACTTTCTGCATCAAATATCAACACTTTAACTTCAGTTTTCAACAATTTATTTAAGTCATTAGAAATAATTAGAACAACCCGTTTTTCTGCCTCTGCAATGGTTTCACCAAAAGTATCCATATTAAAAGCATTGAGATAAATTTTCAGTGACTTTGATTCGACCAAAAATTCACTATCTGAAGCATATATCAATTTTAGCACCCTCGAAACAGGTAATCCATTGTTGGTGAGGAACGAAAATTCATAGCAATTCCACACATCGAATCCCAGAAAAGGTAAATTTGAGGCTTCAATATCATAATGTAGCCTGTTTTCTTGACGTGGGATGCTGAAAAGTAGCGAAGCATCGTATTTATCAGGTGTTGAAACCACTTTTCCTAGTGTAGTATTTTGTATATCAAATTGTTGCATTCTATTATAGATAAGTTTTAATGTTTCAAAATGAATTAAAACGGGTTCAAAAGTAATAAATAATCCTGAATAATACTCTTAATAAATTCATACTTTGATATAAAAATAACAAATCAAAAATTTTGGAACACTATTTGTAATGATAAAAATACAAACAAATTATTCTATATGAAAAAGATATTATTTCTATGTTTTATTATAGGTTTTAACATGCATATTTTTGGACAAGAGTATAAAAAGGTCGAAAATATTGCTTTTAATAATGGGGAAAAGCTTACGTTTCGTATTTCCTTTAGTTCATTTTTAACTGGAAATTTGAAAGCAGGTCAATTAACATTAGTAGTAAATCCTAACAATGTGTTGATTAACAATAGAAACGCATTACATGTGGTAGCAAGAGGTTGGACTACTGGAATTGTAGAATCGCTTTACAAAATAGATGATAGTTTCGAATCGTATATCGACCAAGAAACCATTGTGCCATTGAGGTTTATAAGTAGAAAACGTGAAAATAGTTACCGAAAAGAAGACACTATCAATTTTAATCATAAGGACTTAATTGCTGAAAGTAAAACTTCGAGAAAGCGCATACTTGCCAATACACAAGATATGTTATCGGCCTTTTATTATGCGCGTACGTTAAACGTAAGCAACTTGAATGCGGGTAATTATTTTAAAATTCCTTTTTTCATGGACGATTCAGTCTATACATCCAAAATTGTTTATGCTGGAAAAGAGCAAATAAAAACTAAAATGGGTGTATTTAATTGCCTGAAATTTAAACCCATGGTGGTGAAAGGAAAAGTATTTGATGAATCCTATCCTATAACAATGTGGGTAACAGATGACGCAAATAGAATTCCAATATTAATAGAGTCAAAACTTTCGGTAGGCGAAGCCCGAATAGAATTAACTAGTGCAAATGGTGTATTGAATCAAACCGCTCAATTGGGTGGAAAAACTGATTGAAAATAGATATCTATTTTAAAAAGAGCTTGGTTCAATTCGAAACAAGCTCTTTTTTTGGAGATAAATATTTGTATTATCTTTTGTAAGGGGCACATTTTCTCATCAACCATTTACTTTCCTCATCATTTAGGAGTGCAGAAATACGCTCATAAACCATTTGATGATATTTGTTTAGCCAATCTATTTCAACATCTGTCATCATGTCCCAATTAATTAATTGTTGATCAATGGGAAATAACGTAAGGGTTTCAAATTCCAAAAACTGTCCAAATTCAGTTTTCTGAGCTGGTATAACATGCACTAAATTTTCGATACGAATACCATATTCATTGGTGCGATACATTCCGGGCTCGTTAGAAATCATCATTCCTGGCAGTAATACTGTTGGATTTTCATCCATCCTAATACTTTGCGGTCCGTCATGTACATACAAAAAATGACCTATACCATGTCCAGTTCCGTGACCGTAATTTAAACCCAAATCCCACATTGCTTTTCGCGCCAAAATATCTAATTGTGAGCCACGAGTTCCTAATGGAAATTTTGCTGTACCTAATGAAATATGACCTTTAAGCACCAATGTATTGTCCTTTTTTTGTTGTTCGGTGGGTATTCCCAGTGCTACAGTTCGGGTAATATCTGTAGTTCCATCCAAATACTGACCACCCGAGTCGAGCAATAATAAATTATCAGCTGCCAATTTAACATCGGATGCTTCCACGGCATGATAATGAACGATTGCTCCGTGTGCAGCATAACCGGCAATGGTACCAAAACTCTCTCCCACAAAGTTTTTCTGCTCGCTTCGGAATGCACGCAATTTATCAGAAACTGAAATTTCGGTCAAATTGCCACTGGGTAAATTAGCTTCTAACCACATAAAAAAACGGGTGAGTGCTACTGCATCCTTTCTCATTGCGCAGCGCACTCCAGCCATTTCCACTTCATTTTTAATGCTTTTCATCTTTAATATGGGAGACATAGCACTTCGAATGATGCAGCGGGCAGGAATAGACTCATACAATGCTTGGTTTAATTTTGCTCCGTCAACCAAAACGGTTGTTGAAGGGGACAAATGAGATAATACATCATAAATTGCGAGGTAACTGTCAGTCGAAACACCTTCATTTTTAAGATATAATTTTGTTTCTGGTGTAAGTTTTTCTATATCAACAAATAAGGTAGCATTATTTTCTTCTACCAAAGCATAAGCAATAACTACAGGATTGTAATTCACATCGCTGCCCCTAATATTAAATAGCCACGCAATATCATCCAAAGCTGAAATAACAAATGTGTCAGTAGTTGCTTTTTTCATTTCAAAGCGTAACAATTCAAGTTTTTTAATGGCTGATTTTCCAGTATATTTTGTTTCAAAAACATACAACGGTTGCAAGGGCATTGGTGGTCTAACGGTCCAAACCTGAGATAAAAGATCTATTGAAACCAATTCAATATTATTTATTTCAAGCTCAGTTTTCATAGAAGAATAGGCATTAAAAGAGAACATTTGGGGATTGACACCTACACTTTCGCCTGCTCTAAGATATATGGCAAGCCAAGGTAAAATATCGGGTGTTTCGGCCAATCCTTGCTTCATCAACTCAATACCAGTACCTTCCAATTGTTTAGGCGCTTGCAAAAAATAGCGAGAATCAGTCCATAAAGCAGCTTTTGTAAGTGTAACTACTATTGTGCCCGCTGAACCATCAAAGCCAGAAATCCATTCACGCTCTTTCCAACATTCTGCTATATACTCACTTGCATGCGGGTCGGTGCCAGGAATGATACATGCTGCAATGTTTTGTTTTTTCATTTCATCACGAAGCAATGAAATTCTGTTGCGAATTAGTTCCATTTTATTGGTTTTTATTTAATTGGTAAAATAGGAGTGCAAAGATAGAAATTTAGTATAGAAAACAGCATAAAAGTGGAAAAATATTCATAATTGAATTGAATAAATATTTAAATCTGAATTGATCGGAATGATTCAAATACTAAAAAAATCATATTTATGGCTTAATGACAAGTATTTAATCTGTTTTTATTATTATTAGAGAGGGTAGAATTTGGTTATCCGAAGCAAATTATTTACTTTTGCTAAAAAATCATGGCTTTTTGAAATCGTAAATAGTAAATAATTAAATAGTAAATGAATATTATGGTAGCATTTAAACGTATTCTATTAAAATTAAGCGGCGAATCATTGATGGGTGAGAAACAATACGGCATCGACGAGAAACGCTTAAGTGAATATGCGAGTCAGATTGCAGAGATTGCTGCATTGGGTGTTCAGGTCGGTATTGTTATTGGCGGTGGAAATATATTTCGTGGTTTAACTGGTGCTTCTAAAGGTTTTGACCGTGTACAGGGTGACCAAATGGGCATGCTGGCTACAGTTATTAATAGCTTGGCATTAAACTCGGCACTGCAAGCTGCTGGAGTAAAATCAAGAGTTTTAACCGCAATTCGGATGGAACCTATTGGCGAATTTTACAGCAAACAAAAAGCCGTAGATGCCTTGGAACGTGGCGAAGTGGTAATACTCTCGGCAGGCACGGGCAATCCGTTTTTTACCACCGATACAGGTTCTTCGCTTCGTGCCATAGAAATTGAAGCTGATGTAATGCTCAAAGGAACACGGGTTGATGGCATTTATACCGCCGATCCAGAAAAAGACAAAACAGCTACAAAATTTACTGAAATAACATACGACGAAATTTATCACAAAAATTTAAAAGTGATGGATTTAACTGCCACCACCATGTGTAAGGAAAACGACATGCCGATATATGTATTTGACATGGATACTGTTGGCAACCTAAAAAAGGTAATGCTAGGCGAAAAAATTGGTACATTGGTGAGAAATTAAAGAACCCCTAACCTCTAAAGGGGGAAAAGAATGGTTAGTACGGTTTTCTTCAAAATTTTCAAATTTTCAAATCTTCAAATCTTCAAATCTTCAAACTCTTTATAATATATGCTAGACGTAAAAAAACATTTAGACCATGCAGCTGATAGTATGGAAGCTTGCCTTTTATTTTTGGACGAATCATTGGCGCACATCCGCGCAGGTAAAGCTAACCCACGTATTTTGGACGGTGTAAAAGTGGACTATTATGGACAACATGTTCCTATTTCTAGTGTGGCTACAATTACTACACCGGATGCCAAAACCATCACCATTCAACCTTGGGAAAAGGCACTAATTTCGGTTATCGAAAAAGCCATAATGAATTCTGAAGTTGGTATTACACCAATGAATAACGGCGAAACCATTCGTTTGGGTATTCCACCACTCACTGAAGACCGCCGTAAACAACTGGCCAAACAATCGAAAGCTGAATGCGAAGATGCTAAAATCAGCGTTCGTAATGCGCGCAGGGATGCTATTGAGCATTTCAAGAAAATGCAAAAAGAAGGTCTTCCTGAAGACGAAGAAAAAGATGCAGAAGTTAGCATTCAAAAGATTCATGACAAATATATCAAAAGAATTGATGATATGTATGTTGCGAAAGAGAAAGAAATTTTGACAGTATAGTAATCATTTGCTATTTAATAATTTATAAATAATTATTGTAAGTAGATTTCAGTCATCTTAGTTTTTGGGATGACTGAAATTATATTTAAGTCATTTTAATTCTATTGAAAAAAACGCTTCTTATCATACTATTATCCCTTTCTAGGATTGGATATGCTTCCGAACCATCGGATTCAACCGTTTTGCGTCAAAGTTTGTTTATTATTCCACATGCATCCTATCAACAGGAAACCAGCGTAGCACCAGGCATAGCTTATGGTTATTATTCTAAAAGTAATAATATAAGCAAAATCAGTTCAGTTTCGGGAAGTGTCGTTTATACATTTCGCAATCAGTTTTTGTTTAATATTACACCAAAAATCTATTTCAATGCAGATAAATGGTATTTATATTCCAATTTAAGCCTACGGAATTATCCAGATTTCTATTATGGAATTGGCAATAAACTCACTTCGACAAAACAACCTTACACATCGCAAAATATATCTTTTTTGATACAACCTCAGTACATTGTATCAAAACATTTTTATGTTGGAGTTTCATTTTCAAGCCGTTATGATCGAATTGTATCAGATACTTCATTTGAATTTGTGAAAAGAGATATATTCAGTAAATTTGGTCACGACGGTTGGACACCTTTTACGCAAACAAATATCGGCTTGGTGGCTGCTTATGATAACAGGGACAACCAATTTTATCCACAAAATGGTTTTTTTGCCAAAGCTGCCTATTCCAGTTCTAAAAAAGGAATGGGAAGTACTTTTTCTTTGCAGGAAGTCACTTTTGATTTTCGTCATTATATTCCAATATTTGCATCACATGTTTTGGCATGGCAAGCATATTACGCAGGAGTTTTTGGCCAAAATGGGATACCGTTTCAGTTGCTACCTACAGTTGGCGGAATTGATAAACTACGTGGATTCAGACAGGGAATGTATCGCGAAAATGTATTGATGCTACTTCAAACAGAATATCGATTGCCCATCTACAAACGATTGAAAGGGGCGGTATTTTGTTCCTTAGGTGATGTTATGAACAGCTCCAATTATAAAATTGACAAACTAAAAGTGGCTTACGGTGCAGGTTTACGTTATAGACTGAATGATGCACGTGTACATTTGAGACTTGATGCTGCCAAAAATAATTATGGTGATAAATTACAGTTTTATATCACTGCTACGGAGGCGTTTTAGCCCTCTAACCCCCTGAAGGGTCACATAAAAACTTATTCAAAATCAGAAATTTATCTGTACTTGAAAAAATAATAAACACGAAACTCGGAACACAAAACACGAAACACGAAACACGAAACACATGAAAGGTTTAGTTGTAAAAAACACAGGTAGCTGGTATCAGGTAAAAACTGACGAAGGTGAATTGTTTGAGTGCAAAATTAAAGGTAATTTTCGCTTGAAAGAGATTCGCAGTACCAATCCAATTGCCGTGGGTGACAATGTGGAGTTTGAGAAAAATGTGGACGGAACGGCCATGATTCATGCCATCAACGACCGCCGAAATTATATTGTGCGTCGCTCGTCTAACCTATCAAAGCAATTTCAGATTTTGGCAGCCAACCTGGACTTGGTTGCACTGCTTGTAACTGTAAATTACCCTGAAACTTCGCTGGTATTTATCGACCGCTTTTTGGCCACTGCTGAGGCGTATCGTGTGCCGGCATGCATAGTGTTCAACAAAATTGACCGCTATTCAGCTGAAGAAATGGAATACCTTGATGGATTGGTTAATCTGTACACGTCATTGGGCTATCCAACTTATAATGTATCAGCAAAGCAATCGATAAACATTAATGATTTAATGACTTTTTTGAAAGGTAAAACAACACTTTTTTCAGGAAACTCAGGTGTTGGCAAATCAACATTGATTAATGCCATAGCACCACTATCGCTTGCCAAAACGGGTGAAATATCATCTTATCACAACAAAGGAATGCATACCACCACCTTTTCAGAAATGTTTGAATTGATAGCTGGCGGACATATTATTGACACACCGGGTATCAAAGGTTTTGGCACTATTGATATGGAAAAAGCTGAAATTGGGCATTATTTCAAAGAGATATTTGCCATGTCGTCCAAGTGTAAGTTTGCCAATTGCACACACGTTCACGAACCTGGGTGTGCGGTAATCGAAGCAGTATCCAATCACCAAATCAGTTCGTCGCGCTATCAAAGCTACATGAGTGTGCTGAAAGATTGCGATGAAGGGAAATATCGTTAAAATGAATATTATTTACGCTCTAACTATCATTTTATTGGAAAAATGGTCGAAAATACAAATATATTAAATACATTTGCATATTATTTTGAACAATTAAAACACAAATAAAAATTTAGGGCAACAATAATATTATGGCACAACATCAAATTGACAGATTAGATAAAAAGATTTTACAGCTTATTTCGCAAGATGCACGGATTCCGTTTTTGGAAGTAGCACGCGAATGTAATGTTTCAGGTGCAGCTATTCACCAACGAATTCAAAAACTTCGAAACACAGGCATCATTAAAGGTTCTGAATTTGTTGTGGATACCTACAAAGTTGGATTTCAAACATGTGCCTATATTGGTATTACATTGAGCGATATTAAACTATTTAAAGAAGTGGTGGAAGATTTGAAGAAAATTCCAGAAGTAGTGGAATGTCATTACGCCACAGGAAAGTATTCTATGTTTGTAAAAATATATGCCAAAGACAACCGCCATCTATTGCAGATAATTCTTGAGAAATTAACAGCTATTACAGGCATTGCACATACCGAAACTTTCCAAATATCTTTGGATGAGATTTTCCGCCGTCAATTGTCCGTTTTCGAGATTGAATCGAACATGGACGTAATTGAAGAAGAATAGTTGAAAATTTGCAATTCAAAAAAAAAACGCCTCTTAAGAGGCGTTTTTTTGTATTAACTTATCAGTTTTGATTAATCGAACTCCACAATAGTAATACCCGCTCCTCCAAACTGAATGTGTTCGTCTCGGAATTTGTTTACTCCATTTATAGTTGCTAAATACTGCCGAATCATCTGTCGCAAAGCACCAGTTCCAGTTCCATGCAATATACGAACGCCAGAAACACCCACCATTATTGCGTCATCTATAAAATACATTACAGCCTGCAAAGCCTCGTCACCACGCATGCCTCGCACATCAATTTCGGAACTAAAGCTAAGTTTACGCTGACGAACTTCGTCGGTACTGGTACTTCGCAACGAATCGTATTTTTGTGCTTCCTTCTTTAATTGGTTTTTACTGATTGGTTCAAGCTTTGCAAGTTTCACGGTTGACTTTAAATTTCCAAACGCCACAACTGCCTGTTTGTCTTGCATTTCTAAAATTACACCTGTAGCAGTTTGACCGATGAGGCGAACATTAGAACCCACAAAAAGTGTTTCGGGTTTCGGATTTCGTGTTTCGTGTTCTGTATTTCGAACTTTGGGAATCTCTGCATTAACTTTTTTAACTTGAATAATTTTTTTACCTACTTCGGGGGACGTGGGGCTTATTTTTTGCTTGAAATCTTCTAATTCCTTTCTGGCAGCTTGAGTTTTAACTTTTTCTGCATCGGCTTCCTTAATTTGTCGTATTGTATTTTCAATTTTTGCATTCGCATCCGACAATAAGTTTTTGGCTTCCGTTTTGGCTTGCGAGGTTATTTCTTTTCGTTGACGATTTATGTCGGCCAATTCAGCTTCGTATTTTTCCAGCGTTTCTTCAAGCTTCTTTTCTTTTTGTCTAATTTGCTGGCGTTTGTTTTCCCAATAACGTTTATCGCGCACAATGTCCTGTAAATGCTTGTCGTAATCCAAATGCTCCGCTCCTACTTTTTCGGCAGCTTCAGCAATTAAATCTTCTGGCAAACCTATTTTCCGAGCTATCTCAATGGCAAACGAACTTCCAGGATTGCCAATACTTAACTGAAAAAGTGGTTGCAAATGTTGACGGTCGTAAAGCATAGCACCATTTACAATTCCGACTGCATCTTCGGCAAAGTGCTTTAAATTAGTGTAATGAGTAGTAATCACACCAAAAGCAAAGTTTCTATTAAAACGTTCCAAGGTAGCTTCGGCAATTGCTCCACCAATCATTGGTTCTGTTCCTGTTCCAAATTCATCTATCAACAACAAAGTTTTGGGGTTACTATTTTTGATAAAATACTTCATGTTGGTGAGATGTGAACTGTAGGTTGACAAATCGTTTTCAATGGATTGTTCATCGCCAATATCGATAAAAAGTCGCTCGAAAATACCGGCACGACTGCTATCATGGAGTGGCACCAACAAACCGCATTGCATCATATATTGGAGCAAAACCACCGTTTTCAAACATACCGATTTACCACCGGCATTTGGCCCTGAAATCAACAAAATCCGTTGTTTTTCATTCAAAACTATGTCCAATGGTACAATTTCCTTACCTTGCTTTTTGAGTGAAAGAAACAAAATAGGATGCACCGCTTTTGCCCATTCCAATTGACACATATCATCCACTCGGGGTTTTATAGCCTTTATTTCAATGGCAAAAAGAGCCTTGGCTCGTAGAAAATCTATCCATCCAAGAAAATATTGCGAAGCAAAAATTTCTTCGGAATGCGGACGCACGAAATTAGTAAATTCCACCAAGATGCGAATTATCTCCCTTCGCTCCTCGCCTTCCAACTCCCGCAAACGATTATTGGCCTCTACCACTTGCGTGGGTTCAATAAAAACCGTTTTTCCAGTAGCCGATTCGTCATGTACAATACCATTCACTTTACGCTTAAATGCCGGTGAAACAGGAATCACCAAACGTCCCTCGCGCATGGTAGGCGATACATCTTTATCTACATAACCATCGGCCTGAGCCTGACGAAGAATAGAATTTAAAGTGCGGGAAATAGAACTTTGAACCTGAAAAATATCCTTGCGAATGCGTGCTAATTCTGCCGATGCATTGTCTTTAATTTTACCAAACTTATTAAGAATACTGTCAATGCGCTGAATAACAAGTGGGAAAGTAGTTACACCAATTACCAAATCATGCAAATGCGGATAAACTTCCGCATCATGTTTGGTAAGAAAAGCCACTAGCAATCGAACCGCTTCCAATGCACGTCGAAGATCAAAAACCTCCAGCTCATCCAAAAACAAACCTTCAATGCGTACCCTCGACAGTGCCGGACGCACATCATAAAAATCACCAATAGGCAATTCGTCACTTTCGACAGTAAGCACCCGGAGCATTTCATCGGTTTGACAGAGTAAACGCATCACGTCGGCATAATTAGACGAAAATGCAATTTCATCTACTTTTTCCACACCCAACGTGCTCATACACTTGTTTTTGAGCAATTGGCGTATGGTGGTAAAAGCTATTTTTTGTTCGAAATGAATGGGATAAAGCATTTTGATTGTTTTAAACTGACTGTTGATAGTTGACAATTGATAGTTGGCAATTGATAATTGGCAATTGATAGATTATAAAGCGTTAGTATGAAAAGAAATAAAAAAGGAACTGACAGAAGGTGTAATTTTTGTTGGGCAACTACTATTTTAACATACAAAAAAAAAT
Organism: Paludibacter sp.; assembly: GCA_020049515.1. Classification (GTDB taxonomy): domain Bacteria; phylum Bacteroidota; class Bacteroidia; order Bacteroidales; family Paludibacteraceae; genus Paludibacter. Next base: position 8,761 of record JAIFKQ010000106.1, on the reverse strand, counting down.
ACGCCAAAATAACTTTTAAAACAGATAAGTGACCAATTTCATTTTTTATGCTTCAAAGCTATTTACTAATTTCAATAATTATGGATTTTCAGAGTTTCAGAAATGAGTACTTCTTTAAAAGTTCTAATTTTCGTTTATTCAAATTTAATTGAAATAAATTGTATTCTGACGATTTTGGATGGAGTGGACGATGCATCAAGTCAGTTGCCAGCTGCTCTAACTCCTTTTTAATCAGCAAGGTATCTGAGCTAAAATACGTTTCCGAAAATCGAGTCCAAATATAGTCAATAGCTGTACTAGAAGGATGCAGCATGTCTGAAGCATAATAACGGTAATCGCGCAATTCGTCCATCATAATTTCGTAAGCAGGAAAATAATCAACCTGTGTAAATCGTTTTTTAATAGCTTCAATAGCGAGCAATAAAATGCTTTTATTCAGATTGTTATCGTGTGCTCCATCCTTAAAATGGCGAATGGGACTAACACTAAATATCAAACGTATAGCAGGAAAATGAGCTTGAAGCTTATTGATTAACATCGAATAATTCTCTACAATTTCATGTACTGTTAATCTGCGTCTAATAAAAGTGCTCGCTGGTAGTTTATGACAATTGGAAACCACTCTCCCACTCTTTTTTTCCTCAAATACCCAGGCAGTGCCAAAAGTGATTAGCAGAAAATTTGATTTGCTTAAAAAATGAGTCGAACAATCTAATCTTGAATTAATGTTCGTCAAACAAATTTCTGGAGATATATCTGAAAACAAACTACTATGTGAAAAACTCTGCCAAAGAGATTTATTTTCGAAAATGTCCTCTAGGGTAAATCTTTTATTTTCAAGGAGCATTTCTAGGCTATTAGCAATTGAAATAGGATTGTATAATACGCCGAAAGGATTAGTATCTGTTCGAAAATAAGCATTACTCATTTTTTTTCCTATATTTTCGGCAAAACAAGAACCCAATGTAATTATTCGGTCTTGGTAGGATATTTTTGATGTTGAGGAATCAATATTTACTGCTGTATAAAACATAAAAATCAACTTGTTTTTCGTTTGGTAAAGGTACAAAAAAAAACACATTTATCAAAGAGCCTACAAAGAGCTTTATTTGATAAATGTGTTTCAATGAGAAAATAAGTAAATTAACAAAATGGAAAACTATAAATGCTATCAATTATTTACAACAGTATCTCGCTCTGTAAAGTTATTTTTAAGATTTAAATCATTTAATTTTCACAAAACCTTTTATTTATTTCGCCAAATAAGGTGGTTTGATTCTTCTATTTATAACTCACTGTCGAATTTAACTTATTAGTTTTGTTAATTGCTGGGATTTCATTTTTTGCTTTGCTTAAATTTTTTTCTAACGTTTTCTGTTTGTTTGGAGATAAATATAGAAATAGAAGTAGAACTATAGATACGACCATAATAAGGACTAAATTTGTTGTTTCTTTGTCTTTCATAATGTTGTAATTAATTAGATTCATAGGCGTAATTAAATGATTTTTTTTTGATTGCAAATAAATAATAAACTCAAATAATAGTACATAAATAGTTCCTTTTCGCAAAAAACACTTGAAAAAAAATACTGATAGATAAAGTGCTCCACCTTAAACTAAAAAGATTGCAAAGCGAATACATTTCAATTTTCACTTAACACACTACATTCTCAAAGTATAAAATACAGAATTATAATGAATTACATTAAAACGAATGCTATAATAATGGATTCTAACTTCAGAGAGGCTATTGCGAAAAATCAACAACTTACTAAACGCAAATACAAGTATCAATTTAAACACTTAAACGTTTTTTGGCGGCAAAACCAAACAAACAAACAATTAGAAACCAAACCCCATCTCCAACTGGTATCTCTTCTTCAGGGTTACCGCCTGGACCGGAATCTCCTCTTTGAGGCTCGTTATTTTGTCCGAATAGAAACTCACTACCACTCAAATCGGTGCTCATTTGAGCATAGTCATTGTAATTCGATTTTTTTATTACTTCTCTATTATTTTTACTAAAATAAATATCTCCACGACTAAAAGAAGAATAACTGGAAGAATTATGATATAATTGGTTTGAATTATTTGAGCTATTGCTGTAGGAGTACGATTTATTCTCTTTTAAGTAGTTGCTGGAATAATTATCTGCTCTAGATTTTGATATTTTTACGTGTTGGCTATTTACAGCATAATTATTAATGGAAGTTTCAGTAGCTTCTCCAATATTTAAATTAGAGTTTAAAATATTATCGTTAGTACTACTTAAAGTGGTGGGATCAGACACATTAACACTTAATTCATTTGATGACAGCAAATTTACGGCTTCATTATCATACCTATAGCTAGATTTTGCTATTAATTCATTTTTGATTTTTCCCTCAAAGCTCACCCCTTGGTTACATGCATAGTTTTCGTACAATACATCATCATTAATAGAACTCCAAGAGGGAAAAAATAATAAAAATGACATTGTAATGCCTATTACCATCCACGCTATAAAACAAATGATTTGATTAGTCATTTTCAGTATTTTAAAATTTCAGTATATTCTTCTATACGTGCAATAGCTAATTGATAAAAAAAGCTAGAACTGTAATGAAATTAAGAATTGGGTATCCTTATCAAATAGTAATTATTTAGATTAAACAAGTGACTTTACCATTAGCTATTTAAGCTATAAAAAGGATGAAACAACATGTTTATTCAATAACAATTACGTTTGCAAATATAGCAATAATTTTAATCTATTGGTTTATAATCATTTGTAGCACAAATTACTTTCAGTAAAGACATTTTACTACATAGGTGAAAGTTAAAAGTATTGTTTTAAATGTTATTCTCATAAGTTGAGAAGTTATTAATGGCATCTCAACAGGCAATTATCAGATAATGAAGAAATTTAAATAAAACAGAGTTGTAGCTATTAAATTTACTCTTATTATAATGTAGTAAATAATGTTTTTGCAATGACATATTATCAGTCAGTGGGCTGGAATAATTTTTAAATTGGACTAAGTTTAGCATCAAATTAAATGGCTTAAATATGTTCAACATCCAATGTTTTACGATAAATTAACCTTACTGAACTGTGTTTACTGCATTTCAACAATCAATGACCGTACAATTTAGGCAGATTTAGATTATTGAAGCTTTAAGTAATGTAAAAAAAAGAAGAAAAAAGGCTTGAATGTTTTGGAATAAGCAAATAATGATTCACTAATTAAATATTGAGCTTGAGTGAATGAGAGTGCGGAGCAATGGAAAAAATCGCTTATGGAAGGTATTTATGTTCAAAATTCCTATTATTTCTAGGCAAACAGGTAAGAAAAATAATCACATTTAGCCAATGATTGAATACCTAAAAAATAGGTTCACTCCGATAAGTGTTCTATTTTAACGCAAACGGAGTATTCCAAGTGAGTATTTGTACATTCCGATAAGCGGTACGTGCCGTCTCTTGGCAGTATGGAACATCCCGAGAAGCGGGAGTGTGAAAAGTCGGTATCCCTCCCGATAGCTATCGAGAGGCTGTATCAGAAGTAAGGATTTTTTTATATCAAAAATAAATCATTTGGGTTTTTGGGTTTTATTGTTCTAAAAAATGGTTCTACACTGTACTGTATGGGTGTTTTTGATTCCCAAACGTATAAAATTGAAAATGAAAACACAATAAACACATTAGAGGATATTTTAAGTAAAGAAGTTCGCATTAGCTTAATACCTTTTCCGACAGATCGGATTCTTCGTTCGGTATTATCATTATAAATGCTTTCAGCATTAATTCTATTGTGAACTATTGTGACTATCGAAGAATCCCACTTTTCGGATTGTAATTGACCTTTTATTAGGTGAAAGTAGCGACAATTTTAAATAAAAACTCACACGAATAGTAGTAGAACCAATAATTTTAAAAATCAACTTATTGGTGCAGACTCAGAAATAATAAAGTTGTATGGAGATTTAGTTATCACAACGAAAAGGTGCGATACTTAATGTACCGCACCTTCTAAAATCATTCTCAAAAATTATTTATCAAAATTATTCTCTCTCCTTCAAGCAAAATCAAAACTATTCTGATATAGTTAGATTTAATTTAGAAAAAAGTTGATTTCCATAATAAAAAAAACAATCTTAATTATTATTGTTTAGAGAATTAATTACAGAAACTTCTAAGAATTGTATAAAGTTTTAACTATGCGTTAGGCACAATTAATTTATAACCTTTACCATGAATGTTGATAATGATTACATTAGGATCGGCTTTCAACAATTTGCGTAACTTGCAAATATACACGTCCATACTTCTTGCATTGTAGTAGTTGTCATCTTTCCAAACTGTTTTCAAAACATATTTGCGATTTAACAAATCGTTAGGATTGGCAGCAAGAATAATCAATAAATTAGCTTCTTTAGTTGTCAGTTTTTTTGACTCACCTCCAATAGTAAGTAATCTTTTTTGAACATCAATAGTGTAAGCGCCTACCGTATAAGAAGATGCTTTGAGTAACAAGCCAAGATCATCTGTTTCTTCGCTTAATTGGTTTCTTTCTGTTGTCATTTTTTTAATTTTTAGTGTTAGTTATAGTGAAAGTGAAATTTCTATTTAATAACCTAATCAATGGTTATTATGGTATTTGAAAAAAAAGATGTAATTTGAATTAAATATAAAGAATCCTGTAATTTAAATTGAACTAGTTAATTAATAGCACTTTTGAACAGAAAAGTATTCAAGTATTATTGATTTTCAGAATTTTTTATGCTATAAAAAAATCTATTTAAAATTAAGACTTTGCAAAGTAAACATAAAAAAATGAATTAAACAAGCATTGTTAACTTTATTATTGGTTTTAATGAAAGTTTTTTTTTTCCTTTTATTTTAAAACTGCTAAAGTGCTAGTAACAAATGAATTAATAAAAACGCTGCTTTTGTAGTAAGTTTGTATAATCTGAATGTATTTGTAAAAAACTTAATTCGCAAAAAGAAAATAGCATAAAAAAATGAATTGACTCTTTCATTCATTGAGCATTTACTTTAAAAATGGTGATAGATAAATTAGGTAGATAATCTGATTGTTTTTATCAATAAATTGACTGTTTATTTTTTAGGTATTAAACAAAGTACAAAATTAGAGTATTTTTTTTTATTATTACGATTCTATGATATGTTGTTAAACATGTTTTCTTAATTAAATAGAACTATATTTATATTAATCACCAATTATTCACTCCTCGTATTAAACTCCTATAAATAAACTCTTAATAAACTAACTTTCAGCGCACTTAGATCCTTTTAAAAAGATTTAACCTCAACTTAATATTGCCAAATTAGGTGTGTTTTCGGCTTTTTTATGTTGGGATGGTCAAACCATAACTCAAAACGTTTTATCAATTTTTGGGAGGAAGTATTGAAGTAAAAAAAACGACTTTACAAGCCTTGACTTTGTACAAACGAAAAAAAAAAAAATATGGAACGCTAATTTGCATTGTCCACAAAAGCTATCGTGGATTGATTATTATTATCTATGATTGAAGTATTTGAATACAACCGGAGTATTTCGATGGAGTATTTCGATGGAGTATTTCGATGGAGTATTTCGACATTCCGAGAATCGGAACGTGCCGACTGAACATTATAACGCATAAAGACGCAATTCAAAGATTGATTACATTTCTGCTTATTTACATTTAAACATTTGATAATGAGAATTATATTTGAACATAATGCCTATAAACACACGAAATTCGAAGATAAAGGATTGTCACTTTTGGTAATTTTGATATAAAAAAAGCGGCTAACTCTTTTTATGGAGTTAGCCGCTTTTGGTATTTTATTGAGATAACTAATTTGTTATTTTACAACAACTTCTTTAATTTCCCAGTTGCCTGTTCCAGTAGCAGTTCCATCGCTTTTATATTTGAAAGCAATTTTTACATTAGAAGAACCTACATAAGAAGTTAAACTTATATTGCCCGATGCTGTAAATGTAAATTTATTTGATTGGTCATAAGTTGGAATTATCAATTGAGTCCATGTAGCCAATGCTGGATTACCAGTATTATAGTTTGTCGAAACAAATAATGTGCAATTTGTAGATTCCGAACCATTAAAATAATTTCCTGCATGCGAAAAAGTGAGCGTTGCAGCCGTCACAGTAGATAGATTAATGGCAGGTGAAATCAACCAGTCTTCATTTACATATCTAGTTGAGGAAGCATAACCCGAAACTAAAGCACATTTGTAGTTGGAGCTCCATCCCCACACCTGATCTCCTAAAGTACTATATTGAGTAAAGTTGCCCAAACTCGCTGCAAATGTTTCTGCAAAAATAGCATTTGATGTATCTGCTGGTTTAGTTCCTCCAGTAGTACCACCTTCAAGCGCATAATATGAAACTGTTTTCAAACCTGGTTTTCCAAAATACGCTTCTAATGAACCATAAATTGTTACTTCTTTACCTAAGTTGGTTTTGACAGTTTTTAAATTTAAACCAGTTTGAACTGCACCAGAAGGTAATTGAACAGCCATACATCTTGTAATATCAGTTTCAGTTTTAGACCCTGCAATGAGCATATTGCTACTAACGGTACAGGTATCAGAGGTGAATACATAAGCAGTTGGAGTTCCAAATACTACATAACCAACAATATATCCTTTAACCCATTTCGATGCACCCTGATTGGCTATACCACCTGCAACATTATAAGGAGTTGCTTCAGTTCCATTACCAGTTACTAAATCAGCAGGATCAACAACAGCTTCGCCTTGTTGAATCATGAAATTTTTAATTTCCCATGTTCCTGCTTTTGTATCTGTAGAAATATATTTGAAAGCAATTTTAATTTTTTTACCAGCATACGCAGTCAAACTAATTTCTCCAGAACTAGCCAATGTCCAACTTCCCGGATCTGTAAAAGTTTTGGTAGATAATTGAGTCCAAGTTGCAGTAGTTGGTAAACCCTCTATATAGTTAGAAGAAACCCAAACAGTAGCTTCAGTTTTTAAATCAGTAAAGTAACGTGCTGCATGGTCAAAAGTTAATTTAGCAGTTGTTACATTTGACAAGTCAATTTCAGGGGAAATCAACCAATCTATATTTGCATGATTCGATTTATCAGCACTTAAATATCCACTTATTAACGCATATTTATTACTATCAAAAGCCCATGCTTGATCACCTGAAACACTTTGTGTTGTAAACTTTCCGAGACTAGCCTCAAAGGTTTCTGAAAAAGGCAATGCGCCATTTACAATTGGATCCTCCACAGGATCATTTACATTGGTACAAGCGGTTGTTGCCAATGCCAATGCAAAAAGCATCATACCGAAAAATTTTGTTGTTTTCATAATCATATTAATTTTAAATTTGTTTTGTTTGTGTTGTATTTTTATATTATTTGATAGATAGATGATAGGTCTCAAATCCTTTGCCTAAATCACTAATAGAACGCAACGTGAGTTGGTGATATATTTTAGTGGCCGAAGCAGTTGCATCCCTATCGTTGTACCATCCAATAATGGCAGTGATATTACCTTTATAAGTGGGAGCTGGTATTCTTTTACTTGCAAATTTTGAATATTCACTTGTGGATACAAATACCGATGCGCCACTTCCATCTTGTATTTCTCTTGATTGTGGATAACCTATGCCATTTGTAGAGGGTGCAAAAATTTGTTCAGTTTCAGGTATCGTTGATGGCAGACCATAATTAGCACCTTTGCCAGTAAAAAATGCATTTTTGATACAAACCAACTTGTTAGCAACCGATATTCCTCCAGCTTTTATTTGTGCAATGGTCATGGTATCTGGAATTACTGCCGCAGGAACTGGTAAACCGTAGGCAGAAATGTGGGTATCAGCATAATACTTTGGCATACGACCTGGTTCAATGCGAACAGGAGTTTTTGTTTTATTTTCATAATAAACACCCATTTGTGGTCCTTCGGCATATTTACCAATATACAATCCGTTACAACGAACTGAAACACGTTGACCCAAAGGATAAATTCCAGACAAGCTCCCTGCATCAATCGAAATTTTCATGGCTTGTGCATTGGCTCCTTCTTCTTGTACCACAATGTATTTATAAACATTACCCTCATTGTCGGACGAAGTAACAATTCCATTGATAACAATGTCTTTTGTAGATACAATAGAATCGGCACTAAACAAAGCCGTTGATACCATGAAATCTGTTTTCAATTTTGCTATTGTGTAAGTTGTTTCCAACTTTACGCCCATCAATTTATCAGCCGACATGGCATCAAATTCTGTTTGAGCACAGCCAGTGAGCAAAACTGCGGCTGCAAAAATAGCTACTATATTCTTATTATTTTTCATTTTCATATTATTTGTTATTTTCTTCTTATTATTAAAGAGTTCTTTTTAATGGGTCTTTAATTATGAATTATGAATTAAAAATTATGAATTATATATTAGAATTTATACCCCACGTTGAAGAACAAATTGAATCCCCATGCATAATAGTATTTTGAGGGGAATTTATTCAAGTTGGTAGCATCAATGGCCGTTTCGTCCAATGGCAAGCGGGCTTGTTGATAACCACCAGTCACCATTTTTGTATTGTTCAATAAATTACTTAAACTCAAATTAAAGTTGACTGATTTGCGATTTTTCAAATAAATCAATTTGCCTACCGAGGCATCCATCATAAAACCACCTTTCAGCTTTTCTTGTGTTCCAAGTGCCAATTTGGCTTCTTCGGTGGTGTATTTAGCCACATTGCTTGCCGAAAA
>JAIFKQ010000118.1 GCA_020049515.1 Paludibacter sp. | reverse complement strand
CTTTAATCCCAACGCTGCAACTTTGTGTACACCAACCGTTTTTAACTGCTTCAATTAAAGTTTCATAAGCATAGCGGTTATTTAAAGACTTACACATTGGGGAATGTTACCACCAAACCTCTGTTTGTAAATAGAACGAGCTAAAAAACAAGGATTAATGGTTGTTTCCTTTTAGCAGAAAACTCAAAACATATTTTTCTATTTGGCGTAGCCCAGTCGTAACAAGCCATTACCTATTGTGGCAAAATGTTTCTACTTCTTAAAAATGCAGTTTTGGGCAATTTTAGTAAATCTTCATTGCCTTATTTCTTATCATCCAGTTTTTCAACCACTCCTATTTCTTCCAAAAAAAGAACCATCTCTGAATATGTGTAATTTCTCTCATCTGCATCTCTGGAATCTATTGATCTGGGACCATTTACAATAGCGCTGTCAAAATTTCCGCCGCATTTAATGATATGTTGATGTGTACAAAAAGGTAATTTCTTTTCATAACCACTGATTTTTCTTTCCAGTTGTCTTTTTAAATCGGGCTCGAACAATCCAAATTCACTTGTTGTATATTGAAAATGATAATAAAACCATAACTCTGTACAAGGGTGAGTTTCGTAGAAAATCACGTTCTTACTAGTACGGTATTTTTGTTTTAATTTTTGATACTCAGTCATTTCTTTCATATCTCTCAACTTCGTATCCATATCAACAACACACAACACCTTATCATAATTTATATTTGCCTCTATCAGCTTTCTCAATTCCGCAACAGATGAATGTTTTGGGATGAGTGGCTTAGGATTATATCCCAAAAGTTTATCCTTAAAAACAGCTTTTAAAGAATCAACATAAATAGATTCTGTTTTGCCATCACCAATAATAACAATCTGTTTACGTTCGGGTTGCTTAGGTCTTGCCATACAAGTCAATTTACGGAATTATCAATTAATGTTGAACCCAGTTCTGGCTTTGCTCCAAACTTTCCAATTTTGTAGGCATTAAATAACGAGAGTTTTTTATGCAGTTTAAAATCTGAAGCCGAATAGACTTGACTTTCAGCAGTTTCGTGCGATTTCTCCACCAATTTTACCATGTCGCGACGAATAAAATCCTCGCTTAATAGTTGTTGGTTATGAGTTGAAAATATCAATTGCGACCGCTTTCCATTTCGAATAAACCGAACTAACTCATTCAGCATTAAATCATAATGAATACTATCTTCCAATTCGTCAATTAAATAAATACAATCAAATCGAATTAAGTCGTACATTTTTCGACTTAACTTAAAATACTCAACTGTACCCAACGACTCTTCTTCCAGTTTTAATGAAAAATCACCTTTTGTACTTGAATGTGTCAGTTGAATTTTTTTGACACGTTTTTTGTATAAATAATTTGCCTTTTCTTCGGATACCATGTTAGAATTTAATAACAAATCATTTGGAAGCGAAATGTCATCTTCAAATTCATCAACTATTTTAAAATCTGTGATATTAAAATCTGAAACACGAAGTGCCTCTACTATAAACGTCTTTAAATCAACATTAATATCCGACTCTAAAGCGATGGTAATTGATTTTGTGTGCTCGTTCAACCCGTGTACTTGTTTGTCAATCCAAAGGAATAGCTTTTCGAATTCCGTGTTTTCATCTTCAATTATCACTTTTGAAAACGTGGACAACACGGTATGGTTGTTTAAACTATTTGAAATAATTATTTTTGCCGAATTTTTCGACAAACCAAGAGTACTGCCAAAAGTTATTTTTTTATCATCTGTTCTTTCATAAAACAATGCCTTACGAATACCATTGATGTATTCAAGCTTTTCTGAAAGAATGGATGTTTCATTATATGAAATTTCATACATATATTTCACCTCTCCCATATAAAAGCTTATACCCATCATTGTAGGCTCACCTTTTCGTAATGCAAAAGGTTTATATTGTGCTACTGATTTACTCTTAACATCTCTTGGTGTTATTAATAAATGCCATAAAGTTTCTATAGCTATAAGCAAATTCGATTTACCTGAAGCATTTGCACCATAAACGATGGCTGTTTTTAGTAACCGAACTCCGGGTTTTACTTCTACAGTTAGTTCATCGAGGTAAGTTTTATCGCTAGTTGCCTCAAAGGATACATATTGCCGATCTCCAAACGACATGAAGTTTTCGACGTAAAATTCCTGAATCATACTTTTATCTTCTACTTTTGGTTATTATTTCCAAAAGTAATACATATAAATGGGATTTATCTCTTTTAGTATGCATATTTGTTTTTTATTAACATCACACTCACCCTAATGGCATTCATAACATTTTGGATCTACCACCGCTGACAAACCCGATAGCTATCGGGTTGGTGCGGCTTCATGTCCTAACAGGTTTTTTTCAACCTGTTAGGTCTGTTTTACAACACTTCCACCTTTAATCCCAGCCCCAACCCGATAGCTATCTCTTAGGTTTGCCGATATTTCTTCTAGTTGCTGTTTCTTTTTAATGGTAGATGAATGAGTGAGGATAAGAAAACCATCTGATAATTATATCAAGTGGCTCACCTTTATTTTTTTGTATTTCTTGCCCATTCCCAATGAAATTGCCAAGGGGTTTTTGATAATCAATTCTCCTTTTTGCAGTCCGGCAATGGCTTCTTTTATCTCCTGGAAATCTTTGCCCGACACACCAAATAAATCCCGGATTACGCCGTCGTTAATTGACTGCTGCTTCATGATAAGTGGATATTGCGCATTAGCATAAAAATCGAAATACTCACTTTTGTAGCTGTCCATATTTTGTGTGGCAAGGATAATACTCAATCCCTTGTTACGACCTACGGCTATCAAATCGCGCAAGGGCTTGTTGTCAAAACCGAGCATATAATGTGCTTCGTCGATAATGGTAAAATGACGCAATTCTACACATTCATCATCTATCACTTGTTTGGGTAGCTTTTCGTAAATGGTATTGAGCTTAGAAACAATGAAATAGACAATGGCTTTGGCTATTGGACCATCTTTGGGGAAGCCATCCATTTTTACTATAAAACTTTCCTTTACCAAGTCAACACTATCATCTTTTGCAAATAAATTGGTGCGTATCAATTGCTTCAATACCGATTTGATACTGTCATCTTTGTCCCTGTCTCTTTCGGGTTGTTCGGCAATGTATTCTTTCAATATCAGGTCAAAACTAACCGCTTTGTTTTGCGTTCGTTTGTATGCATTTATGATGGATTCCGACAACCGATTACTCATATTGGCACTCATGCGTGCATTGTCTATGGCGCAAATTGCCGTTGCCAATTCGGTGGAATAGAGATTGATTTCATTCTGCGCTTTGCCCGTAAAATCCTTGAATGGATTAAATGGCAAGGGTGCTTTTATGGGGTCGAGAATACAAGTTCTATCCACTTCAAATAAATTGAGCCATGCATTATTGGCTGGGTCAGAAAACTCGCCTTTGTAGTCGAATAGCAGGAAATTAACTGGATACGGACTTTCTATTGACAACGTTCTTATTTCATTAATTAATACTGCCAACAAATTGGACTTTCCCGAACCTGTAGTACCCGCCACAATAATTTGCGTATTGGTAATGTCTTTTCCGTTCAAATTTAGCCTTGCTTGTATATCATCTTCATACACACCGATATTCAGGTTCAAGTAGGGAATACTACCCGCTTTGTTGGTGCCGCTGAAACTCACAGTATTCAGTAACCACTCTTCCAAAACTGCATCATTCAACAGGATATTACTGCCCCGAATTATCTCGGCATTGAATATTTTGCTTCGCAATGTTGGATTATCCCAATCAACAGTTAGTGACCTGTACCTAAGTTTGAGTAAAGCAGAATAAATGGTGCTCAAGTTATGGGTGGTAAAAAACGAATCGAACACACGGTTGCTTGCTTTGGACAATTGCACCGTTTCCACCTCTTGCAAATTGCGCAAGTCGGAACTGGAAAGCCCCGCCATAAGGCAGATGCGCATTATTTTATTACCATTTATATTTACGCCCTTTTGGTTTGGCGAGTATTTATCCAAATTGATACGTTCTTCAATTTTAGCCCGTACTTCGTGTAGGTCTTCCATTAAACCTTCGGCTTGTCTGATATTTTGAAAATTGATACTGCTCATGGCTTAGTTGTTATGTTAGAGTTTATGATGACTAAAAAATTATTGTTTATGATAATTATGAATTTGGTTTACCACAAATTATAACTACAGTATAAATAGAGATTCAAAGAATTTATAAGGATTAAATTGCTACGCAATTAAAATTAAGAGGCTTAACACTAAGAACATTGAGTCCACTTAGATGCACTAAGGTTAATGTTAAAACTAAATATAGACCACTAAGTATAAAACATAAATGTTTTATAGAGAAGCAATTGTAAATATCAAAAACATTTATGTTTTTACTTAGTGTTCTTTAAAATCAAAAGAATAATTGTGTAAAAGACTATTCTTAGTGCACCTCCATGTCCTTAGTATCTCAGTGGTAAATCTTTTTCTTATTAGTTTGCTAACATTTGGTTCTATATAGTATTTAGGGTTTTACCAAAATATCCAGGAATTATTTCTGTCAACTGTTTTTCTCTGTCGCGTTGCAAGGTATATGCTTTCGATACAAAGGGTTCAATCTTTTCAAAGTCACTACCCGGGCGTATTTCGCTGTCAGAACTTAGCAATAATGTTTGTTGGGACAGTTCTGGGAAATAATTCTCCAACACCGTGGCTCGGCTCGCTTCGTCCAACACGCCCATCACCGTATCAATCATTACCGGTGGGTCATAATCGCCAAATTCGTGCAGTGATTTCAGCAGTACTTGCACCACTATTTGCTTGGAAGCAGTGTTCAATTGGTTCAAATAAATCTCATTTCCTGCGGTATGAAAGATTTTGAAGGTGAGGTTGGCAAGGTTTTCCGACAATTCCACACGGTCAATCACATCCCGATAAGCAGTGAGATTGATGTTCAAATCCTGCTTCATTTTCATTTCTATCTGTTGCTTTTTTACTTTTAATAACTGATTGGCAACATCCTCAAAAAAGCCTTTTAGCCTGCCCAGCGTATCGTATTTGGGGTCGGGCTCCTGACTGATTTGTATGTCATATTGATGTAGTCGCTTGGCTATTTTGCCAATTTCGGCGGTTAATTCTGCAATTTGCGCTTCGCATTCCTTTATCTTGGCTTCATTGTCTTCATACGCTTTCAGCAAATCATAATTTCTGCCTGTAATTTGGGCTTTCATCAATTCTATTTGAACCTGCAATCCCGGTATTTGATTCAATGATAGGTTCAGTTCCGTTTGTTGCTGATGCAAGGATGGAAAAGTATTGGCAGTTCGCAAACTCAATAAATCCTCCAACGCTTTTACTTCCGAAAATTCCAAAAAGTCATACTGGTCAGCTGTGTCGGTATTGTTGGCAGCAGCCATAACATAATCCACCAAATCGGACAATGCAATTTCTTTGAGCAACAGTTTGTTATGCGTCAAATAATGCAATACTGTTTTGCTGATAGATTCTATTTGGTCGGGGTTTACATTGGAATTACTTTGCTGTAATTTTTCGTTTTTGGTTTTTAGAATAAGACTTATTTCATTCTTCAATGCATCGGTTAGCTTTGGCAAACAGACATTTATCTCCATGTCTTTCACAAAACTATCCAGCTCATCCCGGTACAATTCTTCGCGTTTATGAATAGCTCCAATTTGGGTATTGGCATTGTCAATTTTACTTTTTATGGAACTGTCCTGATTGAGACCACTTTTCAAATTATCGTACAATTCCTTGTTGGCAACTGAATACTGCAACGCATCTTGAAGTTGTGTTTGAATGCTTCCCAACGCTGTTTCTTTGGTCTTTTTTTGTTCCAATAATTCAAGGTATTCTTTCTTTTCGTTTTCTACTTGCAATCGTTGTGCGGTCATGGTTTGGTACAGGCTTTCCGACGACTTGGCCAATTGCAAATACTTATTGAACCCCATCACGTTTTCGATATTCTCTTTAATAACGCGGTTCAGTTGGTCTTCTTTGAGCAAACTACCCGCCTCCATGGCATCGAACAGAAAATAACGGCTCAGCTCCTGTGGCAAATTGGCCTTGATAATTTTGTTTACTTGTGCCTCTTGTTCAGCCCTTTGTGCAGGAGCAGTGGCAGTGCCGTACACAAAAATAGTACCGCTCATATTCAGCTTTACGCTTTCCACAGGACTGCCAGCCGGGTTGAGCGCATACGTTCTGGTCAACACATATTGCTGTTCCTCGTTGAGCACCTTGCCCGAAAAATGCAGTTCCAGCTCTATTTTTTCATCCTCTTTTCCACTTGCGCCAGCGTTGAGCAACTCTCTGAACTGCTTTGCTGTAAATATCCTCAGTCCATACAACGCTCCATATATCGATTCGAAAAGTGTGGTTTTACCACCACCATTTACGCCGCCTATCAAAATAATAGGTCTGTCTTGATGCACAGAGATATCCAAATCGAGGTTCAGATAGGTCTTGAAATTGCGGGCTTTAATTCGTTTTATTAGCATGGGTATTCAATTAATAATTAATAGGTAATAATTAATAATTTAAGATTGTAAGTCATTTATCCTTATGACATTACTTATTTTATTGTTTCTATAGAAAAGAAATTTTGTATTCATTTTATTGCTTTTATCCAAAATGATAGTATATTTGCAGAGCAATGATAAAAACCTACTGCCATGACCATTTCAGTGAAAATAAATACCGATACTCCTGCCGGAAAACGATTGGAAAATGAACTCCGTCGTTATCCCGAAACTGTTGAGTTTATCGAATCTTCCGTTGTCTCTGAACCTATCCCCGAAGGATATTCAACCCTTAAAGATGGTTTTGACCAAGTCAGAAATCATCTTCTCATTAATGCAAATACAGCAATAGGTAAAAAACTTATACATAAATTAGAGTCACATCGTCAGGTTGTAAAACTCGAATATCCATATCCCACTGACGACAATGGAGTGGAGTTTGAAACCATTTCTGCTTCTGAATCAGCAAAGCTTGCATTCGGTAGATTGAGCGAGAAATACAATCGTACCTTCGATAATAAATATACCCGATGACGAAATATGTTGTTCGTATTTCAACATCGGCACAAGAAGATATTTATCAGGTAATTGAATACATTTCCGAAATTTACAAAGCACCACTTACTGCCGAAAAGTATTTGATTGATTTATACGACGATATTTTCTCGTTAGAAAACATTGCCGAATCCATCCGTATTTCTACCAAAACTGACATTTTAAAATATGGTTTAAACGCCAGAACGATAGTGTTTAAGAAATTAATTATTGTCTATACTGTTCATTCCAACATAGTGATTGTGCAAGCTGTAATTTCTGGTGCGATAGTGAAAAGCTGAGTATTTCATAAACTTTGCCCATAAGACCTAACAGGTTGAAAAAAACTGTTAGGTCAGTTGTTCTCCTATTTTATCTTCCCAAGTGCTTTTTCAATCACCTTCTCTACCGACTTTTCGTCCAGCTCCTGATGGCTAATTTTACGCTCGTGAAACTCTTTCAGAATATCTTCTTTTACCCAGTCGAACTCCAAATTGTGAGTGGTACACAATGTTTCTATCAAACTAATATCGTCTTTGCGTATGCCGTAATGCAGAAATGTGGTGTCTAATCCTTTCTTTGCCATAATAGAAAATTCATTATTGGTATTAAAATATAGTAGCTAAACAAATAAAATTGTCAAATCATTTGGTTATTTATTTTTTCCGTTGTACTTTTGTTACGTAAGTCGGCTTTGGTAGAACCGCTTGTTCTATTGGGGTCGCAAAAAATCCTCGGTTTTTAACCGGGGTTTTTTATTTTCTAAATCAACCCCGGATTCAAATTATCCCACCCCCTCAAATCATTCGTATCCTTTATTCTATTGCTACAATACCTGAACGAAACTATTCCACTTGTCTCTTCGGAAATGATGATGCCACCCATCAATACCCGTTCCGTATTTCGCTTGTTTTCATTTTCCAGGTAGCTCAGTAACGCATTGTGTTTGTTTGGGGCTTCTGTGTCCGACCGCTTGGTTTTGGTGTCGAATAATCCTATTTTACCCGACTTGAATTTTATCACAAAGTCAACATAGAACAACCTTAACACGCCAAAACTATCCATGTAATCCACAGCAAAATGTTCCTTGCCACTATCGCCATTTTTGTACCACCAGCTTATGTGGGCTTCATTTTGTTTCAGAAATTCTTTGAATGCTTTTTCGGGATTCGACGCACTATTGTATTCAAAGAATGGTTCCAATGCGTGACTTTCAATGTCCTGACGGTTATACAATTCGTTGTAATAGCGGCGTTCAGGCACTTCCCAATCACTGGTTTCTACCCTCCGTTTGTCATTTCCTATGGCAGTTTGCAAGGCTTCAAAATCTTCCAATGCGTGGGTAATGTGTTCAATCAACAGTCCTTTATTGTGCGGATATAAATATAATTTGCGGGCTTCGTATTCGAAGATATTCAAATAATACTCGGCAAAATGAATGAGCGTTTCCCGTAACTTCTTCCAACTTTTCGAGCGGTTCAGCCGAGTGATACTTTCGTAGCAAAAGCGGTCGAACATGGTGCCAAATTCAGCCACCGTGATGGCAAAGTTCTTCACCTGATGGGCACTCAGAATAATGGAACTCACCTCGTAAGGGTCTATTTCTATGTTGGTAGGAATGTGTATTTGGTGGTCGTCAATCTCAAATATCCACAGTTTATCCATCAAAGTTTGCTTATTGGCAGCCACTGTTTTTTTCAATTCGCTATCTTCTTCATCGCTGAAAATATCTAATTCCGG
>JAIFKQ010000140.1 GCA_020049515.1 Paludibacter sp. | reverse complement strand
GTTCCCCATTGACCAGCACCAGTTTCGGTAGTAATGTTGGTAACTCCTTCTTTTTTACAGAAATAAGCCTGTGCAAGTGCAGAGTTTAATTTGTGCGAACCAACCGGACTTACACTTTCATTCTTAAAATAAATATGAGCGGGTGTATCCAATGCTTTTTCAAGACCATAAGCGCGCACCAATGGGGTAGGGCGGTAAATTTTTAATTGCTCTCGAACTTCTTCAGGAATATCAATCCATGGATCAGTTTGGTTCATTTCCTGATCGGCCAACTCTTTTGCAAATAAAGGATACAAATCTTCAGCCGTCAAAGGTTGTTTTGTGCCTGGATGCAACATTGGCATCGGTTTGTTCTGCATGTCGGCAACGACATTGTACCATTTTGTAGGTAAATCTTTTTCTTCTAGTAGAAATTTTTTGGTTCTTTCCATGATTGAGTTAAATTATCAGTTTTGTTTGTTGATATATAATTAAAGCCTGTTATTTTGTAAA
Organism: Paludibacter sp.; assembly: GCA_020049515.1. GTDB lineage: Bacteria > Bacteroidota > Bacteroidia > Bacteroidales > Paludibacteraceae > Paludibacter. The sequence goes on along the minus strand of JAIFKQ010000140.1, from coordinate 25,109 downwards.
ACAACAGGCTGCTAGTATATTATGGGTTTAAATTCATCAATTCATTCTTTTAAGGTTGACAAATATAAGAACAATTTTGGGAAACTGAAAATTTATTGCCCAATTATATTTAGGTATATCACAAAATAGAGGTTTTGATTAAGTGCTTTAATTCACAATTATGGGCAAAACCAGTGATAATTTTTACTTAACAGGTTTATCAGTCTAATATGTTATAGTAGCAAACATTTGAAAACACGAATAAGACTTTGCTTAAATCACTCTCCGTATTTTAATAAAAACTCTGGATTGATGGCTTTAAAACTTACTCTGCCATTGTTGAAATTGTTGTTGGACAATAACAGGTCGATTTTTTCGGAAAAAGGGCGAATTACAATTCCTTCGGCCCATGCTTCTGGGCAAATAATGCTTTTTCTGATAGCCATTTTTACTATGGTGTCAATGTCATTTTCCATTTCATACTCCTGAGAAACGAGCGGGACCATGGGCAAATCTAATTTGGAAAGGAGATTTTTGAAATCGTGAAAATTTAGATATTCAAATTTATCAATATCAAAAGCATTGAAAAAAAGTATGGTCTGACCTCTCAATCTCAGCTTATTACTTTGAATGCCTTCGCCAATCAGCTCGCCCTGCAACGCTATATTTTTGCCCAAGGAGCGTAGTTTATTTTCTACGTCCATTAGTTTGGCTACTTTCCATAGGCTATTTTCATCGTCTTCTAGCAATTCTAAATTTCGACTGCAAACGCCAAATATCTCGTTATTAATATAATAGGTAGTTGAACTGCCATCTACTTTTTCGGTAACGTAGCATTTTACACCTTTGTATTTATCCAATATTTTTTGTAGCACTTGCACTCTGGTTTCGTCAGTTTTGGGAATAAATGACGGAAATTTTCCCTTGGCAATGCCGCTCAAACAGGCTGGAATAGGCGGTTCGTATTTTTCAACTCCAAGTATTTCGGTACAATCTGCACCTTCTTCAATATTGAAATCGGCGGGCAAAAAATCCAACGGAAAGCAAATTCCTTGCGATACTTGTCCTCTTAACCGCACCGTTCGGATGCGCATGCCGCGTGCTTTCAGAAATTCAAATTCGGGTTTGTCAGGCAAAATGCTATCAATTTCCACATAAATTGCCAAATCGCCCACCTTAAATTCCCCTTTTTTTACCACTAACTGCCAGCCCAACACGGTGGCTTTTTCGATGGCATCTGCTCCTTCGATGGGGGCTAATGCTTTAATTTTCTGAATGCTTGCTAAATTTCTCATAATTGTTTGTAGATATATGATTGAATAATTTATTGGTGTAAAGTAAATGTTTAAGTATCTTTTTCGAAAACAGTTTGTAAGATGCGAAGGCGTAAAGATAATTAAATTTTAAGGGTATTGATAAATAGCACTAAAGAGAATACAAAGGAACAAAAAATTAGTTGATTTTGATACAATCTATTCTATTCTATTCTATTTGAATGTTATATATCCCATTTACCAATAATTTGACTGAAGGGAGCTGCTCTTTCAATTCAACGTAATTATTAGCTTTACGTCCAGTTTGAACTTTTATTTTTTTGAAATAGTAACTTTTATTTTTTTCTTTTTCAAACATTAATATGTATGCATCATTTTCGGAGTTGATAATGGCTGTTTCTGGAACTGATAGAACTGAATCTACACCGCTATGTACTTCGCCTTCAATAAATTGATTGTTCACCATATTGATATTTGTTGGGTTTTCTATTTTTGCATAACATTCAATGGACTTGGAATCTGTCTGAATGGTTTTTCCTACGGCATTGATAGTTGCTTTATATTTTACTGATTTATTACCGTTTAAATAAAAAACTACTGACTGTCCCGTTTTTATCTTATTTATATTCTTCTCAAAAATGGAAAGTTTTAACAAAAATGAATTTACATCAATTATTTCTGCTATTTTTTGTTGAGGCTCAACATATTGACCTATTGCAACATTAATATATGAAACAAAACCGTTGATTGGAGATTTTAAATTGTATGACGAATAAAATTCACCTTTTTCAATTTTTGAAATGTCTAGTCCCATAGTTTCAATCTTAATCTTCAGTGCTTTATATTTAGCATTCTCGGCAAAAAAATTACTTTCGGCATAAGTAAAATCTTTTTGAGTAACTATTTTTTCGCTGTACAGTTCCTTGGCTCTTAAATAATCATTTTTTAGCCTCGAAATAATAGCCATCGACTCTGCAAATTCTTTTTGTAAGTCGATAAATTCATTTCCAGAAACTTCGAACAATGCTGCTCCTTTGTTAATCAGCTGTCCAGGCTTATAGTAGATTTTATTTATTTTGCCAGGCATCGCTAAACTAACTTGCGCGTGCCCATCAACTGCGGGAGTTATTGTGCCTGTAACATGCACCACTTCCGAAAAAGGATGTAACAAAGGCTCACCAATTACCATTTTTTCAGATTCAAATTGTGCTTTTGTTATTTCTATAAGTTCGGAATTATCTTCGGTAGTTTGTTCTGATTTGCTATTACAAGATAATGCTATCATGCTGACAAAGAGTACTATAATTAAATTTATTTTCATGATTATTGCTGTTTATTTTGAAAAATATTGTATTGAAGAAATTGTTTGATTGTATTTTAATACATTTTCTAACTGTGTGAATTGAATTTGCAGGGCAGTTTCGTAGCTACTTACAAATTGATAAAAATTTATTTCGCCCAATTGATATGATTTTAATGCAGTTTTCATTATCTCATTCATTAATGGCTCGCCCGATAATTTAAAATCTTCAAGCATTGCTTTACTTTTTTGATGTTCGCTGAGCAACTGGTTCAACTGATTATTTATTGAGCTCATTTGGTACTCATTCAATAAGTTTTGTGCTTTAAATGAAAGCTTTGCAGCATTAATTTTTGCTTTGTAGCTTCCAAAAAACAAAGGTATAGCAACTCCAACCTGAAATCCATGATAATACTTACCATTTTCATATAGATTAGAACCTAAAAAATAATTTGCAGAAAAATCAGGCATCATTTTATTTTTTTCAACACGCAGAAGTGAATTTGAATAATCATTTTCATTTTTCAAGATATCAAAAATTGGCAATGAATTGGGTGTAGTCAACATTTCTGGCAGCAGCTCCAATGTGACAGGAATGTTAAAATCTAAATTATGATTCATCAACATTTTTAATTGTTTGTATGCATTTTCACTGTCAATTTTTAATGTGTTAAGTTGAAGCGAAACCTGATTTTTTTTAGCTTTTATATTCAATACTTCTAGCCGGCTAACATCGCCTTTTTCAGCTCTCTTTTCCGAATTAACAAGTAATACATTGTAAAGACTATCCAATGTTTGATATAATTTTTGCTTATTCAATAACATCTGATAATCAAAATAGGAGGAGGAAGTATTCCTTGTTAACGTATTTATTTGATTGTTTATTTTTGCTTCCGCTATTGAAACTTCAATTTGTTTGGATTTACTTTCGGCTACATAAAGTGTTGGAAAACTGAAACTTTGCTCCACGCCCCACACTTTTAATGGATACCCTTTCTCGGCAATATTATTTTGGTCAGTCCCAAAAGTGAAAATTGTTTTGTTGGGTGCAAAAGCTGTTTTTTTTAATGTCTTGCTTTCATCTAATTTCAATTTATATGCTGCAATTTCCTTGTTGTTTTGTAACGAAATTTCTACAATTTCGTCTAATTTAAGGCTCTTATTTTGACCTATTAATGAAACGGTTGGAATACCAAGTAAAAGAAATAAAATTAAGGAATTGGAACGAATAAATCGCAAAGGGAAAAATTTAACTCCTTTAACGGAATAGAAAATTTCAAACAGTAGCGGCAAAGCAATCATAGTGAGTAGGGTAGAGGTGATTAGTCCGCCAATGACCACTGTAGCAAGTGGCCGCTGAACTTCGGCTCCGGCGCCAGTTGAGATAGCCATTGGTAAAAAGCCCAATGCAGCGGCTCCAGCAGTAAGTAATACGGGGCGCAGCCGATTTTTAGTTCCAGTGAGTATTAGTTCGCGCATATTTTTCATTCCCTGATGCTGCAATTCCTTTAAATGTTCGATAAGTACAATGCCATTGAGTACAGCAATGCCAAAAAGTGCAATAAAACCAATTCCTGCCGAAACACTAAAAGGCATTCCCCTGATCCATAGCAAAAATACGCCACCCACTGTGGCTAAAGGTATTGCTGTAAAAATCATAACGGCATCTTTAAATGATTTGAAGGCAAAATGCAGAAAAATGAAAATCAATAATAGAGCCACTGGTACTGCAATCGTCAAACGGTCTTTAGCGTTTTGCAAGTTTTCGAATTGTCCGCCATACTGAACGTAATTGCCCGCTTTGAGTTTTAAGTTTTTATCAATTTTTTGCTGTATATCTACTATTACCGATTGTAAATCGCGGTTACGCACATTCACACTTACTACCACCCTGCGATGTGCATTATCGTGCGAAATTTTTGCTGGTCCTTGGGTATATTCAATATCTGCAAGCTCGCTTAACGGTATCATTTGTCCGCTAGAAACCGGTACTTGAAGTTGTCGAATGTCGTCAATGTCTGTTCGGTTTTGGTTATCAAACCGCACTACCATGTCAAAACGTTTTTCGCCTTCAAAAATTACACCCGCAGTTTTACCTGCAAATGCGGTTGATAAAAAGGTGTTCAAGGTGTTGATGTTTGCCCCGTAGTTTGCTATTTTACTTCTGTTGTAACTCACTTTTATTTGGGGTAAACCGGCTGTTTTTTCCATAATAATATCGCTAGCACCTGGTACATCGGCAATAATATTTTTTATTTCAAGGGCTTTTTGATTGATATAATCGAGGTCTTCGCCAAATATTTTAATAGCAATGTCGGAACGCACTCCAGTAATTAATTCATTAAAACGCATTTCGATGGGTTGCGTAAACTCATATTCCACACCTGGAATTACCGAAAGTTCTTCTTTGAATTTATCGGCAAGTTCTTCTTTGTTTTTGGCCGAAGTCCAACCATTTTTCGGTTTGAGTTTGATAATCATATCAATTTCTTCCATCGACATGGGGTCTGTAGGCACTTCGGCAGCACCAATACGTGAGACAATTTGGTCCACTTCGTTTGGGAATTTTTCTAACAAAATGTTTTCCATTTGAGTGGTCATTTCCACCGTTTTGCTAAGCGACGTTCCTGTTTTTAAAACGGGTTGAATAACAAAATCACCTTCGTCGAGTGTAGGAACAAATTCGCCTCCAATGCGCGTAAAAAGTAAGCCGGTAACTACTAACGAAATAATGGCGGCACTCAGCACTAAACGTTTATGACCGTACGACCAATTAATAACAGGATAATACGACTGGTGGACTTTATCCATTATCCAATCAGAGATATTTCGTTTTTTCGTTTTTGTTGGTTTCAAAAAGAGCGAAGCAGCTACAGGTAACCAAGTAAGCCCCAATATCATAGCACCAATTATGGCAAAAGAAAATGACAATGCCATGGGGCGAAACATTTTTCCTTCAACACCGCTTAGCGAAAGAATAGGAATAAAAACAATAAGAATAATTACCTGTCCGAAAATGGCTGATTTCATCATTCTGGAAGCTCCCGCAATAGTAATTTTATCCATTATTGCTCGGCGTTCTGCTCCTTGACTTACCAGAATTTTATCTTGTTGTACGGTCATTTTAATAGCTATAAATTCAACAATGATGACTGCTCCATCTATGATAATTCCAAAATCGAGTGCCCCAAGACTCATCAGATTGGCATCGATACCAAAAATAAACATCATGCCTATGGTAAATAATAAAGACAATGGTATCATGGAAGAAATTACCAAGGCCGAGCGAAAGTTGCCCAAAAGTAAAACAACGATAAACAAAACAATGATGGCGCCAAGGATAAGATTTTCGACAACTGTGAATGTGGTTTTGGAAATTAATTCGCTTCTTTCGAGGATGGGATTGATAAATACGCCTTCGGGCAAGTTTTTTTGAATGTCAGCTACCCTGCTTTTTACTTCGTTAATTACCACTTTTGAATTGGCGTTTTTTAGCATCATAATCTGACCAAGCACTGTTTCGCCCTTGCCATTGGCTGTAATGGCGCCAAAACGATTGGCAAAACCAAATTTTACATTTGCCAAATCTTTTATCAGAATGGGCGTGCCAGCATTATTCTTAACTACAATGTTTTCAATATCTTCCAGGGTTTTTGCCTGGCCATCGCCCCTAATAAAATAACTTTGATTTGTTTTTTCAATGTATGAGCCACCTGCAATTCCATTGTTATTTTCGAGCGCATTAAAAACGTCCATTAAGCTAATATCCATGCTTTTAATTCTTGCAGGAATAACAGAAACCTCATATTGTTTTAAATATCCACCCCAGCTATTTATTTCCACTACGCCATTTATCCCCGATAATCTTCGTTTAATTATCCAGTCCTGAATTGTTCTTAATTCCATAGCGGTATATTTATCCCTAAATTCAGGTTTTACATCCACAATGTATTGATAAATTTCACCCAAGCCCGTAGTTATTGGTCCCATTTCGGGCGAGCCGTAAGCTTCAGGAATATTAGCCGATGCAGTTTTAATCTTTTCAGCAATAAGTTGTCGGGGCAAATAAGTTCCCATGTTTTCGGCAAAAACAACCGTAACCACCGAAATACCAAATTTTGAAATGGAACGGATTTCCTTCACGCCAGGTAAATTGGCCATTTCCATTTCCACAGGGGTAGTAATAAATTGTTCTATCTCTTGAGTAGATAAATTACCAGAGGTAGTAATTACTTGAATTTGATTGTTTGTAATATCGGGCACTGCACCCACAGGTATGTTTAGCACAGCATAAAGGCCAAAAGCAGCAATTGTAAGTGTAAATAAAATAACTATCAGTTTGTTCTTTACGCTAAAATCTATAATCTTTTCTAACATAGAATGGGGTAATATTGAGGTAATTATATTTGATATATCTAGATTGGTAAATTTAAATATAAATATTTAGTCAGTAAATTTTATATAGATTAATTTTATATGTGCCTTAAAACAAATGATTTACCACTAAGATATTAAGTACATAGAGTCCTGATAGATATCGGGAGGGATGAGTGTATTCTTTAGCCTTAGTGTTAAGCTTTTTATTTTTAATTGCGTAGCAATTTAATCAATACAAAGTATAATATTTAATGGATGTTCTTTATAGTGAATATTGCTGTTGTTGCGTCAATTGTTAGCATTTGACAATGAATAAATCAAACTGAAGTTGCTAATTTATCGCTTGCTAATTTTGTTCATCGAAATACTGCGTTGGCGGGTACATTTAAAGCGGTCAACTTCCTGACTTCTTAGCAGGGCATGTTTTTGGCTGACACCACTGTTAACTCGCTTACGCCATAAATTAAAACTACATCGCTTTAATTCCTTTCTCATCAATGCAATAACTTGGGTTTCGGAAAATCCAAATTGAAATTTTATGGCTTCAAAGCTCGTACGGTCTTCCCAAGCCATTTCGATAATTCTATCAATATTTTTTTGTTCCATCGGTAAGTATTTATATTTTTAAAGTTGAAAAACCACCATCAACGTGCATAATTTGACCAGTAATCCAATTGGCATTTGCCGATAGTAAAAATTCAACCATGCTTGCAATATCGTCGGCAGTACCAATTCGTTTCAGTGGATGTCTTTGTGCGTTGGCCTCTCTTTTTTGGTCACTATTTAAAAGAGATGCTGCCAACGGTGTATCAGTGAGCGAAGGAGCCACACAATTAACTCTAATTTTTGGGGCATATTCCGCAGCCAATACTTTAGTTAACCCTTCTATGGCACCTTTAGAAGCTGCAACTTGCGCATGGTAAGGTAACCCAATTTGAACGGCAGCAGTAGAAAATAGTACAATGGAGGGGTTGTCACTATTTTTTAATTTAGGCAAAGTTGCTTGAATTATTTTTATTGCCCCTGCCACTTGCAATTGATAATCCGTTAAAAAATCGGCGGGTTTTATTCGTTCAAAAGGGCGAAGATTGATGCTACCCGGGCAATATACAACTCCCGTCAAAGATTCGGGAAGGAAGTCAAGCGTAAGGTTTTCGTCCAATGCATTGAGCGGAAAGTATTGAATTAGTGGCTTTTCGGTTTGAGGTTCGTTTTTGTTGTAAGTACCAAAAACCCTATGACCAGCCTCAGCCAATCTAAAACTGAGTGCTTTACCTATACCTGAAGATGCACCGATGATTAAAAAATTTGCCATTGGGTGTAAATTTGTTATTTTTAATATTAAAAACAAATTGACCTCTGTTTTGTTTGACCAATGCTCGTGAAATGTGTTAACTTATTGGCGAAATTATACGGTCTAATTTTACCCACGTTTAATATTATTGCTAATTTTTATGCATTAGAGTTGTGCAATGATTACTTTTGGTGAAATTGTCAATTTGCTTAGAATGAATTATTAATGTATATATATCAATAGTTCGTTATAAAAAATGTTTTTTTGAACTCTATCCCGATAGCTATCGGGACGCAAATGGAACATGCCGACGTGCCGTTTTTACGGTATGAAACATGCCGATTTATCGGTAGAAAAACTGAAAGTTTTTGTATCCCGCTTCTCGGGATAATAGCTTTGTTTGATTAGGTGCTACTATTTTATCATAAAACCCGCCATCATACCAATGATTTTTATTGCGAAATGAAGATGCTGCCATTTCAAAAAATCACATATTGGGTAATCGTGGGAATTTCCCTGTTTTGGTAAGTTTAGCATACACTCCCCAGCCACGTTTGAGCCAGTGTCCAATAAATGGCATTGGTATAAGGAATGCTTTTTCACCTTTTCGATACACAAAGGCAGCGCCATCGCCAGTATCCATCACGCACAAAATGCTTAAATGTTCCTGATATCCTTTGTTGGGGAATAGACCGTTGTTAATAGCCATGATATTGTCAGCCACGTTACGTCCCATCACTTCCGCAATGTGCCCTTGTTTCGAAATCCAATCAGGTCCTTCGTAAGCTGCAGTATCGCCAGCAGCAAACACATTTTCGTATCCAGGAACCTGACCGTAATTATTTATTTTTACAAATCCAGCTTCGGAAAGTGGCAAATCAGTGTTTTTGAGGATAGCTGATCCAGTACCAGCCGATATAAACATAATCATATCCGAATCAAGTTTAGAACCATCTTCGAAAAGGACGCCATCTTCTACAAATTCGGTTATTTTTTTTCCAAAGCGAATTTTAATATTGTATCGTTTAAACATTTTATCGAGCATTCCCAAAGCTCCAGGACCCATTTTAGCTCCCGGTTCATCCATTGGTGCAAAAAAGGTTAGTTCAAACTTATCGGCAAGCTTTTTCTTTTTCAAATAATGCTGAATGTTGAAAATCAACTCAAAAGCAGGTCCACCACGCACAGCCGATTTGTCTTTGGGGTTACCACCAAATCCAATGGCAATTTTACCACTCCCACGGGCAACCAAACTATCCAGCTTGTCGCGCAACAAAACGCTCATTTCAGGTTTTCCGCAGATCGTGAGTGTGTGATTCATGCCTTTGTGTTGCACTTTATCTGCACCAAAAGCCACCACCAAATAGTCGTAACTCAATACCTGGCTTTCGCAAATCACTTCATTGTCGGCTGCTCTTATGCCTATAACTTTATCAATTATCAGCTTGAAATTGAATTTCTTACGAATTTTTTCAAGTGGTACTTGTACGTCTTCAAATTTTTTCAAATGAACAGGTATCCAGATGGAGATAGGATATACAAAAAGGTAATCACGATCGGAAACCAACGTCACTTCAAATTCCTTGCTTTTTTGGAGTTCAATGGCTGTTTGTACTCCTGCAAACCCCCCTCCTAAAATTAATACTTTTTTCATGCCTGAAATTGTAAATTGTAAATGCCTAAATAGTAAATGTTTTAATTTCTTTCAATAAAAAATCTTTTTGTTTGATGCCCACAAATCGTTTTACTTCTTTGCCGTTTTCGAAAAGAATGAGTGTGGGTATACTTCGAACCTTAAATTTATCGGCAAGCGACTTTTGCTCTTCAATATTGATTTTGCCTACAGCTGCATTCCCCGATAATTCATTGGCTACATCGTTTAGTATTGGCGCCATCATTCTGCAAGGAGCACACCAAGCTGCCCAAAAATCAACTATAACAACTTTATTTTTAGTTTGTTGCTGAAAGTTTTTTTCCGTAAGTGTCAATATATTTTTATGGTCGGTTACAGCTGTTATATTTTTCATTTTGGCTCTTGCATAAATGTTTAATACCAAAAAAGCCACTACTAAAGTTCCAATTATTATTAATGCAGTTTCCATAATTTGTAGTTATATTTTTGATTAGAATACCAGTAATATCAGTACTTTTCAATTACAATTTTCGGTCTAAACTATACCACGACCCTCCATTATATACGTTCATATAAGCGTTTGATTTCAAAACTCTTTTTGCCATTCCACTTCTCGAACCCGATTCGCAACAAGTAATTATTGCCTTGTTTCTGTCTTTCAATTTACTGAGATTTTTTACAATTTGGTCTACAGGAATATTGATTGCACCCTTTATATGACCTGTTGTAAATTCGCTTTTAGTTCTTACATCAAGGATTATTGCACCTTGTTTTACTAATTCTGCATAATCTGTTTTGGGACCAAAACCCAATAAGTTTTTAATTGCTGATAACATAATTGTGTGGATTTAAACAAACTACCCCTAACCCCTCCCGCAGAAAGGCGGGATAAATTGCAGGGAATTAGGTTAGTATTGGTTTTTTTAATTTGATTGTTATTTAACTGTTTTTGTGTCGAATGAACTTGCTTAGGTCCCTTTAGTGGCTAGGTTTTTTTATCTTTTACTCATCATTTGCATGATACCGCCACCATTTTTTACGTTCGTAAATCCGTGATGTTGCAAAACACGTTGACCATAAGCTGACCGTGCGCCCGAAGCACAATAAAGAGTAATTTCTCTCGATTGACTACCAATTTCATTCAATCGTGTTTGCAAGTCATCAAGTGGAATATTCATTGCGCCAGGGTAAGCGCCACCTGCAAATTCCTGAGCAGTACGTACATCTATAATTATTGGTTCATTAGATTGTGCTGCACTTGCTGGTGCAGTTGCGGCTGGTTTTGCTTTCTGACGTGCCATCATAGAACCTAAGCCACCTCCATTTTTCACATTTTCATAACCAATTTGCATTAACATTCTTTGTGCGTAAGCTGAGCGTGCACCCGAAGCGCAATAAACAGTAATTTCTCTTGCTCCGTTATTGCCAAGTTCTTCGTACCGACCCATCAAATCGTCTAAAGGAATATTGATAGCATCGGGGTATGCACCAGTGATAAATTCCTCAGTAGTACGAACATCAACAACTATTGGAGAATTAAAATCTACTGTTTCATTTGTTGTTTCTTCTTCTGTTTCTTTCGATGTTTCATTCAATGATTTTGCTACAATAGGCAATATATTAATGCTAATTCTTTTGAAACCAACTGCTTGTGCTTGACGCTGTAATGACGTATGTCCGCCAGAAATGTTGGTGACATCTGTAAAACCAGCACCTAAAAGTGTGCGCAATGCTTGATGTCCTTTTTTGCCAGTTTCATCATAAACAATTACTTGACGACCTGTTGGTAAAGTATTTAATTGTTGCAATAATAATTCCAATGGCAGGTGAATTGCTCCTTCAATATGACTTTTTTCAAAGGCAAAAATATCACGTACATCCACATAAATAGGATTTCTACCATCAACGTAAGCATCTAATTCTGTAACAGTTACCGAAGGACTGAAACCCGATATTCTGTTTTCGGCAGTATAGGCAGCCATGTTAATAGCATCGTTGGCAGTTCCAATCGGTGGCGAGTAGGCTAAATCCAAATCGGCCAGATCGTCCAAAGTAAGTTTTGCAGCTGCAGCGGTTGCTATAACGTCCAAACGCTTGTCGGCACCTTTATAACCAGCTGTTTGTCCCCCAAGCACAATGCCTGAGTTGCGGTCGTAAACTAACATGGCCGTAACTGTTTCGGCACCAGGATAGTAAGAAGTGTGATGTTCCTTGTGAACCACCACTGCATCGGCTTCAATGCCCAGCGAGCGGGCTTGTTTCAACGATAAACCAGTAGTTCCGGCCACTGCTTCAAAAACGCGCACTACTGAAGTTCCCAATGCACCTTTGTAAGCGTGATTTCCACCCAACGCATTTTCGGCAGCTATTCGTCCCTGACGATTGGCAGGACCAGCCAACGGAATACGTACTTTTTTGCCGTTCACACGGTGTTCAATTTCCACCATATCGCCAGCTGCATAAATATCAACATCGGAAGTTTGCAAATAAGTATTCACCAATAAACCGCCTGCTTCGCCAAGTTCCAAACCAGCATCTTTGGCCAGTTGCAAAGTTGGACGAACGCCAATGGAAAGTAATACCATATCGGCATCCAGCGTTTTTCCATTATCAAGTTTTACGGCATTGGGTAGAATTTCGGTAACGCCTGTACTAGTATGTATTCCTACGCCAAACGAAAGCATTTCTGTTTCAATAAATCCTGCGGTTTCGGCCTCCATAATCGCCATTACGTGTGGCATCATTTCCACCACGTTTACTTTCAAGCCACGTTTTACCAATGCTTCCACCATTTCCAATCCAATGAAACCACCACCAACTACCACGGCGGTTTTAGGCTTTTTCTCATCAATAAAACTGGCTATTTTGTCCATATCTTCCAAAGTCCAAAGCGTAAAAACGTGTTTAGAATCGGCTCCAGGAAGGGTAGGAGTGATGGGACGACCGCCTTGGGCAAGAATCAACTTTGTATATTCGAATGCTTTTGACACACCTGTTTCTACATTGGTTGTCATAATTTGATGTGCTTCTTTGTTAATTGAAGTCACTTTTGTATTTACAAATACATCCACATCATATTGCTCTTTGAAGCTTTCTGGACTTTGCAGAATGAGTTTCGAGCGACTTTTAATATCGCCACCAATATAATAAGGCAGTCCGCAATTGGCAAACGAAATGTCTGGACCAGCTTCGAGCATCGTAATTTGTGCGGTTGGTGAAATACGACGGGCTTTGGCGGCTGCAGTTGCTCCTGCGGCTACGCCACCGATAATTACAATATGATCCCTAACTCCTGTCGTTTCTAACGGGATAAATTGCGGGGAATTGAAGATAGTGTTGATTTCTGTATTTTTTTCCATTTTTGAATTATTTAAGTATAAGTTGATATTCAAGCTTTACAGTACTAATATAGTACATCTTTAGAGGCTAGGGTTTTTTGTCTTTTTCCCTTTGACGTTGCAAAGGTAATTCAAATTTTTTATATTACAATAGTAACACTAGTAAATTATTATAATATCACTATTTTTTTTTCTTTAATTGAAATTTTTTCTTGTTCTTAGTTTGTTATTTAATTGAAATACAGCATCTTGCGCGATGATAGTTTTATAGAAAATACAATTGAAAATATTTTAAAATAAATCAACGATTGTTCCAAACATATAACCAGAATAAAATAAATTGTAGGTAGGTAAATATTTCCTACTTTTGCAAGTCAAAATTATACACACCCCTTATGCGTTTAAATTCACTATCCATACTTAATTACAAAAATATCCGTGAGGCCGATTTGGTTTTTTCGCCCAAAATAAATTGCTTTATAGGTAACAATGGTATGGGAAAAACCAATATACTTGATGCCATTTATTTTCTTTCATTCTGCAAAAGTCACTCAAATTCAATCGATTCGCAAAATATTTTGCACAATGCAGATTTCTGCTTAATACAAGGAAAGTATCAAGTAGGCGATGCCATTGAAGATATTTATTGTGGAATGAAACCTCGTTTGAAAAAACAATTTAAGCGAAATAAAAAAGAATATGAGCGTCTTTCAGATCACATTGGTTTGTTGCCTTTGGTGTTTGTATCGCCCCACGATTCGGTTTTAATTTCGGAAGGGAGCGATGAGCGACGTAAATTTATTGACGGTGTTATCTCCCAATTTAATAAAACTTATCTCAATCAACTACTCCAATATAACAATGCTCTGAAGCAGCGAAATGCATTGCTTAAAATAGAAACTCCTATAGATGATTCATTATTAGATATTTGGGAGGAGCAAATGGCAATGTATGGCACATATATATATGAGCAGCGCAAAATGTTTATTGTTGAATTTATTCCCATTTTCCAAAATTTCTACAGTTTTATTTCGGGCGGAAATGAGCAAATTAGCCTCAGATATCATTCGCAACACCAAGAGTATGACATTAAAGCGCGTATGTTTGAAACCCGCAGTCGAGACAGAATATTAGGATATTCCACCCAGGGCATTCACAAAGATGAATTGGAAATGATGCTGGATGGGTATGCTATTAAGCGAGTAGGGTCGCAAGGACAAAATAAAACCTATCTTATATCGCTTAAATTGGCGCAATTTGATTTTCTAAAACGCACACACCGTAAATCACCATTATTGTTATTGGATGATATTTTTGATAAATTGGATTCGTTTCGTGTGAAACAAATAGTAGAATTAGTTTCGGGCGAAACTTTTGGACAAATATTTATTACCGACACCAACCGTGAACATTTAGATTTAATTCTCCAACAATTGGGACAAGATGCAACAATTTTCCATGTTGAAAATGGTGAAATTTCAAAATAGTTTTGGCAAAATGATATTCTAAAATCTATCCACATATTTATAATCCGTATAATCCCTTTTCTGTATTTGAAAACCAATAAATTTATTAGATTTTTTTTTGGAAAACAATAATGTTTTACTGAAAATTTAATATCCTGTATATCAGCAATATAAAAATTAAAACAGAAAACTTTTTTTTATAGTTGAAAAAAATGCGTGTTTATTATTGCAATATTGAAAATAAATAGCTAAGTTTGCACTCTGATTTGGATAAGTTTAATCCCAATTTAAAACCCAATTAATAATCCAATTAAACAATTTATTTTAGTGGAAACAAAAACATTTACTCCTGAAGAAATTCGCCAAGCTTCGTTTGAGTTTTTCAAAGGCGACGACTTAGCAACTAAAGTTTGGGCAACCAAATATGCATTAAAAGATTCGTTTGGCAATGTATATGAGCTAACCCCAGATGATATGCATCGACGTTTGGCAAGAGAAATTGCTAGAATTGAGAACAAATATCCAAATCCGCTCTCTGCCGATGAGCTTTTTGAATTATTCCGCAATTTTAAGTACATTGTTCCACAAGGTAGCCCGATGACAGGAGTTGGCAATGACTTTCAGGTGGCTTCACTGTCTAATTGTTTTGTAATTGGATTTGATACCGATTCCGATTCTTACGGCGCCATTATCAAACTTGATGAAGAGCAAGTTCAATTGATGAAGCGCCGCGGGGGTGTGGGTCACGATCTTTCACACATTCGCCCCAAAGGTTCGCCAGTTAAAAACTCGGCACTTACTTCTACTGGTATAGTTCCGTTTATGGAGCGGTATTCTAATTCTACGCGCGAAGTAGCGCAGGATGGTCGTCGTGGCGCATTGATGTTGAGCGTTTCTATTAAACATCCAGATTCAGAGTCATTTATTGATGCTAAAATGGAATCGGGTAAAGTTACCGGTGCCAATGTGTCGGTAAAATTACACGACGATTTTATGGAGGCCGCTGTTAACAATCTACCATTTACCCAACAATATCCAGTTCAATCTACTGAACCTTGGTACACTAAAGAAATTGATGCCAACTCTTTGTGGAAAAAAATCGTTCACAATGCGTGGCAATCGGCCGAACCAGGAATCCTATTTTGGGATACCATAATTCGTGAATCTGTGCCCGATTGTTATGCCGATTTAGGCTACAAAACTGTTTCTACCAATCCATGTGGCGAAATTCCACTATGTCCGTATGATAGCTGTCGTTTGTTGGCCATAAATTTATATTCCTATATCAACAATCCGTTCACGCCCCAAGCTACTTTCGATTTTGAATTATTCAATAAGCATGTTATTCTTGCTCAACGCATTATGGATGATATTATTGATTTGGAGATGGAAAAAATTGAAAAAATCATTGAAAAAATCAAATCTGACCCAGAAACTGATGATATAAAAAACACGGAATTAAAACTTTGGGATAAAATAAAAGTAAAAACTTCGCAAGGTCGTCGTACAGGAGTTGGCACAACTGCCGAAGGTGATATGTTGGCCGCTATGGGTTTCAGATATGGAACTGACGAGGCAACCGATTTTTCGGAAAAAGTACATAAAGCAGTAGCTCTAGCAGCCTACCGCTCTTCAGTAATCATGGCCAAAGAGCGTGGTGCATTTAATGTTTACGATGCCAAACGCGAAGAAAATAATCCGTATATTCAACGTTTGCGTGAAGCAGACCCTGAATTGTACACCGATATGGTAAAATATGGTCGGAGAAACATTGCTTGTTTAACCATAGCCCCAACGGGTACAACTAGTATAATGACCCAAACCACTTCTGGAATTGAGCCTGTATTTATGCCTGTTTACACTCGCCGACGCAAAGTTAACCCCAACGATAAAAATGTTCGTATAGATTTTGTAGATCAAAATGGCGATTCGTGGGAGGAATACATTGTTTTCCATCATAAATTTGTAACTTGGATGGAAGCCAACAATTATTCCACAACCAGAATATATAGCAAAGAAGAAATTGATGAATTAGTAGCAAAATCACCTTATTATAAAGCCACTGCCAACGATGTAGATTGGTTGAAAAAGGTACAAATGCAAGGCCGTATTCAAAAATGGGTAGATCACTCAATTAGCGTAACCATTAATTTGCCAAACGATGCCACCGAAGAGTTAGTTGGAAAATTATATGAAGAAGCCTGGCGAGTTGGTTGTAAAGGAGTTACTGTATATCGCGATGGATCACGTACTGGCGTTCTCATTGCTGTAGAAGAAAAGAAAGAAGAGAAAAAAGAGGATAAAAAGGAGCATTGTTTTTGCTACAACGAAGATTATTTGATTCGTCCAAAGGAATTAGATTGCGATGTTGTTCGTTTTCAAAACTCTAAGGATAAGTGGATTGCGTTTGTGGGATTATCTAACGGACGTCCTTATGAAATTTTTACAGGATTGGCCGATGACGAAGAAGGAATTTTGCTACCAAAAACTGTTACCGAGGGTAGAATTATCAAAACTGTTGACCATAGCGGCAACAAACGCTATGATTTCCAATTTGCAAACAAGCGTGGCTACAAAACCACAGTAGAAGGATTATCGCATAAATTTGATAAAGAATTTTGGAATTATGCCAAATTAATTTCGGGAGTATTGCGCTACGGAATGCCTATAGATCAGGTAATCAAATTGGTTTCTGGACTACAGCTTGATAACGAATCTATCAATACTTGGAAAGTAGGAGTGGAGCGTGCATTGAAAAAATACATACCAGATGGAACACAAATTAACGAAAAACCGTGCCCAGAATGTGGTCAACACACCTTGGTATATCAAGAGGGATGTTTAACTTGTAAAAATTGTGCCTATTCACGTTGTGGATAAGAAATTTGTATTGGTAAAATAAAAAAAACGAGTCGTTAAGGCTCGTTTTTTTAGTTTTTCGGCTAATTTTTTAGTTCAAAAGTTTGGAAATAGAATGACTACCTTTGTATAATAAACCTTCATTCTTAGCTTTAGATACTATAGAAATATCCATCGCCCTATAATATATTTCTTAATGGAAGACTCTAATTATTTCTTTCATCTAAATAAAAATTAAATCAATCTTCTAAAAGATACTTAATAAATGAAGTGAAGCTTATTTAATTAAGAACAAATTTGGTATTTTTGTTGTTTGAAACAATATTGAAGATATGGGATATATCAAAAATCCATATAAAGTAAAATTCTTCCAAGCTACTTTTAATTCTCTTTTAAATTGCAGGAGTATTTTCTACTATTTATTATCACAAACCAATCGGGCATTTCGAAAGGTATCACAACTGATTTCGAAGTAGAACTGGTGAATAAATACATTGTAGAAACATTATTATTTAATGGAATAATTATAAATCAAGTGTTTGGCTGTAGGCATAAAACTGAAGACAATTGTATTTGTAGAAAACAGAAATCCTATTTTATAAAATTAGCAGATGAATTGTTCAATTTGAATTTGAGAAAATCATTTATAGTTGACAATCATCCTTGTAATGAGGAGGAATGTGGATTAAATGTGGGCTTAACACCGATTTATGTTCTTACTAATCAAGGCAATAAACATAGAGAGACTAATTAAATTTTAATTGCATAATATCCGAAAACATAGCAGATGCATCAAATTATATACTAACTACTAGCAATAAATAACTTAAAAAACAAATAAAAAAATTAAATCGAAAATGGACAATCAAGCATTATTACTAAACAACACAATTGAATCAAGTAATCCAAATGTATTAAAAATGCTTTCGGAGCGTGGCAAAAACATTTTTTTTCCAAAGCTTGGTATTTTGGCACAATCTGCTCAAGCCAAAGGAAAAGCAATAAATGCTACCATTGGTGAGGCCGTTGAAGACGATGGATCATCAATGCATCTTCCAGAATTTGATGCTTTAGTTAACATGCCTACTGCCAATATATTTCCTTATGCCCCAAGTTTTGGTAAACCCGAATTTCGTACCCTTTGGAAAAAATCTATTTACAGTAAAAATCCATCCCTTAAAGATACGTTATTTAGCAATCCAATAGCAACAAATGGGCTTACTCATGGCATTAGCATGGCGGGTTATCTGTTTGCCAACGAGGGAGATACGGTTTTACTCTCCAATCACTACTGGGAAAATTACAATCTTATACTCGAAAATAGCTATGGTGCTAAAGTTGAAACTTTTGAGCTTTTTGATAATGGCGGTTTTAATGTGGCCGATTTTGCTGATAAACTGAATAGCATCAAAGGCGAGAAAATAATTACACTTTTAAATTTCCCTAACAATCCCGCAGGTTATACGCCATTAATTTCCGAAATTAAAGCTATTGTGGCCGAAATAAAGAAAATGGCCGATAAAGGCAAAAAAGTTATTGTTATAATAGATGATGCTTATTTTGGATTGGTGTATGAAGAAGGTGTTTACACAGAATCCATCTTCGTAGAATTAGCCAATCTTTCGGAAAATGTATTAGCCATAAAACTTGATGGACCTACTAAGGAAGATTACGTTTGGGGATTTCGTGTTGGTTTTATTAGCTACGCAATAAAAGGGGGTACAGCAGAATTGTATGAAGCCCTCGAAAATAAAACTGGTGGTGCTGTACGTGGTAACATCTCGAATATAAGTCAATTATCTCAATCTTTATTGTATGAGGTATATAATTCTCCAACATACGAAGCTTCAAAAAAGACAAAATTTGAAATTCTAAAGAATAGGTATCAAATTTTACGAACTGAAATTTCAAAACCTAAAAATACACCTTATTTTGCACCGCTACCCTTTAATTCGGGTTATTTTATGTGCATTGAGCTCAAAAAAGGTTTAGTAGCAGAGGATATTCGCAAACATCTTCTTGAAAAATATAGTACAGGTGTTATTGTACTTGGTAGCGTTATTCGCTTGGCATTTTCAGCAGTGCCTCAAGATAAATTACCACAATTGGTTGAAAATATATACAATGCATGTGTTGATTTGGATGCTAAATAATAAGTACAGAATTGTTAAAACAATCGAAAAAAGACTGATTCAAACAAAGGTTGAATCAGTCTTTTTCGTTTAGTGCACTTTCGTTTCTTTTAGCTTATCTATTTGTAAATGAGTCTTGAATCCACACCGAAAAGTATTTTTTGAACGTAATCCACGATAGTTACCGGGATGCAAAGTTGCAACGCTAACTGGATTGTTCTCCCGCTACTCGGAATGTCGAAATACTACATCGGAAAACTCCGTTTGCGTTAAAAAATAAAAAATTGACTTATTGGAGCAGACTCAAATATAGGATTTTAAATTATTATATGTCAATATGTTAAGACATTTAAAAGCATTTCAATTATCTTTAAAGTCTAGAACTAATATATCATGAATTACCGCAATCAATTGTCAAAGCCATTGTCTAAGAATTTTTTGGACCACATTGTAGTGAATGTATTCGAAAATCCAAAAGATTTTGAGGTTGTATTTAAGCTCATCTTTGATGCAGATAAAAATACTGCCTGGCGAGCTGCATGGGCTTGCATCAAAATAAGTGAAAAATACCCTGATTGGTTTAATGAAAAACAAGTGGCTGAAATTATTGACTTTGCCCTTTTAGTTTCACACCCTAGTTTGCATCGGGGGTGTTTGTCAATACTGTATAATTTACCCTTACCCAAAGATATTTCAGTATATTTTATAAATGCGTGTTTTGAATGGATGGTTTCTCCCAAGTATCCAATTGCAGTTCAATCACTCTCGATGAAAATACTCTTTGAAATATGCAAAAGCGATACCGATTTAAGTTCCGAACTAAAGTCTTATTTACAGAATATTGATTCAAATTGCTATTCTGTGGGTTATAATACTGTTCGAAAAAATATCCTTAAAAAGTTGAAAATTAGTTAGATATTAATTTACAGGTAAAACAAATAGGGTAAAAATGTCTTTCTTTAAAATTAAAGTATTACTTTTGTGCTGAAATAAAGCAGTGTTAAAATCGCTGTTTTAGCTATAAAACTAAGTTTCATTAAAAAAAAGTTTTTATGTCTTTAAAGAAAAACATTCTGGCATTACGACAAAAGAAAGCAATTGTAGAAAAAGGTGGAGGTGACAAAGCCATTGAGAAACAAGTTGCCATGGGTAAAATGACTGCTCGTGATAGAATTCTTGCCTTGTTGGATGTCGATTCATTTCATGAATACGACCTTTTTGTAGAACACGAAGAACGCAACTTCGGAATGGCAAGCAAAGAGCTGGCTGGCGACGGTGTAATCACTGGAACTGGTACTATGAGTGGAGCTCCAATTTGTATTTATGCACAGGATTTTACGGTAATGGGTGGTTCGTTAGGACTTAAACATGCACGTAAAATTACCAAAATTATGGATCACGCTTTGAGAATGAAAGTGCCATGTATCGGTATTAACGATTCGGGTGGTGCACGTATTCAAGAAGGTATTGGTGCCTTGGCAGGATATGGCGAAATTTTTTATCGCAATACCATGGCTTCAGGCGTAATTCCACAAATTTCAGTAATCTTAGGTCCTTGTGCTGGCGGTGCTGTTTATTCTCCAGCATTGACAGATTTTGTTTTTGTTGTTGACAATATTTCCAAAATGTTTATTACAGGTCCAAGTGTTATTGAAACTGTTTTGGGCGAAAAAATTTCTCAAGAAGATTTAGGTGGTGCACGTGTACATGCCGAAATTACTGGTAATGCTCATTTCTTTGCCATGAGCGAATTGGAATGTTTTGACCAAATTAAAGAATTGGTATCTTTACTTCCTTCCAGCAACCAACAAAAAGCTGCTAGTATTGAGCCAAAAAAACCAAAATCGAAAAAGAATATAGAAAATATTATTCCAGCCGATGCCAAGCAACCTTACGATGTGCGCGAAGTAATTTACGCATTGAGTGATGATTCAAAATTCTTGGAGGTTCACGAACTTTGGGCTGCCAATATCGTAATCGGTTTTGGACGTATTAATGGCGAAACAATTGGTTTTGTTGCCAATCAGCCAATATATTTGGCTGGTGTGCTCGATTGCGATGCTTCAGATAAAGCTGCTCGTTTTATTCGTTTTTGCGATGCTTTCAATATCCCAATTGTTACCCTTGAAGACATGCCTGGTTACTTGCCTGGTGTGGATCAAGAGCATGCCGGCGTTATTCGTCATGGAGCCAAAATGCTTTATGCATACTCGGAAGCTACAGTGCCAAAAATAACCGTTATCTTGCGCAAAGCTTACGGTGGTGGTTATATAGCCATGAATTCTCGTCACCTTGGAGCCGACTTTATGTTTGCTTGGCCAGGTGCCGAAATTGCAGTTATGGGACCTGAAGGTGCTGCTAATATCATTTTCCGCAAAGAAATTATGGAAGCAGAAGATGAAGATGCAATGCGTCAGCAAAAAGTGCAAGAATATATCGAGAAATTTGCTAATCCTTTTGTAGCAGCCTCTAAAGGTTATATCGATGCGGTGATTGAACCATCAGAAACCCGCGAATTATTGATTCATGCACTTGAAATGTCAAAAAACAAAGACGATTATCGTCCTGCAAAAAAACATGGTATCCCACCATTTTAATTATAAAACTTGAAATCAAAGAATCTAAAAGGTGAAAAAACCTTTTAATATATTTTCCAAACATTATGTTTACTTGTTTACTTGTTCATTTTATTTACTTAAATGTAAAATGGTGACCAGTAAAAAAAAACTAATATATGAATAAAGAAAAACCAGAATATGTTGATTTTGCAGTAACAGCGCGAAAATATAAAACGCTACTCACAAAGAAATACTTGAATAGAAAAGTATGGGTCAATGCAAGTCCTTATGATATTCAATCTATTATACCAGGTACTATTCTTAGTATTTTTGTAAAAGAGGGTGATGTAGTAAAAGAAGGAGCGCCACTTTTAATACTGGAAGCAATGAAAATGCAAAATCGTATTGAAATGCCATTTACTGCTCGTATCAAAAAAATTAATGTGGACTTAGGAGTTCGTATTCCCAGAGAAACATTGATGATAGAATTAGAGCCTTTGGAAAACGAGTAAGTTTTTCATTTGTAAATACCAAAACGGTTGACTGTGAATGCAGTCAACCGTTTTTTTCTTAGTGCGATTTCTAATTTTATGTTCTTTCTCAGCTTTCCCTTTTTCCATCCAGCAATAAATTTACAGCCTCATTCATGGAGCCCGCTTTTATAACCGAACCTGCATTTACGAAGTATATTTCGTCTGCATTTTCGATGGTATTAAGCCTATGGGCAATGATAATGCGGATGGTACTTTTAGGAAGTTTCATCAGGATGGATTCCAATAACTGTTCGGTAACAGTGTCAATATTGGCAGTGGCTTCGTCCAGAATTAGCAATTCGGGGCGGCGTATCACAGCTCGCATAAATGCAATAAGCTGCTTTTGACCTAGGCTGATGCCATCGCCGGAAGCTTTAATTTCGGATGTTAATCCACCGTCAAACCTGTCCACCAATCCTTCTAGCGACACCTCTTTAAGCTCACCCATTAATTTTTCATCGGAAAGTTCGTCGAAGCATTCGTTCCCGTACAATATATTATCACGCAAAGTTCCTGTAAAAAGAAATGGTTCTTGCAGAATAAAACCAATTTTGGCAGTTCTATCACCGGCGCTATACGACCGAATATCAATGCCATTGAGCATAATTTGTCCCGAAGTTGGGTCGTATAATCGCGACATAAGCGAGGCCGTTGTAGTTTTTCCACCACCAGTTGGTCCAACAAATGCATACGTTTTTCCACGGTCTAAACTAAAACTCACATCTTTTAGAATTTCTTTTCCTGGAATGTAATAGAATGAAACATTGTGGAAAGAAAGTACACAATTGGTATTTTCTTTTTCGGAGCTAGGAACTTGGGGCAGGTTGTTTTCCATAACCAAAATTTGCGAAATTCGATCCCAACCAGCCAGTGCTACCTGAAAGTTTGCCCACAAAGCAGCAATTTGTCGCAATGGATTATAAAACGAATTGATATAACCCAAAAAACTAATTAATAAACCCAAGGTAAATTGACCTACAAAAATGAGGTAAATACCAAAAGCCAGCACCACCATTTGCCCCACAATGGATAAAAAGCCATACACTGGAGTAAAAATATTATTGGCAATACCAGCTTTTATGGCCGTTTGATAATTACCTATATTAACTTCATCAAATCTTTTTCGGAAATAATCACGGCGATTAAATGCCACAATCACTTTAAAGTTATTCAAACTTTCTTGAATTTCGGCACTCATTTCACCCGTACTTTTCAAATTGGCCGCGTTGGTACTTTTTACCCAAGGCGAAATACTACGTGTAAAAATCAATAAGAGTAGGGCGGGGGCAAGTGCCGCCAATCCCAATTCAATGTTGATGGATAACAGAAAAATTCCAGCACCTGTCATAGTAAAAATACTACTCATAAACTGCACCAACGACTGCGAAAAAAACTGGTTAATTTTATCGGTATCGTTGTTTACCCTCGAAATTAAGTCGCCGGCTTTATTTTGATTGAAAAAATCGATGGGTAATTCTTGCAATTTATTAAAAACGGAGTTTCGCAAGTTAAATAACATTCGTTGTCCAACTCTACCCATCAATTGTGTTTGGGTATAACCGCTCACCAAAGCCAAAGCAAATACGCCAAACAGAATAATAGAATATTTTATTACGCCATCGTATTGCTTGGTAATCACAAAATTATCAACTGCATGTCCAATTAAATAAGGAGCTACCAAATTTAATCCAGAATTGATAAAAATAAAAACCATGGCAATGTACATGTTTTTCCGCTCTTTGCCCATTAGTGTTAGCAGGCTTTGTAGCGTAGTTTTCATGCTCACTTTTACATTGGAAGCTGCGTCTTTTTTTATATTGAGATTATAATTCATATAGATTATACTAAAGTATCTTACTATTGTAATGTAGTTAGTGTTTGTTTTTGTCGTAAATAAATAACAATGTCGTTTAGTTAATACCTCTCCCCAGCCCTCTCCCGAGGAGAGGGAGCTAAATTAGTAACTTCTTCATGCTTTCTACAACGATAGTTGTTAGAAAATGTTGAAATCAAAATCCTGGTACACGGGATAAGGTGAATTCGAATTTAAAAGAAAAAATATATTTAAACGACATTCAAATAAATATGTCGATTGAACTCGCATAATTCCCCGCAATTTATCCCGTTTTTCACGGGAGAGGTTAGGGGTTGTTAATCCCCCTTTAGGGGCTAGGGGTTCTCTCTCTACTTTATCGTCACCAAAGTTGCCCCAAATCCATATTCTCTAAACGATGCATCCTGAAAATAATACGTTTTGTAGCGCGTTTTCAGTAGTTTTTCTATTTCGCTACGCAACACACCTTCGCCTTTTCCGTGAATAAATACAATTTTCTGACCCTTACGATTTTTGTTTTCTTCCAATATCT
>JAIFKQ010000175.1 GCA_020049515.1 Paludibacter sp. | reverse complement strand
CATTTCCTGTCTCCAATAGTTTTTGCGAATTTATGATGTATTGTCCAGAACTGTTCGATTGCCATATAATTTTTAGAGGAGTAAGATATTCCCTTGAAAAGATGTCATGCTTTCTTTTATTGTTATCGTTCTGAATCAGTTGAGCGCTAGAAAAATCTACACATACAAAAAATGTCAGTATGACAATAGTGCTTATTCTTAAATTCATTCGAATTGTATGCATGGTATATTGCCGTTTTTTTTTAATTAATTGTTGCATGAAACTCGTCTGATGAATACAGTACCCATTTCATGATTTATCGAAATTGAGTCTTATTAAAGTACTGCAAATTAGAGAGTAAGCTACGCAGCGTGTTTTCATTCCAAACATGACCCCCTTCGGTTTCGTTGTAAATATGCGGAATTTTCAGCTCATTGAGTCGCTGATGAAAAGCGAAATTTGTTTTGTATAGAAAATCGTCCTTTCCTACCTCAATCACAAAAGCAATGTCTTTTCGCTCCCGAATATGATTGACCAGGTTGAAGCAACCATTCTGATGATAATTCATTTTGTTCACAAAATAATCTCCCAGCAATTTATCAACATTATCACCCACATGATCCCAATATAAATCTTCTACATCGGTGGCTAAATTCAACACCCCGGCTCGTTCTATTGCCACCGAAAAAGTATCGGGATAGCGACAAAGCAAACTCACGGCACCATAGCCACCCATACTGAAACCGCATAAAATTCGTCCATTTCGATTGGTTTCGGTTCTGAAATTTGTATCCATAAAGGCTGTCAGCTCCTGACTAATGAAAGTAGCGATTTTGCTTTCCTTTACTACGGGTGAGTCCATAAAATAACTGTTCCCAACTAGCGGAATGACGATAATGACACGGAAAATGTCCGCCATCTCCTGCAAATGAGTGGATGGATTATTCATTTTTCGCAAACCCTCTTCGGTAAAAGGCATGTCGTTGGTACCATGCAGGGTATAAACCACCGGATAGCTTTTTTGATCTTTTTCGTAGCCTGCCGGTGTAAAAACCAACATTGGGAATTCACGATGCATACAATTACTTGTAATTTTCATGAATTTCCCGTATGATTTGTCAATTTGGTCCGCAACGGTGTAACCTTGATTTTGAGAAAATGCAGGAGTGCCAAAAACGAAAAACGAGGCGAGTAAGAAGAAGGTAAAACGGTTTTTTTTCATGAAAATAATGTGCTAATGTAATTCATAATTTATAATTCATAATTCATAATTGGATAAATGATGGGTTATGAGTTGTTTAAACAGAAAAATGGACTATTTTATTTCAGTCTATTTACTAATGTGTAAATATGCCAATGATTGGCATGCAAAGGTCTTTGTCGTCTTATATTCGTATAATTATGTGTACCTGCGAATTATGAATTATGAATTATGAATCAATGCCGTTTAGATAAGGACTTGTGAAATTGAATTTTTTAAGGGTTTGTTTGTATTAATAAGGGAATAAGGGTATCGATGTTATAAACTTCTTTCTACTAAGGGGAAAAATGAAAAATCTTCTCTTTCTTAACCCTTAGTAGAATCAATAGTTCCCAGATAATCTTCCCTTATTTGATTATAAATGCTTATCTAAACGACATTGAATTATGAATTATGAATTATGAATTATAAATTATGAATTAATTTCCTACTCATTCACCAACCCCTTATCCCCATCCATCAGCTTTTTGGTAGAATAAACGGTAATGCTCATACCTGGAATTTTATCCTTTATTTTTTTACCACAAATTTCTTTTAATGGATTCATTTTCAAATCGTTTCTGTTGCGCTGACTGTAGTCGAACCTATAAGTGTACCATTTTTTGTAATCGTTTTTTCCTTTAATCCCAAAGTTGGCATTCAGGGTTTCTTGTTTGTCGTTAACAACCACAATGGTTGCCTCGGTTTTATTGGGACTAATAAACGATGCCACGTGCAGCGCAGGAATAGAATCGGTGGGCGAATAGTTGGAAATATCGGTTTTCACCACAAAGGATTTTCGGTAAATATAGCGGTTGAGCATACCGTAACCATAGTAGGTATTTTCTTTGGGCTGGTATTTTTCAGGATCCAACATCTTGAAGTTTTTTCTATCGTAAGTTTCAATAAAACCCCATTGTCCGTCTAAATTATTGCGGTTCAACAAGCTCCATCGGCTAAAACCATCCACACCCAAGTTGCTAAATCTTACGGCAAACTCCACATCCTTCAGCATAGCGGCATGCATCGACGGGCCTCGGTCGTCTTTTTTAAGTCCAAACTGCATGGTGCCGTGTTCCGAAAAGAAGAAAGGTTTGTTGTTGTCGTGGGCTATTTTCACCGCAGCCTTTACAGGTTCTGTAAAAATTTTCAGCGTCGGATTCCAGTCTTTACTCTCCCGGTTCTCCCACCAATCGTTGATGGTCATGTATTCGTGATAGGTAAAAGCATCCACCAAGGGGATAAAATTCTTTTGCGTGTTCTGCGATTCCCAGAAATAGAAC
Organism: Paludibacter sp.; assembly: GCA_020049515.1. Classification (GTDB taxonomy): domain Bacteria; phylum Bacteroidota; class Bacteroidia; order Bacteroidales; family Paludibacteraceae; genus Paludibacter. Next base: position 6,128 of record JAIFKQ010000175.1, on the reverse strand, counting down.
ATCTCCTCCGGACCCGTCATGGCAATCTGTATTTTTTCTTTTTGTATCTTATTGCGCAACAAAGTCAAAGCAGGGATAATGGATTGCGAAGTGACCCCATCGGCCTGTTTCCACCACGACCAGCCGTGATGCGGTTCGTTGGCTATTCCCAAATAAGTGATGCAGCTGTATTTCTTCACGTACAGCAAATGTTTCAGAAGGGCGATAATTCCATCCGACCAGGCGTCAATATCGGCAGGTCCGCTTTTGATAACGCCCACGGCATCCGACTGCAATTCTTTGTGTGCCAACCATTTTGCATTAGGATACATTTCTTGTAATTGAACTGTTACGCCATTCTTTTCAAAATAATCGAGGTAGCGATATAGCACTTTCATTTCGCGGTTATCAAAAGAAAATTTTCCTTTTTCGGGTTCAAACACCCTGTGTTCCACACTCAAACGGGTATAATCCATGCCCAACCAGTCCATGTACGATTCAATTTTCGCCCACGCTTTTTCGTCGTCTGCCTCCGGAGTAGCACCCCACGAGCTTCCGCCCCAGCTGCGATAACCGCCATTGCATTCATCAAGTACAACTACCGAATCCATGATGGCAAAGGTATTCATACCAAAACCGGCCGCCATTTTATTGACCACCAAGTCGGTGTTTATAGTTACTTTAATTTGAGAATTTACCGAAAAAGCGGATAGGCTAAAAAGAAACGTAATTACAAAAGACTTAAACATTGAACTCATATTTTTTTTAACCTATTAAACTTTCACATAAATCAATTTCTCTGCATTCTCAAAACCGCAAACAGCCGTTAACACTTCGATGGTTCCTTTGTTGTAAATCTCAACAAATTGGCAGTCGCTAGGCAACATATTTCCGCTTTCGTCGGTAGCCCTAAATTGCATTCCAGCCTTCAAAGCGTTGAGTATTTTATCATAAGGCAAATTAAATTCAATAGCCAAATTGATAGCTCCCACCAAGCGGTCTTCGGCACTAAGCTTGCGCATTAAATCGCATCCAACCCTAAAAATGGTATCGCCCAAAGCTTTATTTTGAAAGCGAAACAACAAATCGTCAATGTGATCGATAAGTGCCTCCAAGGTAAATTCTTCGGGGTACTTTCGGAGCAAAATGTCAGCAGCCTGCAACATCGTTTCGCGCACTTTTTGGTATAATTCTGGTATTGCAAGCGCCTCGTACAAATACACAAATTTAGGATTGTACAGATAGCCATAATAAGCAGTAGTAGCATGTCCTAGGTTGTGAATGAACAACTTACGATCCACCCATGCTTTCATGTTTTCTTTAGGCGAAAGTCCTTCAATTTCAGGAATTGGATTTTTAAACGCTTTTTTGTCCAATATCAAATTGTTATACGGCTCACCAAATACCTGCAAAATATCCTCCTCCATGTCTTTTTTGAGCATGATGGGCACCATTTTTCCAATACTGGTTTCTACCAATCCAACCAATGAATTGAATGGATAATCAGCCGGCAAAAGTGGAAGCAATTCTCCCTCGAAGTATTCGGCAGCATTGCGCAAATTTTCTGCAATTATAATATCCAATGCAAGAGAAGTATTTGTTTCATAGCGTTTTATCAAACTTTTAGCAAGCAATGGCATAATCATTGGCAAGCCCTGTTGGCCTATCGAAACACCTACAATATCGGCAGTTGCAATTTCGGAAACAACGGCATTTTCGTCTTTCACCGAAACAGCTCTCACATGTTGAATGTTCATCACCGATTCTACCTCCGATTTTACAATCACATTGTAGTTTCCACGCTCATTGAGAGCATCAATTACGGGTTGATAAATATCCACAAAAACTACTTCGTAACCACCTCTGCTAAACAATTGACCAATAAATGAACGCCCAATTTTACCAGCACCAAACAATACTAATTTTCCTTTACTCATTTTGATTTTACTATTTCTAAATATTCTTTTTGATACGGAATTACCTTACCCAATTTTTCACCCTCGTTTTGTTCAATAAAAGTACCTCCCACATAAAAGCAGGCAAAACCACCCGAGGCTACTCCCCACGATACGGCATTGAACAAATCATAACTATCACTCGACAAGTTTTTTAACTGCCATGCTAGGGACGCAATGATGCCACCCGCAAAATTATCGCCGCAGCCAGTGGTATCGCCTTTTATTGACACATTTTCTTTCAATTCATTTTTAATAGTCTCGGAAACCGGCAATTGTACCAACTCCACAGCATTAAAAAGTTTGCCATTAGAATAAGCGTAAATATTCTTGCTACCATTGGTAATAATGAAAGAGGACAAATCCTGACGGCAAAAATAATTGGCGGCCTCGTCAATGGTTTCAGTACCACTGATTTTCAATGCTTCTTCGCAATCCATCAACAGCACATCTATCAGTTTGTAACTTTCGGGGCAATCGCCCAGTGGCCAGCATTTATTGGGATTTTTCTTCTCATTTCTGAAGTCGAACACCGTGTTTACCACCGTAAGACAATTATTTTCCTTCGCTTTGCGGAGCAAGGCAGTTAAATTATCATGAATTTGGGGCACCAAAGCAGTTCCTCCAAAACAAACTATATCGGCTTTAAAAAACTTTTCGGGGAGCATTTCGGGTGTATAATCCCACGAAGCCCCAATATTATTAATGAAAGTGCGCTCGCCATTCCCATCATCGTATGTTGGGTCGGAAAGCACATCTGTAAATGCCGTCCGCTTATTGCCCAAAGGAATGTAATTAGATATATCCAAAGGCGTTTTTTTTACCAAATCCACAATCAATTTGGCCGTCTCGTCATTACCGGTGCAACCGTAAAAACTCACTTCGTAATCACTTTTTGGCAATAATTGCGCAGCATGAATAAGTGCCACCAAAGAAGGACCACCTATATTTACATTGTCGAAAGTGGTGTCGCCAATAATTTCGGGCAAAATTTGTGAATACGGTTTATTAGCAAATTTTTCCAACTCTTCTGTAAACACCAGTTTGCCAGGGCTTAAACCGCCATCTCCGGCTTGTTTGGATGCAAATTGTTCAAATTGAGCGCTGGTAAATCTGGCTCTGGTATATAAATAATCGGCCAAAGCGCAGCCTGTACCCGCAATTTTAATCGTTTCGTTACGCATTGATTATAAGTATTTTGGGTAGTCGGAAGCTAATAAATGTAGTGGTTTCTCATCTTCAATAATTTCGGGGAAACGACCAATTGGTTCTTTGAAGCAATTATCGTTAGAGTCATCATTTACGGCACTTACTTCGCCCACAAACACTTTTCCTTTTCCCGGCTCGCCATAAAAACGGTGAAACATACCTTGCTCCAAACAGATACTTTCGCCGGGAGTTAAAATCACTTTTCCACCAGGTTCTACGGTGCGCAACACACCATCAATTTTCACTACCAATGGTTTATCAGAAAATTTATCATCGCCCACCGAATCGTACAATTCTATCACCAAATTGCCACCGCCACGGTTGATAATATCTTCCATTTTGTGCCAATGAAAATGCATGGGTGTTTCTTGCAATTCCTCTACTATCATTGCTTTTTCGGCATACGGTTTTTGGTCTTTTTTGATATTACCATTGCGGATAGTAAACAATATCAAACCGCGTTTATGAAAATCACCACTGCCAAAGTCGGTCAAATCCCAACCCAACATATTCTCCACAATCTCCTCACATGAAGCTTGTTTGCCTTTCCAATCTTCGGCTGTCCAATAAGCCCATGGTGGAAGTTTAAAATTCATACTGTCCAGAAAACTGATTGAATCGGCAATCATAAGGTTAATCTCGCTGCGTTTCATATTGATTTTTTTTAGTTGATTATTTAAAAGTTAATTAGGATTGTTTGAAAAGGAAAAAATTCCGAACAAATACTATAATGATGGAACTTATTTAAACGTGAAATTGGTAGCTGCAAAAATAGAATCTTAGCTTCAATTTTATCAATGATTTTTTATCCTAACATGATACTTAATCTACATAACTAATCCATGCCTAAAAGGATTTATCATAGAAATTAAACTCGTTAAAGCAACGGATTTATCATTCACAATCCACACCTCATTTTGAAAACAGAAAATAAAATGCAGTATTTTAAGACCTAAAAATATAATTGGCTAACAATAGTTCGTTATAAAAAAAGATTTTATTAACGCTATCCACGACAGCTATCAGAACTTCAAATCTTCTAACTCCTATTTATTTTTCCTACTTATCGTTATGGTTTTTTTATCATTATCAATAATAATTTTACCATATTTACCCATTTTAGTCCGACCATCTATTATTGTACCCTGCACTTTATAACGTTTTGCATAGGCCTGTGCTTGCATTGCAGTAAAACAATAAAACAGCGCAACAAAACAGATGAATATTTTTTGTTTTAGCATTTAGTTGACTGTTTCCTTTTGAGTTACTGAAATCAATTTACCATTTATCAAGAAACTTCCAAACAGTACTACACCATTCTGTATATTTGAAAATGCAGGATAAACACCTCCATATGATGCCAATACTTCAGTTACATCAGCACTGTCAAACATATTGGAACTAACACTTTGTGCTAGTAAAAATGTTTTTAAATATGGATCTACTGTCACTGTGTTTATTTCAAAAGAACTTATGCTTTTTAAAATTGTAAAGTTATTGTCTATATATGTTGAAGAAGAAAGAAATGGATTAGTTTAATTAAAATATATTATCTATCTTTGAAGCCGAATTAAGAAAAATATTTCTCAAACAAACAATCCTTTCTAGCTATACAATATTGAACTTGAGAGCATATACGTTCATTTATGGATGATTGACCCAACGAGGGGATGAACAACCAATCATCCATGGATGATTGACCCAACGAGAGGATGAACAGTCAATCATCCACGGATGAACGACCCAACGAGAGGATGAACAACCAATCATCCACGGATGAATGACCCAACGAGGGGATGAACAGTCAATCATCCACGCATGACGACAAAACGGACACAATGAAGTATTGAAATTCGCTTAAAATCCAAATATCTTTAATTACTAACCCAAAAAATTTACAGTTTTATGAAAATTACCGATTTTAGTTTTATTCGTTTACGTAACGAGGAGCATTTCCAGTTTTTTACCTCTTTCAGAGATTTAGTTTTGGTGTTTACCCTCGCGGTATTGAAAATTGAATTATTGTTCAACCTCTTTTTGGCGGCTTATGCCAATGAAATGGCAGCGTTGGATGTGGTTAGAAAAAACGCAATTTCCGACGATTTGGTAGAAGCCGATGATGAGCGCGACAGCGTTTTCCGTGGCATGAGCGATGCCGTAAAATCGGCACTTAATCATTTCAATACCGATATTCGTGCCGCTGCCAAACGCTTGCAGATAGTATTCAGCACCTATGGCAACTTGACCATTAAACCTTATGATGCCGAAACAGGAAGTTTGAATAGTTTGATAAACGACTTTACAACCACCTACGCTGCCGATGTGGCTACTGTAGGACTTACAGAATGGGTAACAGAACTGGCAGCCAAAAACAAGGCTTTCGACGACCTGAAAAACAACCGCTACTCCGACGAAGCTTCAAAAACCATCCTGCGCATGAAGCAAGAACGTGTGAAAACTGAAGAACTCTATCATCAAATGGTGGAACGCATCAATGCCCTGATAGTGGTAGAAGGCAGCGCAGCGTATTCCGAATTTGTAGCCGAGCTGAACAAACGCATCGAAGGATACAACAATACAATTGCTATCCGACGTGCCAAAAGCAAAAAAACCGCAACCGCACCTGCCGAGGCAAAATAACAAAAACATAGGGCGTGGATGAAGGTTCGCGCCCTTGTTGAGTTTCAAAGTGCGATACTTCCGTAAGCTAACTTTTCGGTTTGCGGAATGAAAAAATAAAACACTTAACAAGTTGGATATACCCAGTACAGAAAAAAATGTAGTTTTTGTATTTTGCTATTTATCAGCAAAATAATCGAATTAAAATATACGTATAAATGCGATATATGTCCAGTTAACTGAGTATAGCCAATTTCTACTCAGTATATTTATGTGTTAGCTGTAATTTTAAAAAATAAAAATATATGAGAATGAATTTTTGCAAAGTAGTATTTTTAATTCTTTTGATTATATTTTCACTGACTT
>JAIFKQ010000103.1:607-10882 GCA_020049515.1 Paludibacter sp. | reverse complement strand
CCGTTTGGTTTTCAGAGCGAACAACGCAGCTATTGGGATACGCCGGAGGTGTACAACAAAATGTCGCCGTTTATGAATGCCGACAAAATGAAAACACCGCTCCTGCTGGTACATGGCGAGGCCGACAATAATCCAGGCACTTTCACCCTGCAAACGGAACGCTACTTTCAAGCCTTGAAAGGACTAGGAGCACCTGCACGCATGGTTATTTTACCCAAAGAATCGCACGGCTATGTGGCACGCGAAAATATTCTACATCTGCTTTGGGAACAGGATAGGTTTTTGGAGAAGTGGTTGAAGTGAAATTGACAAATTTGGAAGAGATATTTATCAAGATATTTGGAAAGTAAAAATGCTGTAATTCATTTATAATCGACAAAATTATCTGATTTTGTCGTTATAATGGAAAAAATTATCCATCTTTGCAAGAAATAGTGATTATAATGGAAAAAATTATCCCGATATATCTGCAAGAGATTATGTTTTCTACTTCCAATTTGTCAGAATCAAAGCAATTATTTAAGCTGCAAAAGGAAGGAAAGATTAGGAAAATTGCTGCAAAATTATATACTTCCAATTTTAGCGATACGCCAGAGGTAATAGTAAAACGGAATTTGTTCCTAATTCTGGGACGGCTTTATCCCAAGGCTGTAATTAGCCATCGGTCTGCTTTTGAATTTGCACCAACCGCTACAGGTCACATTTTTTTGACATATAATTATACAAAAAAAATAACTTTGCCAGGCATAACCATTCATTTAATGGAGGGCAAAGCTGGGCTTCCCGAAGATGTTCCATTCATTGAAGGGCTGTTTGCATCGCAACGCGAAAGAGCTTTTTTGGAAAATATGCAAGTATCTCGCAAAAAAGAGAGTGAGTCCAAGACATTACCAAGGAAAGAAATTGAAGACAAACTAGAGCAATTTATTCGTATCAATGGCGATAAAGCTGTTAATGGATTGAGGGATAATGCACGCGCATTGGCTGTAAAACTTGATATGCAAGCCGAATTTGAAAAGCTCAACAAAATAATAAGTTCATTGCTGTCAACACATACTTCGAGCGTACTAACATCTCCATTGGCAGTGGCTCGTTCCTTTGGTTTTCCGTTTGACCCCAACCGTTTGGAACTTTTTCATTCACTTTACACCTCTTTGCTACAGTCGGAATTAGCTCCATTGCCAGATAAAAACAGTAGTGAAAAGGCCTATCGTAATTTTGCTTTTTTCGAAAGTTATTTCTCAAATTTCATCGAAGGAACTCGTTTTGAATTGGAAGATGCTCAAAAAATTATTGAAACAAATATGCCCTTGCCTGCTCGAAATGATGATTCGCATGATGTGCTGGGAACATATTATATTGTTTCAAATAGAAAAGAAATGAGCGTTGTGCCAAATACACCAGATGAACTTCTCGACATTTTACGCTATCGTCACAGGGTAATGTTATCGGCCAGACAAACAACTTTGCGGGTAATACGGCTTTTGTTGATTTCAATCTTGTTAAAGGAACCCTCATTAAGGGTTTTGATTATTACAAAACTCTTGTAACTCCTTTTTCAAAAGCTATTTTCATGATGTTTATGGTAAGCGAAATACATCCGTTTTTGGATGGAAATGGTAGATTAGCACGTGTAATGATGAATGCTGAGTTGACAAAAATGGGTGAATCTAAAATTATTATACCCACAGTTTTTAGAGATGATTATATGCTTGTATTGCGAAAACTTTCTCGACAATCTGACCCAGAACCATTTATTAAAGCCATGAAAAAAGCACATCAATTTAGTGCAATGATTAATGGTGAAGATATATCGGCGATGAAAAATTACTTAAGTTCTTGTAATGCATTTTTGGAAAGTAGCGAAGGGGTGCTTAAGTTTCAATCAAAATAAAACAATGAAAAGCAAATCCTTGTCCAGAGATAACTACAGAACAAAAAAAACACCGATTGAAATCCCTCAATCGGTGTTTTTTATGCAATAAATTTTTCTTATTTCAACAAAGCAAAATCGATTACTTCCATAATATCTTTCACGTAGTGGAAGGTAAGTCCCTTGAGATAAACGGCTTTTATTTCGTCAATATCCTTTTGGTTTTCGGAGCAAAGTATAATGTCGGTTATGCCGGCACGTTTGGCGGCTAGTATTTTTTCCTTAATACCACCCACTGGAAGCACTTTCCCGCGCAAGGTAATTTCGCCTGTCATGGCAAGGTTTTTACGCACTTTACGTTTGGTGAATGCTGAGGCCAAAGCAGTTGTCATGGTAATTCCTGCCGACGGGCCGTCTTTTGGAATAGCACCTTCTGGCACGTGAACGTGTACGTTCCATTCTTCGAAAAGCTGTGGGTCAATGCCCAAACTGTCGGCGTGCGACTTGATATATTCCAATGCCAGCATGGCCGATTCTTTCATCACTTCGCCCAAATTACCAGTAAGCGTGAGGCGTGGAGTTTTACTTTTGCTCAAGCTCGATTCAATGAACAAAATCTCGCCACCCACTTGCGTCCAGGCCAATCCAGTAACTACGCCAGGGTATTCATTTCCCTGGTATTTATCGCGACTGTAACGTGGTGCTCCCAAATAGGATTTCAAATCTTCTTCTGTCAATTCTACATTATAAGCCTCATCGGTAGCTACTCTCTTGGCCACTTTACGCATCAAGCTGGCAATTTGGCGGCTCAATTCACGTACACCAGATTCCCGCGTGTAGCTTTCAATTAACTTGTTCAGTACGGTTTTGTTCAACACAAATTGCGTTTCTTTCAGTCCATGATTTTCCAATTCCTTGGCAACCAAATGTCGGCGTCCAATTTCAATTTTCTCTTCCTGCGTATATCCACTCACTTCTATCAACTCCATACGGTCGAGCAGGGGGCGCGGAATGCTGCTCAAACTATTGGCAGTGGCCACAAAAAGCACTTTCGATAAATCGAAATCCACATCCAAAAAATTATCGTGAAAAGCAGTATTTTGCTCAGGGTCAAGCACTTCAAGCAATGCAGAAGAAGGGTCGCCCTTATAATCGGTTGTAATTTTGTCAATTTCGTCGAGAACAAAAACCGGGTTCGACGATTCTGCTTTCTGGATGTTCTGCATAATTCGTCCAGGCAATGCGCCAATATAAGTACGGCGGTGACCACGGATTTCGGCTTCATCGTGTAATCCACCGAGCGAAATACGTACATATTTACGGTTCAAAGCCGAAGCAATTGATTTAGCCAATGAAGTTTTTCCAACTCCCGGAGGGCCATAAAGGCAGATAATTGGTGATTTCATGTCACCTTTAAGTTTCAATACCGCTAAATGTTCCAGTATGCGGTCTTTCACGGTTTCCATGCCAAAATGGTCTTTGTCCATCACTTTCTTGGCATTTTTTAGGTTGAAATTATCCTTGGTGTATTCATTCCAAGGTAGTTCCAGCATGGTTTCTATGTAGTTAAGCTGGGTGGAATAGTCGGGCGAGTGCTGACTCATTCGTTCCAGCTTTTTCATCTCCTTTTCAAAAACTTTAGCCGTAGCCTCGTTCCACTTTTTGTTTTTAATACGTTCTCTAAAATCAGCAACATCCTTTTCGGGAGAATTTCCACCCAATTCATTCTGGATGGTTTTCATCTGTTGTTGCAGAAAGTATTCGCGCTGTTGTTGGTCAATACCTTCTTTGGCCTTGTTTTGGATGGACATTTTAATTTCCAGCAACTGCGATTCCTTGTTAAGTAATTCCAGCAACTGATAGCCGCGTTCCATTATTTCGTCAATCTCCAACAAGCGTTGTTTTTCCTTTACATTGAGCCCAAAATTTACGCAAACATAATTAATCAGAAAAACTGGATTTTCGATGTTTCTAATTGCAAAAGCCATTTCGGGCGACATAGCACCAGAATCATTAATAATATTGATGGATAAATCCTTGATAGACGACACCAAAGCAAGGAAAATTCCATCATTTTGGTCGGGAAGAATATCTTCCACCAAACTTACTTTGGCTTTCATGTATGGTTTTGTGGTTTCCAATTCACCCATCATAAATCGGCGTTTTCCTTCCAAAATTACCGTTGTAGTATTGTCTGGCATTTCCAGTATTCGAACCACTTGTGCCACTGTTCCCATTTGGTACAGTTGATCTACGGTTGGGTCGTCGAGTTTTTTGTCTATTTGCGAACAAACACCAATTAGCATATCATTTTCGTTGGCATCGCGCACCAATTTCAACGATTTGGAACGGGCAACAGAAACAGGCAGCAGCACGCCAGGAAAAAGCACCATGTTTCTCAATGAAAGTATGGGAAGTACGTCGCCTGGATTAATGTCTAATTCAGACAAGCGCTCATCAAGTGAAATAATTGGAAAAATATCGGACGATCCCATCATATCTTCAGAAAATAAGTTGTCAAAAGGGTTATTCATAGCAAGTATAGTGTTTGTTTGCTGCCATTATGGCATAATTTCGTACTTGGAATATTCTTAGTACGAAATGATTTCTTTGTAAATGGATTAATTCAAGCCATTTAGCAAAATATTTAAACTCGTAATGGATTATAAATCAATTGCTGTGCCAAACTGATAATACTGAATTAAAGTCAGTAGATTTTTATTATAAAAATTTATTTGAAGTTTTGGCCAAACGATTTTCCAGTCATTTCATCTACCGTTACACGCCAAACTTTCACGTTGGCAAGTGCTGGTGTTGAGTACTTAAAAGTTCGGTCCGAGAATTTCTTCATCATCGAATTCAATGTTTCAGCTTTTTCGGTCAAATCTTCTATGAATGAAACAGATCCTTTGCACACCACGCTTTTGGCCAGCATACTGTAGCTGCAAGCCACATCGGGATGCTGATAAACCAATTTGCCATCGGTACAGAATGTGACACAAACACGGTTGCTCAGTTCCAGTAATCCCAAATGTTTGCCAAAGGGCGCGGAGTGAAGTATGATTTCTCCATTCAGATAGCCAAAATTCATGGGTATTACATAAGGTGTTCCGTCTGCTTCAACCATGCCAACATAACATATAGTGCATTGATTTATAACCTCTTCTTTTTCTAATTGGTCGGTTATTATAGTGGTTCTCATTGTTTGTTTTGTTTTTTTTGGATACAAAAATAGTTCAAAAATGTGACACAAGCAATAAAATAATAATTTACAAATGTCTGTTTTTTGATAATGAAAGTGAGATTTTATTATGATGTCAAAATTAAAACACACGGTTGAATTACTCCAATCGTGTGTTTTGACAAAGAAACAATTATCTCGAATACTAAAGTAAATTGATACGAAAGAGCAAAAGTTAATGTGTGAGGTTTATTTGCAATTGTAAGGGTAAAAAAACGTGCTTTTTTATTCATAAATAAATCAAATTTGTAAACTAAAATAATTTACATTATAGCCATTTTTTACTTCTAAAATACCACATTACTGCACCCGAAAAACCAATCATCATTAAAATTGATGTTGGGTAACCATATTTCCAACTTAATTCTGGTAAAAATTTAAAGTTCATGCCATAAATACTTGCAATAAGTGTTGGTGGCATAAATATTACCGACACTACGGTAAAGATTTTGATAATCTTGTTTTGTTGCAAGTTTACCAAACCGAGGAACGTATCTTGAAGATAATCCAATCGGTCGAATCCAAAACGGGTATATTCAAATAGCGAATTGATGTCTTTGATAATCATGGAAAGTCGTGGCAACAATTCTTCAGGAAAGAAATTGCACTTCAGCATGTTGGACACTACGCGCTGTTTATCCATAATATTCTGACGGATAATCATCACCTTTTCTTGCAAGTCCTTGATACGAATCAAAATGTCTTGATCTAAATCATCCTCTGTATTCAGCGTTTTACTTAAGTTAGTAATCAGGTCCGTGGCATCTTCTATCATGTCGGCGTCATATTCTACCCGTGTTTCGAGCAGCGTAACCAACACATGATATCCTGTCATGAAATTGCGGGGATTAGCAAAAATCTTTTTCACCGTTTCGCTAAATGATTTCAGTTCCGCATTGCGTACAGACACCAAAATGCCATTTTTTAGAATAAACGAAACCGGCTCAACCGAATAGTTTTCTTGCAGAAAATTGGAATTTGCCACTATACTATCGTCCGTTTGCATGTAGCGCGAACTCATCTCAATTTCTTCAATCTCCTCGTCTTCCTGAATGTAAATTTTTAAGAACTCTTCCAATTTATCTTCTATTTCTGCAGATACATCGTAGAGGTCAATCCAAACCAACTCCTTTAAGTTCACCTTTTTGAGAATGTCAAGGCTTTTCGAAATTTTCATTTTATTATCTTCGTGGTAGAAGATTTTTAATTCTGACATAGTATTGTTTCCTTTCTTTTTAATGTTGGTCAACGCACAGTCTCATCACGAGTGTTTTTTTTTAATTAACTATTGACCGCAGGGAAATCTACTCCCTAAAGGTTAAATTTAGAATTTTATCTTTGTGCGCAAATAACTGTCAACTTATAACTGTCAACTATTTCAACGCTTTTTCCACCCTATTTGTTAAATCAATAAATGCAGCCACATCCAATCGCTCGGGACGAAGGTCGAAAAGCGTATCGGAATACATGATATGCCCTGATTCTACAAGGGGTTTGAGAGAATTACGCAAGGTTTTTCGCCGTTGATTGAAGGCTGTTTTCACCACGGTTTTGAAGAGCGCATCGTTACAATCTATCTGCGAAACTTCATTGCGCGTAAAGCGAATAACAGCCGATTGCACCTTTGGAGGCGGGTCAAAAACATCTGGGCTTACCGTAAAAAGGTATTCGATATTATAATAAGCTTGCATGAGTACGCTCAAAATACCGTAAGTTTTACTTCCGGCAGGTGCTGCAATGCGTTCAGCCACTTCTTTTTGTATCATACCAGCCAGGCAGGGAATCGAATCCTTGTTGTCAAGCATCTTAAAAAAAATCTGACTGGAAATATTATAGGGAAAATTACCAATAATGCAGAATTTATCTGGAAAATAGCTTTTCAAATCCATTTTCAGAAAATCGGCTTCGATAACTTGTAAGTCGGGATAATGTTGGTGAAGATAAACCACTGATTCACCGTCGAGTTCTACGGCTGTGAGGTCAATAAGTGGATTTTGAAGTAAAAATTGAGTAAGAACACCCATGCCTGGACCAATTTCGAGTACAGCGGTTTTACCGTCGAGCGTTAAGCTCTCGGCAATCTGACGTGCCACTCCCATGTCTTTCAGGAAGTGCTGTCCCAAGTATTTCTTTGCTTTTACTTGTGCCATATTTCGGGTGGTCGTCGGGCATAATGATTAAAAAAATCGATATGGGTTAAAAAGTCTGGTATTCAGTTCGTAAAATATAGCTATCTTTGCACTTTTTTTATGTACTTTTTTATCAGGCGCACAAAAGTAACCTAAATTGTTCAATTATCCTATTAATCCGCCGATATTAAGCCCTTTCTTCGTTTTTTCTTTCGTTTTTTTTCTTTCACCTGTACATCTATGAATGTTTTATAAACAATAAAATTTCGCAATTTAAGTTTTCTATTTGTTTCATATAAGGTAATTGATTTTAATACTATAATGAGAAATATATTTGAAATAATTGGTGAATGGATAAGTGTTTTGATTGATTTCTTTTATCCACCTTTTTCTAAATACATGACCCTTCAGTTTTTCCGTTATGGGGTGTCTGGGGCTTCAAATCTCGTTTTCAATTGGTTGCTTTATTTTATTGTTTTCAATTTTGTGCTCCATAAACAAATGTTGCACCTTGGCTTTGTAACGCTAAGTTCTCACATTGCAGCTTTTACCATCACTTTTGGAGTTACCTTTTTTAGTGGGTTTTTACTCCAAAAATACGTAACATTTACCGAGTCTGTAGTGCGAGGTAGAACTCAATTGATTCGTTATCTGATTGTTGTAGCCGTTAATTTGGTCATAAACTATGTGGGTCTCAAACTGCTAGTTGATGTTTTGAGTTTTTATCCTACGTTATCAAATATAGCTATCTCAATTTTTACCACTTTTATAAGCTATTTTTCTCAAAAGAAATTCACCTTCAAGAATGCCTAAATTCTATACTTTTTTCAAATGGTTGATATTGCTCGCCAGCTATTTGTTTTTGGCATATAAACTTGTCACTTTCAATCAATACCGCGAGTTGGCTGCACAATGGAATCAAATTTCATTCTATCAAGTAGCTTGGTTGGTGGGCGTGTTTGCTTTGTTGCCACTCAATTTGTTTTTGGAGGCTATTAAATGGAAAAAACTAACTTCCGTTGTGCAGAAAATTAGCTACAAAAGTGCATTTAAAGCTGTTTTGTCGGGTATTTTCACCGGATTTTTTACTCCAAACCGCGTTGGCGAGTTAGTGGGGCGAATTATGTTTCTGAGCTCCCAACATCGTAAAGCTGGCGTTACTTTGAGTATTATGAATAGCATAACTCAAAATCTTACAATGGCTCTGTGGGGTATTCCAGCCACTATTCTGTTTTTTACTACTACGCCACAAAATCTTTCGTTAAACCTCCAATTATATCTTATAATACTTTTGGTATGCTTGCTTATTTTGGGGCTTATTTATTTATTCCTTCCTACTTTGAGTCATCAAATAAAAAAGAGCCGATTTTCATCCCAAATTTCGCCTTTTACTGATTGTATTCTAGGATTTAAAACCAACAATTTACTTCAAATCATGCTGGTTTCATGGCTGCGGTATATTGTTTTTTGTACGCAATTTTTCTTTATGCTTCAGTTTTTCAGCATAGATTTATCTGTTTGGCACGCAGTTATTGCCATTCCTACTACCTATTTATTTGTTACATTTACACCCTCTTTTGCTTTTTCGGAAGTAGCCATTCGTAGCTCATACTCCGTTTTAGTCATTGGCATTTTTTCGGCAAATGTAGTTGGCATTGCCTTGGCTGGAGTCTGTATTTGGGCCGTAAATTTTATTATTCCAATGCTGGTTGGGTCGGTGGTAATGGTTGGGAAAAAGGATAATTAGTCGCTTTGCTGGAAATTGATAGATTCTACTCTTTTTCGGCTATTTTGCGAATCATTCCATTGAAAATAAAACCATGAAACGGAAGCACCGAATACCAATACATTCGGCCCCACAAACCCAGCGGGCGGAAAGTGGCCGTTTGGGTGAGCGTGTTGTTTTTGTCAATTTTAAATTCCAGCCATGCTTCTCCAGGCAATTTCATTTCGGCGTATAAAAGCAATCGTTTTTCTTCTTTATTGGCAATGAGCACGCGCCAGAAATCCAACGTGTCGCCAGTCAAAATGTCTGTGTCGCTTCTACGCCCTCTTCTCATGCCCACACCGCCAGTTAGTTGGTCCAAAAAACCACGTAGTTCCCACAGCCAATTGGCATAATACCAACCTGTATTTCCACCCAAAGCCCAAATCTTGGCTAAAACAGCATCGGCATCCACTATTTTCAATTGTTTTACATCTTTATAGCAGCCATTCACCGGAACATCAATGTATTGCGAAATACCTTTTGCAAAAATACTGCTGGTTTGTGCGTCTTTCCAGCTCGACAACACCTGATTCTGCTCAATCTTATCAAATGCAAGCCGAATAGATGTGTTATAATCAATCAGGCAGATATTGAGCATTGATGCCAAATCGTTTGGTTTGCAAATAACTTCTATCTTCATGCTGTTTACCAAGTTTTTGGCCAAAGCATACGATGTTGAAGTTACAAAATAGAGCCAATAGGAAGATATTTTGGGAGTCATCACTGGCACTACAAGGATACGTAGTTTTAGCCCTCGAATAGTGGCAAAATGCTGCAACATTTCTTTGTAGCTCAAAATGTCGGGACCACCAATGTCGTAACTTTTATTGTAGGTTTCTGTACGGCCAATCACACCAATCATAAACTCCACCACATTTCTAATTGCAATGGGCTGACACTTCGTTTTGAGCCATCGGGGCGTTATCATAGCGGGCAATTTTTCTACCAAATCACGTATAATTTCAAACGAAGCACTTCCCGAGCCTACAATAATTCCAGCTCTCAGCGTAGTTAATGCAAAGCTTGCTTCCGACAAAATATCTTCCACATTTTTTCGCGACGATAAATGTTTCGATAATTCGGTGTCATTCACAATTCCACTCAAATAAATGACCTGCTCGGCGTTTGTTTTTTCAATAATTTCTTTGAAATTGATGGCGCAACGTTCTTCCATTTCCGAGAAATTGCCCGTTTCTGTGGACATGGAATGAATGAGGTAATAAGCCACATCTATGTCGATGGGAATGTGCTGTAAGCTATCCTT
>JAIFKQ010000103.1:0-594 GCA_020049515.1 Paludibacter sp. | reverse complement strand
ACAACAAACAACTTCATGTCCATTCTGAAGTAAAACGGGCAATAATCTTTGCGCAATATATCCTGTAACACCTGTAAGAAGAATTTTCATGTTGCTATGTTTTTCATAGTTCGTTCTAAAAAAAAAGCAACGCAATTTTGACGGGTATCGTGTAATGCGCTTACGCTTTTGTTTTGAATAAGATTAAATAGATGCAAGTTTTTTAGGTAGCATGCTGTATTTGAGCACAATAGGCATTATGACAACGAATCATGGTTATTTCTGATTAAAACACAAACTTTCCTCCAATTGTTTCCTTTACATTATTTCTTTTCCATTTCCATCTTCCCCACATACAATCCGCTTTTGCCCATTTGAGCAATAATGACAGGTTTTCCCAACATATTTTTCTCAGTAACGTTTTCGAGTAATGAGTGAGAATGTCCGCCAACAATAACCGTTCGTTACTTACATGCATTTCATACATGGTCAATCACCCTCGAGATAGCTGTCGGGGTAACCACGTTGTGGGTGTGGGCAGGATGGAAATCCACGAAACACGGAACACTAAACTGACCTCTGCCCCTAATGGGGTTCCAGACTAAGCTTTTTTAA
>JAIFKQ010000184.1 GCA_020049515.1 Paludibacter sp. | reverse complement strand
ATTAATCTTAATGTTAACAACGACCCTTTGTATTTTAAATAAATAGATTGAATTAAAAAAAAGCACGAAATAGGAGAGGCTGAAATCATACTAGGGACAAGCGGTCCAGCGTATTTTTATTATGATTGAGCTTTAAAATCTCATAATTGGGTTCATTTATTGGCAACCTGATTTTGAGATAAGGAGTGACTAAAAATAGTACGTATCGAATATATGATTCCATTTTGGACATTAAATTGAAAAAAATATATAATTATCATTTAAATATTTTTTTTATAAACAATTCTCAATATTTAAAACAACATTATTATGAAAATTACGACTCTTTTTTACTCTTTAATTGCCGTTACAATTTCGGCAAACGCACAAAATTTATTGGTAAATCCAAGTTTCGAAGGCTGGATTGATGGCAAACCATCGCTTTGGATTGTATCACCAGAGGCTAAAGGTTTTACCGTATCGCAAGAAAAAACGATTGTAAGTAATGGAACAAGCTCATTTAAAATTGTCACTGATGGCACAATAGCTGCTCGTTTCCATCAGATACTGCCTGTAACACCAGGAAAAACCTATACTTTGAGCCTTGATTATTATGTATTGGCAGGAAACGAAACCGATGCTAGCATCAACTGCAATTTCCGCAATGGTGAAACTTATCTTACAGATACACAGCTAACTGCTCATGGAATACTTGATAAACTTAAAGCTGCTGGCGGAAATCCATTGAAGTTACAGGGAACAAAAGGTGTTTGGCATAATTATACTTGTGAAGTTGTGGCACCCGCTTCTACCACCGATTTTGATTTCGAAATAGTTACTAATCCTAATTCAACTGTGTTTTTTGATAACCGATATTTTGGAGAAAAAATCAAAACAGTACTCGAAAACACAGCCGTCAACAATTTTAGCGTTAAAGTGATAGGCGACAATTTATTGCAAATAATTGCTGCTAGAGGTTCTATGGTGGAAATTTACGATGCCTCTGGCGCTAAAATACAATCGGCCATACTCACCAGTAATACATTAAAAACCAATAATTTACCTAAAGGCGCATATATGGTACGTGTTGGCAAACACACACAAAAAGTAATATTGTAAACTCGATTTAATTTACTATGGGTGCTACACTCAATTGTGGAAGTATTGTTTGACACAAATCTTTGCTTCCAAAAAAATCAAAAAATAACCATCCCGATAACTATTGGGATGGTTTTTTTATGCTATAAAGTGAAATGAAACATAGAGATGATTAATAAAAACAGATAGTACTGTAAATAATTTATTAGCGTAATTACATGATTAGTATAGTATTGAAATTCAAATAGATAACAAACAAATCAAAATCTGCTAATTTAATCAAAGAATGCAATTTAACAATCAAATTCAAGGGTACGAGTGAACGGATATGCTCCGGAAAATGCACCTAATTCCAATCCTCTTTGTGCCGGTTCGGTGTTTTGCTTGTACTTGTTCTTTGTAATTCATTTTGTCGGGTTTAATTATATTACGGCAAAGTACATGAAATGTAATTTTTCAGAAAGTCCGCACTAAAATTACCAATAACCTGAGTTCGGGATAAGAAAAGTAAAAAATGTCGAATAACTGAATAAAAAGTATAATCTTAGTAGCTGTATATCATTCAAATCTAATTATCAGCTGTGCTAACCACAGATGAAATTACAGAGATATTCTGCATTACAGCCGATTTTTGCAAGGAATATGAAAGAGAGATAACAAAAAAAGCAAATTTTACAAAGTGACGATATAAAGCATCTTAATCGCTCCTTCGAGATGTCCGACAGTGAAATTATGACTATTTTGTTGATGTTGCACTTCGTAATAATTAAGAATTTCAAAAATTATTACCTTCATTTCATCGGGGTTCATTTAAAAAGCGAGTTTCCTAAATAATTATCATACAATAGCTTAATTGAAGTTGAACATCGAGTTTTTGTTCCAATGATATTTTTTATTAATACCGTTTGCTTTGGCAAGTGTTCTGGTATCACCTTTGTTGATTTTACTAAAATAAGCGTTTGCCACAATAAACGCATAAAAGAAACAAGGTGTTTGATGGATTTGCTCAAAGAGCTAAAAGCACAATGGGCTGGTTTTATGGGTTTAAACTCCATTTAGTATGCAACGACAGGGTCGAATTGCTTAGTTTTTGTCTAGCTCTAGGGAACGTTGATGATAGAGATTCAAAGACAATCCAAACCCTTACAAAAGATTTGTTTGGTAAACTTTTTGGCGACAAAGGCTATATTTCCGCATCACTTTTCGAAACGCTTTTCGACAACGGAATTCATCTTGTTATAGGCATTAGAAGCAATATGAAGAATAAATTAACGAACTCGTACGACAAGATATTACTTCGCAAACACTCTATAATTTAAACTGTTAACAATGAATTAAAAACCATTTGTCAAGTAGGATATACTAGACATCGTGCTATGCACAACTTTCTAATGAACATTATTTCAGGGTTAGCAGCATACTATTTCTTTGACAAAAACCATCTATCAGGTTCGATGTTCATCCTCAAGATGGGCAGTTAGCATTATTTTATTAAAACAATTTGTGGTGGTCAATCTCTATTCAGGCAAAAGTCTATTTTGGTTTGACATAAATCTTGTACTCAAACTCCTTGCAAAATTAATATATCATTATCCCGAACTCAAGTTATTAGAATAATTCAAAGCAAGAAATCTCACAAAAAAAATTCCCAAAATCAATTGCTAAGTTCTTTCACAAACCATTTTCTGATAAACCGATGTAATTATTTTAATCTAAAAATATATAGTTCCAATAAACTAATAGAATTGCTCAATTGTTTTATAAACAACTGATTTACAATAATTAACCCCCTAAATTTATAACAAAATGAAAAACGTAGGTTCCCTTGCAGCATCGCTTTTTGGGGTGATTGCAGGTATTGGGTTTGGGCTGGCTTATGCTATCGGCAGTGATTTATCTACTTCGGCAAGTATTTCGGTTATAATTGTATTTTTACTTATTGCAAGTCTTGTTGCTGGAGCCACAAAGGTGGCCAATCAGTGGACTCGAGCCATTGTACTGCGCTTAGGGAAGTTTCATACATTGGAAGGTCCTGGCATATTCTTTATTATTCCAATCATCGACTACATTCCTTATTGGATTGACATTCGGGTGATTAGCACATCATTTAAGGCCGAAAAAACATTGACCAAAGATACTGTTCCGGTGGATGTGGATGCGGTGCTTTTCTGGAAAGTTATTGACCCCAAAAAGGCAGCTTTGGATGTGGCGGATTATTATAGTGCCATCAGCTGGGCTTCGCAAACGGCATTGAGGGACGTGATTGGAAAAACCATGCTGGCCGATATGCTGGAAGGGCGCGATAAAATAAGTGCACTTTTGCAGGTTATTATTGACGAACGGACTGAACCTTGGGGCATTAATGTAATTTCGGTAGAAGTGAAAGATGTGCTTATTCCTCAAGGACTTGAGGCAGCCATGTCTATGCAGGCACAGGCGGAGCGTGAACGGCAAGCCCGTGTCATTTTGGGGGATTCAGAACGTCAAATAGCCAGTATGTTTGACGATGCTTCCAAAACATACGCTGATAATCCAACTGCATTTCACCTCAGGGCAATGAATATGCTTTATGAAGGGCTGAAAACAAATTCCACCATCGTGATTGTGCCAAGTACGGCTGTAGAAACCATGGGATTGGGCGGAATAACCGGAACAGTGGCATTGACTAAAACGATTGTAGATGAAAAAAATCTGTTGAAATAAACCCATGAATATGAAACATACTATGAATAATACGTTAAATCATCTCGACAGACATCCGTCGGTGGCAGGACAATTTTATGCTGCAGAGCCCGAAAAATTACATCAAGAGGTGCTGAAGTGTTTTTCTTTGGCCGTTAAAAAAAAACACAATCAAGTAAGAGCAATAATAAGTCCACATGCTGGCTATGTGTATTCGGGTAAAATTGCAGCATCGGCATTCAATCAAATCGATGACAATATTAACTATCATCGCATTTTTTTGTTAGCATCGTCACATCGAGACTTTTTCGATAAAGCTTCCGTATATTGCGATGGCGACTATCTTATGCCCTATGGTAAAGAAATAGTAGATGAGGTTTTTGGAAAACAATTGGTGGGACTTTATCCTGAAATATTTACCGATGATAGTGAGCCACACTTAAATGAACACAGCGTGGAGGTACAATTGCCGTTTTTGCATCATGTAATGAAATCGGAATATAAAATAGTGCCCATCATTATTGGCACAAAAAATCCAGCTATTTGCAAAAAAATAGCTCATACGTTGAAACCATTTTTGAATGAGGACAATCTATTTATAATCAGTTCGGACTTTTCACATTACCCCAACTACGAAGACGCAATAAGAGTTGACCAACTAACTAAGGAAGCTATTTTGATCAACAATCCCGATGTTTTGTTGCATTCGTTGAGCGAGAATGCTAGAAAACACATTCCTAATTTAGTGACTAGCCTATGCGGATGGAGCTCAGTGCTTACTTTGTTGTACATGTCCTCTACTAATGAAACATTTGAATATCATGCCATTGACTACTGTAATTCAGGGGATATTGCATCTTCGGAAGAGGGCGGAAGGGTAGTTGGCTATTGGGGAATTGCATTAACAGAAAAACAAATGCCGCTGGGAGAGCTTCACATTTCTGAAGAAGACAAAAAAAAATTGTTGCACATAGCCCGCAAGACTATTGAAGAATATTGCATTAACAACATAAAATTCAATGTTGAGAGTACAGCTGTTAACAGCACGTTAAATTTGCACTGTGGGGTGTTTGTGTCTTTGCATAAAAAAGGTGAGTTGCGAGGATGCATCGGATTAACGGCAAGCAAACAGCCACTGTATCTATCCGTTCAGGAAATGGCTATTTCAGCGGCATGTCACGATTATCGTTTCAAACCCTTAATGGCTGAAGAACTTGAAAACTTAGAAATTGAAATCTCGGTACTTTCGCCACTAAAAAAAATTGAAAATATAGCCGAAATAAAATTGGGTAAACATGGGATTTTGATTGAAAAAGACAATCACTCGGGTTTGTTTTTACCACAAGTGGCTGCCGATACTGGCTGGAGCAAAGAAGAATTTTTGGGTCATTGTGCACACGACAAAGCACATTTGGAATGGGATGGGTGGAAATCGGCGAATATCTATATCTTTACTGCTACGGTGTTTGCATAAAAAAGAACCCATAGCGCTAAAAGGAAAAAAAGAACCCCTAACCTCTAAAGGGGAAATAAATTACCATCGTCAAATATATTCTTGTTACTATTATTAACCTAATTTCATTAAACTAAAATGCAACCAACTATAACTATCAATTATGCCCAAACACCTTCAATTTCATCATTACAAAAGGGACATTTGCCATTAATAACAAATTCATTTTGAACAATATACCCATTACGTTCTACAAGCATACGTTTACAAGTGGTGCAGTAAGTATTTTCACTAGCAAGAAGGGGAAAATTGCCAATATACACATATTTCATTCCTGCATTTTCGGCTATTACTTTAGCTTGCAACATAATTTCTTCGGTGGTGGGTTTTAAATAGTACAGTTTATGGCTTGGATAAAAACGGGTGAAATGAATTGGGGTATTTCCAAATCCATTATCAACAAGCCATTGGCACATTTTCCATATCATTTGCGGAATGTCGGAATAAGTCGGAACAAGCAGATTGGTAATTTCCAACCAAACTCCTTCCGCTTTCAAGGTTTTTAGGGTGTCGAGCACTGGTTGTAATCGGCCACCTGTTAATTGGCGATATACCAAATCGTCGAAACATTTCAAATCTATATTGGCAGCATCTAAATAAGGACAAAGATCAAGCAACGGTTTCTGGTTTATAAATCCATTAGACACCATAACCGTTTTCAAATTATGTTGGTGAGCTAATACTGCTGCTTCGTACATATATTCATAAAAAACAGTAGGTTCGGTATATGTAAATGCTATCGAAGGGACTTTATGATTTAACACTTGCTGAATAAGCTCTTTGGGCATTAAATTATAATGAAATAGATCTTGTGATGCGGATTGAGAGATGGCTGCATTTTGGCAATTCGAGCAGTGTAAATTACAACCTACCGTAGCAATTGAATATATTTCGGTACTAGGCAAGAAATGAAAAAGAGGTTTTTTTTCGATCGGGTCAATATTCAATGTGCAAGGATTGCCAAAAACCGTTGTGTATAATTGGCCTTGAAAATTGGCTCTGACTTTACAAATGCCTTGTTTTTCAACTCCTAACAAACAGTTATGTGGACATAAAAGACATCTAACTGAGCCATCAGAAAGTTTTTCTTGATATAGTGCCAATTTACTCCATTTATCCAAAAAGATTGGTTTCATACTTAATTTTCCGAATAATTCGTTAAAACAAAATGTTGACTTAGCGTGCGTTATCAAAAAAAATCTATAAAAAGTAAGGACAACCAAATTAATTATAATCTGCTATGACTAGGCTTTAAACATTAAAATTCGAAAGAATAATTTATTAAAAAGGTATGGAAATAAAAAAATAGAAGGCAGATTAAACATATTTTATTCTTAAAAAAACAGTTATATCTACTGAACATTTAGTGTTCAAAATGAAATTACATAGAAACAATTGTACAACCATAAAACAAAGCAATTGAATAAAGAGTTGAAAATTAATACTTAAAAATATCATAAAGAAAAACATAAATCGGTGAAAGAAATTATTCAAATAAACATAAAATAGAGTTATAACAATACGTATAAGTACAATTTTGAGGGTGACAAAAAACTCATAACTGATATAAAATTTAGGAAAAGGCATATTTCGAAATTAATTATAATCTCTAAAATGGCAATAACAAAAAATGAATGTTTGCTCAATAAAAAAATAAATGAAATTAACTTTTCTTCTTTGAGTTTGATGTGGAAATACGCACTTAATAAATAGGTTATATTTATTGTAAACAAAGCATGTTTTAGGATAGCCAACTACTTCAACAAATATTTTAAAAAAACACAAATACATTGCAAAAGAATACTAAATGTGAATGATTGCGATATGTCAAACCAATTATTATATTAAATCTTTGGCAATTAAAGAAAAATATAGTACTTTTGCACTCGAAATAAGATATGATGAAGGGGACAACAGTCCCCTTATTTGTTGATATAAAACAAAGTATGATAGCAAAAGAAGTTGTATATCAAATAATTGAAGACTTTATTGTCGAGAAAAGTTATTATTTGGTTGATTTAAAAATCACTCCAGACAACCGAATTTCAGTTGAAATTGATTCATTTAAAGGTGTGTCTATTGATTTTTGCATAGAATTAAACAAGCACATCGAATCACAATTAGATCGTGAAGTAGAGGATTATGAGCTGGAAGTAAGTTCTGCAGGACTCACAGAACCTTTTAAGGTACAGAAGCAATACGAGAAAAATATTGGAAACGATGTAGAAGTATTGACTAAAACAGGATTGAAAACGGTTGGAATATTGGTTGCAGCTGATAATCAAGGCATTGTTTTAGAACTAGAAAAAATGGAGAAACCCGAAGGAGCAAAGCGAAAAATACTAGTGAGCGAAAAACTATCCTATCTCTACGAAGACATTAAAACTACAAAATATTTAATTAGATTCAAATAAGCCATGAGCAAAAAAGAAACTATTAGCTTAATTGATACTTTTTCGGAGTTCAAAGAGTTAAAAAACATCGATAGAAGTACACTTATAAGCGTAATGGAAGAATCGTTCCGCAATGTGATTTCAAAAATGTTTGGTACGGATGAAAATTATGATGTAATTATAAATCCAGACAAAGGTGACTTCGAAATTTACCGTAATCGTGTAGTTGTGGGGGATGATGAGCTAGTTGATCCAAATTTACAAATTACCCTTACTGATGCCAAAAAGATAGATGAAGATTATGAGATAGATGAGGATGTAACCGAGTTGGTTAACTTTTTGGATTTTGGAAGACGCGCTATTTTAACCCTGCGCCAAACTTTATCATCTAAAATACTTGAGCTTCAAAAAGACAATGTTTTTAGCAAATACAGCGAGAGAGTGGGTCAGATTGTGAGTGCCGAGTTGTACCAAATTTGGAAAAAAGAGATGCTGCTGATAGATGAAGATGGCAATGAACTCTATCTACCTAAAACAGAGCAAATACCAACCGATTTTTACCGAAAAGGGGACACAATAAGGGCGGTAGTAGCGATGGTTGAAAACAAAAACAACAATCCAAAAATAATTCTTTCTCGAATTTCACCCGTTTTTCTGGAGCGATTATTCGAATTAGAGGTACCTGAAATACACGAGGGGTTAATTTTAATTAAGAAAATTGCTCGTATGCCTGGCGAACGTGCTAAGGTAGCAGTAGAGTCTTACGACGAACGCATTGACCCAGTAGGCGCTTGCGTAGGTGTAAAAGGATCACGTATTCATGGTATTGTGAGAGAATTGCGCAACGAAAACATAGATGTAATAAACTACACTAGCAACACTAGTTTATTTATTTCACGTGCTTTGAGCCCTGCTAAAATCTCGTCGATACGACTAAATGAGGTTGAGAAAAAAGCCGAAGTGTATTTAAAACCGGAGGAGGTTTCGCAAGCCATTGGAAAAAATGGGATGAATATTAAGTTAGCAGGGATGTTAACAGGTTATACGTTGGATGTGTTCCGTGAATTGGACGAAGAAAATGAGTCAGAAGATATTTACTTGGATGAGTTTAGCGATGAAATTGACCAATGGATAATTGATGCATTAAAAACGATAGGTTGTGACACGGCAAAAAGTGTATTAGCCATTTCTCGTCAAGATCTAATTCGTCGTACCGATTTAGAAGAGGAAACCATAGACGATGTATTGGCAATACTAACTGCCGAGTTTGCCGACGAAGAATAAACTCGCGGCAATTTGCATTTTTTGGACTGTGAAATAAATCAATAAAAATTAAGTAAAGCCTGCAAAGAATTAAATGTTGGAATGGCCACCGCAGTAGAATTTTTTGCAAAAAAAGGTCATAAAATTGTTGTCGACCCCAATTCAAAATTGACGGACGACATGCACCTTTTATTGGCTAAAGAATTCAATAAAGATATGGCTCTGAAAATTGAATCGGAGCGATTGAGCATCGAACGTCACACAAAAGATAGAGCTGAATCGGTATCTTTAGACGGATTTAATAAGCCAAAACCTGTAGATAAACCAGCAGAAACAATACATCATGTTGAGATTTCAGCAGATCAATTGCCTCATTTCAAATCGGTTGGACATATCGATTTGGGTAAAAAGGAAAAAATTGCAGAGGTGCAGGTCGAAGCAAGGGTTGAAGCTATAGTTACGGAAAAACCCGTGGAAGCTGAAAAACCAAAAGAGCTTGAAAAGCCAATAGTATTGGAAATCGAAAAACCTGAAATTAAAAAAGAGGTAGAATTTACAGAAAAGGTAGAGCCGAAGATTGTTGTAGAACAGCCTTCACCAGTAGCTCCAAGGGAAACTATATCGCAAGAGATTATAACTGACAAACCAGAAGCCCAACCAAAAACTGTGGTAAATGTGATTGCTGAGACGGTAGCCACGCCAACAAAAGTGGAAATTGCAGAAAAACCAGAAGTTGAAACTAAGGTAATTGAAATAATCACCTCAAAAGCAGCTCCTAAAACAGAATTTATACAACCTCAAACAAAAAAAGAAATTACTGTTCCAATTGCGGAGGCAGAAAAGCAAGAAGAGGTTGCGGTTAACGTTGAAACCAAAGACAATGACCATCAAGGAGATGAAGTATTTTCGTTGGCACGCCCAGTGCTCGACAAAGCTCCGGTGGTAATAGGCACAATAAATTTAGATTTGTTGAACCAAAGCACCCGTCCAAAGCCAAAATCGAAAGACCAAAAACGTAGAGAAAGAGAAGACAAAGGGCGCGCGGTAGTTGATGCTAAGAAAACGGTGATTATTGGCGAAAAGAAAATTTTACGCACAGCAGCAGAAGTTGCTAGCAATCCGTCGCCGGTACAACCAAAAAAGAAGCGGGAACGTTTTTCTAACCAACGAGTTGACATCAACAAAGTGCCTCAACCCAATGGTCCTACTCAAGGATTCGCACATCCCAAAAAAGTTGTACCTGGCACTACTGGCGGTGCTGGTAATGCAGGCAATGCAGGTGGAACTGGTTCTGGTGCCAACACAGGTGCTGCAAGACCAAACAGAAATCCAAATACACCGAATAATGCTCCAAAAAGAACTATCAAGACAGTTGTTAATGAAGTAGATGTTCAAAAACAGATTAAAGAAACACTTGCCAGACTTTCTGGTGCTAATAAAAAAGGAAAAGGTTCAAAATACAGAAGAGATAAACGCGATAGTGTAAACACACGCCAACAAGAGCAAGCCCAACGGGAACGTGAGGGAGAGAGCGTATTGAAGCTAACCGAATTTGTGACAGCCAGCGAATTGGCAGTAATGATGGATGTTACTGTAAACCAAGTTATAGCAACTTGTATGAACATTGGTTTGATGGTTTCTATCAATCAACGATTAGACGCTGAAACCATTAATATTGTGGCCGAAGAATTTGGATTCACTACAGAATATGTGAGTTTAGATGTGATTGAAGCCATTGGCGAAGAGGAAATTGACAATGAAGTTGATTTGACACCGCGTGCGCCTATTGTTACAGTGATGGGACACGTTGACCACGGTAAAACATCGTTGCTCGATTACATCCGTAAAGCAAATGTAATTGCTGGTGAGGCAGGTGGAATAACGCAACACATTGGTGCTTATAACGTACAGCTTGAAAATGGTCAACACATCACTTTCTTGGATACTCCTGGTCACGAGGCTTTTACCGCCATGCGTGCTCGTGGAGCTAAAGTGACAGATATTGCCATTATTGTGGTTGCTGCCGACGATAGTGTGATGCCTCAAACCATTGAGGCCATTAACCATGCCGCTGCTGCGAACGTACCCATGGTATTTGCGATAAATAAAATTGATAAACCAGGTGCTAATCCAGAGAAGATTAAAGAAACGTTGGCACAAATGAACTACTTAGTTGAAGACTGGGGCGGAAAATACCAATCGCATGAAATATCGGCAAAGAAAGGAGATGGGATTAGCGAATTACTTGAGAAAGTGATGCTTGAAGCTGAGTTACTTGACCTTAAAGCCAACCCTAACAAACGAGCTATTGGCTCAGTAATAGAGTCAACCTTAGATAAAGGGCGTGGATTCGTATCTACAATTTTGGTTCAAAATGGAACACTTCGACAAGGCGATGTGGTATTGGCTGGTACCAATCACGGAAAAATAAAGGCAATGTTTAACGAACGTAATCAGCGTATTACCGAAGTAAGACCTGGTGAGCCCGTTTTGATTTTAGGGTTGAACGGTGCACCTCAAGCGGGTGACATTTTCAATGTAATGGTTTCGGAACAAGAAGCCCGATCGGTTGCCAACAAAAGAGAGCAATTGCAACGGGAGCAAAGTTTGCGCACAAAGAAACACTTTACACTTGATGAACTTGGTCGAAGAATTGCTCTTGGGGACTTCAAAGAGCTGAACATCATTGTAAAAGGTGATGTGGATGGTTCGGTAGAGGCATTGTCGGATGCATTACAAAAGCTATCAACCGAAAACATACAAGTAAACGTGATTCATAAAGCGGTAGGTGCAATATCTGACTCGGATATATTGCTAGCTGCAGCGTCAAACGCTATTATCTGTGGTTTCCAGGTGCGTCCTACTACTTCTGCTCGCAAAATTGCAGAGAAAGAAGAAATCGACATCCGTTTGTACTCTATCATTTACGATGCAATAGAAGAAATAAAATCAGCCATGGAAGGTATGCTTTCTCCTGAAATCAAGGAAGAAATTACTGCCACGGTTGAAATTATCGAAGTTTTCAATATTACTAAAGTGGGTACAATTGCTGGTTGTTTAGTTCGTTCTGGAAAAATTAAACGTTCTAATAAAATACGAATTATCCGCGATGGCATTGTAGTTTATACAGGCGAATTGGATTCGTTGAAACGATTTAAAGACGACGTAAAAGAAGTTGGCACCAACTACGAATGTGGATTGAATATCAAGAACTACAACGATATACGTGTAGGTGACATGGTAGAAAGCTACGAAGAAACTGAAGTAAGAAAGACATTGTAATAAGCTGAAATTATTCTTTTGCAAGCTACAATTTGACAATAAAAGTGCGCTTAAAATCTATATTTTCATTCACTTTAAGGGTTTCGGTTAGTTATATTGCTTTAAGTCATTTACTCTTCAAGCCCTTTAAAAAGCCATTTTCATTTTTTACTTCTTGAGATGAGATGAAGGGTACGAGAGAGAATTTGGAGTTAATATAAATCTCATTTTAATTTCTAGCAAATGAATAATTGCCGAATTCGAGGAGAATTCGGCAATTGTTATTTTAATAGTAGCGCCTAGATTGATACATTTTATCATTTATCTACTATCATTTATTCGTATGTGGGTATTTTTGAAATAAATGAAAATTCTTTGTGTTGCATTCTACTACATTTTACACTTTCATAATAAAACTCCAACACATTGAATTATTTAGCCCACATCTTTTTATCTGGCAATAACGCCCAGATGCAAATAGGAAATTTTATTGGTGATTTTGTAAAAGGAAATCATTACGAGAAATATCCATTGCATATAAAAAGAGGGATATTACTGCACCGAAAAATTGATTCATTTACAGACTCTCATCAAATTGTCAAAGAAACTGTAACTCTTCTTAGACCTACTTTTGGTAGATATTCGGCAATAATTCTGGACATGTATTTCGATTATTTTCTTGCCCTAAATTTCTCAAATTATCACTCTAAAATTTCCCTTAACTTATTTTCCTTACGATTTTATTTTTATATTATACTACATTATAATCACTTACCGCCGAAAGTAAAGGGATTTATCTTTCATTTTATTTTTACAGATAGACTTTCAAAATATGCAAAATTGGACGGCTTAAAGAGCTCGCTGCAAATAATGTCAGATTATAAAATAAAGGCTTTAGACCCTGAAAAAACGATTCTTTTTCTGATTCAAAATCAGGCAGATTTAGAAAAAAAATTTCATCTGTTTTTTCCAGATTTGATTTATTACGTGCAAAATGAGAATTTGTAAGTTGCAATGAGCGTTCAATTTTGATGAAGTTTTGATATTAGAGTGTTTTTTTTGTACCTTTGTGCTCTCTCAATAACCCTAATTGCAAAGGAAAATCGTAGTCAAACTTAAATTAC
>JAIFKQ010000183.1 GCA_020049515.1 Paludibacter sp. | reverse complement strand
GATTTTTCAACAAAATCGGTCACAATTCCCTGTTCTTCTATTTCCTTTGCATTCCATGTGTAAGATTCAACTTCTTCATTAGTAGCCAATTGTGTTCCAGCAAGCGACACTGTTTGTACTTTATCGTCGGCAATGACCAAAAATGTTTCGGGCGTGGCACCCATCCAAATTCCAACTTGCGGAATTTGAATCATATAAACGAACGCATGAGGATAAAGTTTGCACAATTTCAGGTAAAAATCACTCGCATCAAAATCATCGTTGAGACTTTCCAATTTTACCCGAGACAGAACTACTTTATTGAATTGACCTTCGGCTATTGCCTCTTTGGCCAGATTTACTTGTTGAATAAAATCTTCCGAAACCGTAGTGGATAATTCCGATTTAGCAGGCTGAACGATATTTAGAAAATGAGTGTTTTCTGCCAATTCATGAATATAATTACGGTCTATATTGTTGGAAATAAATATATTGTCCGGCTTCAAGAGAAAAATTCCACAATTTACAGACTCGTTAAAAGGTGCAATTACAAACCCACTTTTGGTTTCAAAATGCTGTAATGAATCAATCTGCTCTGGCAATGAATTTTGTTGCACCAAGGTTGTAATTTCCTCTTTCAACGGCAGGCGATAAGAGGCAAATGGAATATTTTGTTTCAAACACACCTTATGTAACTGGCCTAATGGAGAATATGTAGGGTCTGAAAATGTCATTAATATACTTCTAACTTATTTGGTGTGAAATGAAAAAAACATGAAAATTGAAATAGTGTTGTGTTAGGTAATTTATGACGTATTGATTAATTATTAAGTTGTTGCAGCACTGAAATTTTCAAATTAACAACACACTAACTTTATTCCCCTTTAGGGGCAAGGGGTTTTATTGGAATAATTCTATTTGTGAGCCGGCAAACCGAAATAAGTGTTCCGCTTTGGTCAACAATGCGGATTTCCCACACATGCGAACTTTTACCTTGATGCACAATTTTTGCTTCGGCCAACACGTAGGGTTCGGTAGTGGTACCAACGTGGCTGCCACTGATTTCTACTCCCAACACGGCAAAATGCTTAGGGTCAACTAGTAGCATAGAGCCGGCACTTCCCACCGTTTCGGCCAAGGCCATAGAAGCACCTCCATGCAGCCGTTTCAGGGGCTGAATAGTACGATGGTCAACTGGCATGCGGGCAATAATAAAACCTTTGGAGGCTTCGATAAACTCGATGCCCAAATGGTCAATCATCGTGTTTTTGCACAAATTATTTAGTTTTTCTATGCTAATTGATTGAGACATAATATTTAAATTCGAAATAGTGAATGTATAAATAAAGGAGTTTTCTTAAAAAAATAGTTGAAAAGGAAAGGCTTGCAAAGATAAGGAATTATTTAATACATGACAATACAAACAATTATACTAAATTGTAATGATTTTCATTCAGTGAAATTAATGTTTTATTCTTTAAGGAATCAATCTAAAATGCCGACCAAGTTAACACCAAATCATTTTAAAAATTGACTAAAACCGAAATTAATCTTCGCCCTATAGGATGCGTGAATTTATTAAAAATAACTAATAACAAACTAAGGATTAGGTTGATAATATCATTTTTTTTTGTAACTATTCTAATTAAATTGTTTCATTATCGTCTTTTTTAAAAACTTTTTTAGGTACAATTGGTTCTTCGAGATAAATGGCTCTAAAATCGACAAATCCCAACTTTTTTCTTGTAATCTGTTGATAAACAGCAATACTAGAAAAGTAAAAAAGCCATGCAAATAACCAACCTCCAATAACATCAATCAAGTAATGTGCTCGAATATAAACCGTTGCCGCTACAAGTAGTACGTAAAATGGAGTTAGAATAGCAAGGAATGTGAACCGACGATTACTAGCAACTAATATCATAATTAATGTAGTAATCCCAACATGTGAACTTGGAAATGCAGCGGTAGGTTTTTCGCCCACCTGCTGTGTTTTTTCTACTATTTGATTGAAAAACCCCATACCACTATCGGGCGAAAAAAGCGTTTGATTGGTATTGAAATAGAGGCCAATTTCAGGAAAAACGGTGGGACTCGTATTCTCCATTCCTATTGCAGTGAAATAATATTGGGGCCCAGCAGTGGGAAAAAGAATGTAAATAAGATAAAAACAGAAAAATGAGAAAAATATCGAAAAAGTAAAGAACTTGAAATACTGTATATTAGCATAATAAAAATAGAAAATAGTGCCAATAATTATTGGATAATAAGAGAAATAACCCATGTTCATGAGTTCATTCATCCAATGATTTGGAATAAGCTTACCAAATTCAACGGAAGGTTGACACCCAAAAATTAGTTGCTCCCACCCAGCCAGTAGAAAATCTAAATTAGGCAAAACGCGGTTTATTTCAGATGTTTCTGGATACCAATAAGAAAGCAAAGTACCAAGGAATAGATAGCGAAGAAAACGAATAAAACCCCAATCTTTTAATGTGTTTAAAAAAGCAAGTAAAAAAATTGTAACCACAATTAAAATCCTATTAATCAATAATTCATTGGCGTTTGGCAATTGAGGAAAAAGATAAAAAACTATCAAAGAAGTAAGAAAGATATACAAAAAAGTAATTTTTTCAACCGCAAGAAAATGCATTGAGCGAATAATTCTCATAATTAGGATTAGGTTTTATTGTGTTTTTGTAAGCACCAACATCACAACGTCGTGAGACGGAACTGCAAAATTAATACTTTTATTTGTTGTACCAATATTTGTTTTTTTCCATACATCGCGTATTTCATATTTTTGTGTAAGCGTATTTATGTTTTTGTTGAATAAACTATCATTTACCATAAATGCCTCCCAGTCAATCGATACGTTTTTAATCGTTTTAGATCTATTGAGTAGTGTTAATGCCCATGCATCGTTTAGGAGTGGTTTTAGCCAAGTTTCAACGCTATCTTTTACTGCAAATTTAAATCCTTGAATGCCCAATGGATCTTGGTCAATGGCTATTACTTCATTATTGCAGAGCACATTAAGCGTTTCATTGCTTATATTTCTAATATCGTTTCCCGAAATTAGTGGGGCTGCCAGCATACACCACATTGAAAAGTGTGCACGTTCTTCATTTTTAGGCATTCCGTTACCAATTTCAAGCATATCGGGGTCATTCCAATGTCCAGGTGCTGCATAATTTCTCAAACCATCTTGCATATCAAGTATTTGCATTACACCGTACGATTTCCATTCGCCCAAACCATTCACACAATCGAAACAGTTAAAAATATCGCCGGTTGTTCTCCACAAATGTCCAATCTCTTTTCCCCACTCCCAAGGTTTATTGATTCCCCACTCGCAAATACTTAAAATCATGGGTCTGTCAGCATGTATAATTGCTTCTGCCATAGTAATATAGGCACCTTCTGCTTTCAGTTTGTCTGTTCCGCACCAATCGTATTTCAAAAAATCGACTCCCCATTTTGCGTACATGTATGCATCCTGATACTCATGTCCTCTACTGCCCGGCCTACCAGCGCAAGTGTGAGAACCGGCCGACGAATATATTCCAAATTTTAAGCCTTTGGAATGAATATAATCCGACAATGCTTTTATTCCAGATGGAAATAAATGCTTGTTTGCAGTTATAAAACCAAGGCTGTCGCGTTCACCATGCCAGCAATCATCAATGATAACATATTCGTATCCAGCATTTTTCATACCAGTAGAAACTATTGCATCTGCAATTTCACGCACGGTTTTTTCGTCAATATCGCAGGCAAATTTGTTCCAGCTATTCCAGCCCATAGGTGGAGTGAGCGACAAACCTTGAAATTTTTGAGCGGTAAGTGAAAGCACAAAAAATGAAAAAACAATTATAAAAGGCATTGGTTTTTTACTTTTCCGTTTGAAATGTATTATTTTCATAGTTTATCTGTTAAACTTAATGTTTTGATCAGTCTTTTTTTCTCGCAATTGTGTTATAACTGTAAATATAACTATTAAGTATATAAAATCAAAGAGTTGTAATCACAATACAAATTCTTTTTCGAAAAGAATTTATATTTCTATTGAAAACATTAAAACGGTTATTTGTAAAACAGTAGCTCAATCGTAATAGTTCTATCTAAATTAACAAATAGTCAATAATTCGTACTTTAGGACTAGAGATAAATGGTTAATTGCATTTATTTTTATTTGAAAAGGACAAACTTATTATTAACGGGAGTAATTGAGTATTTATTGTTTTAGATTATGGGTTAAATATTTGATTTTCTATATTTCTGTAATTTTATAACAGCAGTTTATTTAAAATCGTATATAAATATTTTCAAAAGTTTAAATTCAGACTCTTTACATATTATTTTGATGATTAATTTGCTAGTATTCAAAACAATAATAATTACAGCCACATGAATTCTAACCTTAATCCTACAATGAAAACTGTTGGTCTTTTTAACGACAGTTTTCCGCCTATAATGGATGGCGTATCGCTCACTATACAGAATTATGCTTTTTGGTTGCAAAAAATGAATCAAGCAGTATGCGTAATTACCCCAAAATCACCTAATTATGAAGATGTTGAGCCTTATCCAGTTTATCGCTACACTTCTTTGCCGCTATTAGGTCGAAAACCTTATCGATTGGGATTTCCCAATATTGATATTTCGTTCAAATCGGAAATCGATCACATTTCTTTTGGATTAGTACATGCACACTGTCCTTTTACGTCTGGATTACTGGCTTTGCACATTGCCAGAGAACAAAAAATTCCTTTGGTAGCCACCTTTCATTCCAAATATAGGGATGATTTTGAACGAACGTTTCACAATAAAAATATTGCCAAACTAATGCTAAAAGAAATTATATGGTTTTACGAAAAAGCCGATGAAGTTTGGATACCGCAAGCGTCTGTGGAGCAAACCATACGCGAATATGGTTTTAAGGGTAGGGTGGAGGTGATGGATAATGGAAGTGATTATGTGGACAATCTAGATATTGAACCGATTAAAAAACAAGCTAGAATAGATTTGAGAATTTCTGAAAAAGAATTGGTTTATCTATTTGTGGGACAACATATCTGGGAGAAAAATACACGGTTGATTATTGAATCGTTGGCATTGATAAAAGATATTCCGTTTAAAATGTTTTTTGTAGGTACAGGCTATGCAAAAGATGATTTAGTACAATTGGTAAATGAATTGGGATTGGATACTAAAGTTAAATTTGTGGGTGTGCTTCATGACCGAAATGAATTGAGAAAGTATTATGCGGCTGCCGATCTTTTTCTATTTCCATCCATTTATGACAATGCACCGCTGGTTGTACGAGAAGCAGCTGCTTTGCATACGCCTTCTGTTTTAGTGAAAAATTCGACAGCTGCAGAAAAGATAATTGACAACTACAACGGATTTCTTTCCGAAAACAACACCAAATCTTTTGCATCAAAACTGCGTGAATTATATACGTTGGAAAAGTTAATAACAGAAGTAGGGAAAAATGCCTCGCAAACACTTGCGCGCTCCTGGCAAAATGTAGCTGAAGAGGTATTAGACAGATATAAGCTTTTAATGCAGCGCACATCGAAACATTAAATATAGAAAGTGCCAAAATTGCTTTATACCCAATAAAAAGTGCCAAATTTTACTTGGTTTTATGGTTATTTGATGCCTGGTTTTTAATGAGTTAAACCTATCCCTTTTTCACTCGTTTCAGCTTCACTACGATAAGTTACCAATTGGATAATAAAGCATTTATGAGTCTGTTCCTATAAGTCGATTTTAATTTTTTTGAACGCTAAAAATAATATGACTAAGATGCAAAGCGTTGATATTCAATTTATTTAATTCTTTAATTCTTAGCGACTTTACACCTTTGCAGTCAAAAAAAACACTTATCGGAGTGGACACATTTATGAAATTAGTATAGCTCCAATTATTCTTTCAACTTTGTATTGTAATAATTATATCGTATTTTTGTGGGCTTAAATAAAAAACGTATAATTATAATGATAAAGAAGATTTTATTTTCAATGAGTATTTTGCTGACTTTTAACACAGGTTTTGCTTGCACAAATTTTTTGGTAGGAAAGGCAGCTACACTCGACGGTTCCACCATTATTTCCTATTCTGCCGATTCTTATTTTCTGTTTGGTGCATTATATCACTATCCAGCAGCTACTTACCCTGAAGGTGTCATATTGGATATTAACGATTGGGATAATGGAAAATACTTAGGTAAAATAAAACAGGTAGATAAAACCTATTCTGTGATAGGCAATATGAATGAATTTCAGCTTAGTATTGGTGAAACTACTTTTGGTGGTCGCCCCGAATTGGTCGATACTACGGGCATTATGGACTATGGTAGCTTGATGTATATTGCATTGCAACGGGCTAAAAACGCACGTGAAGCCATAAAAGTAATGACAGATTTGGTGGCCGAATACGGATATTACAGTTCTGGTGAATCATTTTCTATAGCCGACCCCAACGAAGTTTGGATAATGGAAATGATAGGAAAAGGACGTAATAATAAAGGTGCAGTTTGGGTAGCGCAAAGAATACCAGACGATTGCGTTTCGGCGCATGCCAATCAAGCACGAATTACAACTTTTCCGTACGATGATAAAAATAACTGTATTTACTCCGAAGATGTGGTGGCTTTTGCAAGAGAAAAAGGCTATTTCAAAGGAAAAAACAAAGATTTCAGCTTCTCGGACACCTACGCACCTCTCGATTATGGCGCATTGCGTTATTGCGAAGCCCGCGTGTGGTCCTTGTTTCGGAAGCTGAACCCCACTATGGAAAAGTATATTACCTACATAAAAGGCGAAACCAGCGCAAGAATGCCACTTTGGATAAAACCAGCTTTCAAACTTACTGCGCAAAATATAAAAGATTATATGCGCGACCAATATGAAGGAACAGAATTTGACATGACTAAAGGGCTGGCAGCAGCACCTTTTGGAAGCAAACTGAGATGCAGTCCACTCACTTTTAAGGTGGACAGCGTAGAATATGGACATGAACGCCCAACTGCAACCCAGCAAACTGGTTTCACGTTTGTGGCACAAATGCGAAACTGGCTACCCGATTATATTGGTGGTATTTTGTGGTTTGGAATGGACGATGCAGCCACAAATTTATATGTTCCCATGTATTGCGGTATGAATAGCGTACCCGAATGCTATCGCCTGGGAAATGGAACTTTGCTGGAATACTCTTCTACATCGGCTTTTTGGACATACAATTGGGTAGCTAATTACGCTTATAGTAAATACTCCTACATGCTGCCCGACATCAAAAAAGTGCAAACTAAATGGGAAAGTGATTTTAACTCTCTAGTTCCTGCCATGGATAAAGTGGCGGTAGGAATGACAGAAACGGACGGGCGTGTATTTTTGACAAATTTCAGCATTGCGCAAGCCGAAAATTCTACTTTGGCCTGGAAAAAACTAGGCGAATACCTGCTTGTAAAATACATGGATGGAAATATCAAAAAAGAAAAAGACGGTAAATTTATCCAAAACACAAGCAACATACCACCAAGCATAATTCGTGCTGGTTACCCAGAAGAGTTTTTGCGCAAAATGGTAAAAGAAAACCCAGGGACAAGGGTGCTGACGGAAGAGGAGATGAAGAAGAGAAAATGAAGAAAAATAAGATGCTAAATAATGCTGTAATTAACCAAGTGAACTACCAAGATGAATAACAATGAAAATAGAATCACATAAAAAGCCGATTTCCAGACATTAATTCAAAACGAAGTTGCAACATTCAATCATTCAGTGTCTTCCGATAATGGAGATTGGGTTGTAAAGGGATTTATTGATATTGCAAAAAATATCTATACTATTTCGGTTGATACAAAAGTGATTTCCAAAATTATGGAGTTACTCATTTTTCCAAGTATTTGTCAATTTGCAGAGAAGAATCGGTTAAAAATTATGTTAAGCAAAGAACAAAATTTTTATCCCGACATTACTTTCGTTGATGAAGACGACAATAAGTACGCAGTTGATATTAAAAGCACCTATAGAAAAGACCAAAAATCTGTAAATGGGATGACATTAGGGGCATTTACTGGATATTTTAGAGATAGAAAAAGTAAGAAAAATATCACTTTTGCGTATGATGAATATGTTGCACATTTTGTTTTAGGAATTATCTATTCAAGATCGGATAATGCCATAGACGAAAGAGAAATATATCAAATAAAAGATTTACAGAATATAACTTCAGTGGCAAAGGACTTTGAGTTTTTTGTACAAGAAAAATACAAAATTGCCCTGGATAGACCTGGGAGTGGAAACACAAAAAATATTGGTTCAACAACCAGTATTGATGCTCTAAAAAATGGAAAAGGAACATTTTCTGAATTAGGTGAGGAAACTTTTGATGATTATTGGAAGTTTTATCTTACAAAAGACATGGCAAAGGCAGCTGAATTAAATAAATCGCCATATACAAATCTTAAACAATATAAAGAACTAAAAAACATTCAATAATGCAATTTGAACTATTCCCAACACTTGAAATCGTAGCAAAATTTCCCTCTACACGCTATCAAGGTAGCAAATTAAAATATGTAGATTGGATTTGGTACTGTTTGAAGGATTTACCTTTCAATACAGTTCTTGATGCTTTTGGTGGTACTGGAAGTGTGTCATATCGCCTAAAAAAGGAAGGTAAAACAGTTACTTATAATGACATTTTAGAATTTAATTCTATAATAGGAAAAGCACTAATTGAAAATGATAATCAAAGAATAGACACATTTGAATTAGAATTTTTACTAAAAGAGCATGCTGATGTTTCTTATCCAAATTTCATTGAACAAACTTTTCAAGACACCTATTTCACCGATGACGAAAACCATTGGTTAGATGTCATTATCACAAATATCTCGA
>JAIFKQ010000079.1 GCA_020049515.1 Paludibacter sp. | reverse complement strand
AGAATCTTTTAGCTTTTTAGCAATTTTAGTAATAGAGGCAATCACATTAAAATTCACTTTTTCAATTGTTTCCATAATTCACTTTTTTATTGGTTGAAAAAAAATAATTTAAAATATTGACAAATTCTGTACTTTAAAGCATTTACAAATTTGTTAGCAGTATTAATTTTTAATTCATAATTTATAATTATGAATTAAAAATTATGAATTATTTCAAATATCGTTCCTGTAAACACTCCATTTTTTCAATTTGAGCAGGTAACCAGCAGGTATATTGACAGCTTTCCAACAGATAAAATGCTTGTATCTCTGGCAGTCCCTTGAAACTACCATCAATTGAAGGCAACAATTCAGGAAGAGTTGTAATCCAAACAGCGTGATGCGTGATTCCATCTGAAAGTGTTACAGCTAGTAAGCCATCAAAACTGTGAAGCGAGTGCTCGTCGATAAATTGAATGAAATCATTATTGGTCATAATTTTGTTTGTTTAAATGTTAATGTTGAATTTTTGGACAATAAAATAGCTAGAAAGACTGAGTGTGTTCAGTTCACTGGTTGGGTGTTATATGTTTTTGTTGGGGGAAAATGTGGGTAGAATGTTACCCAAACCAATTTAGTATTTACAAACTTTCGGTGGGGGAATCTGAAAGTTGTAAGCTAAATGCCAGCAGCAGTATTAACTATTGCTGCCTGTTGAGAAAATTAAAGCCAAACTTTTTTGGCTAACAAGAGAAGAAAAATCCTTAGAAATCAAATTCATTATCAGTTTCATATATTCTCTATTTTAAATGCTTAACAAAAGTAAGTAAAATAGTTGAAACTACCAAATAAAAATACACATATTAACTAATAATGTTTTGTTTTTTTAAAATGTAATTTATAATACGACATTGATTGATTAAATTTGAAGTAAACTCTTCGGAATCTAATATAAAGAGTACCCATTTATATAATGTGTAACTATGCTGCAATAAATGAAACTGCATATCTGCGTCGGTCAAGTTGAAGAAAATTTAACTACAATACGAAAAGTTGTATTCTTCGATGGGCACAATAGTAACAATTCATTTAGCATTATTATCAAGTACTACATCTTAGAAATACCGACAGGTATTTATCTATTGTGTTCTTATAATTATTTATATTTTCTATTGTGCTCCCGATAGCTATTCTCGAAATGTCGGGACAAGCTGGGATTGGTTTGACTTATTTTTATTTATCTATTTTGCAAATGGAGGCTGAAGTGGAAAAATAACTGATACGTCATTAACCTTTACTAAAACAGATAATCAGTTTAATGAATTAGGCCAAGCGATTGATTTATTATAAATCAATGGATAAAATTACTTCTATGTTTTAATTACTTCTCTGAAGTAGTGAAATCTCACCACAATGAAGTAAAAAGGTAGGAACAACAATGTAAAAAGGTAGGAGAATTTCCCCTACCTTTTCTTCAATCAAATCAATTAATTTAGCTTTTGCTGACAAAAATCAGGCTGGCACCATCAATTTATATCCTTTTCCATGTATGTTGATAATATAGATGTTGGCATCATCTTTAAGAAGTTTGCGTAATTTGCAGATATAGACGTCCATACTTCTGGCATTGTAATAATTATCGTCTTCCCAAATCATTTTTAATGCATATCTTCTATCAACGGTTTCATTGGCATTGGCCGCAAATAAAATAAGCAGTTCCGACTCTTTAGTGGTCAATTTTTTTGGTTCTCCATTAAGAATGAGTAGTCGTTTTTGTACGTCAATAGTGTAAGCACCAATTGTATAAAAGTTAACTTTCATCAAATCGTTCATGCTTGCGCCTTCTTTTGTTGTTTCGTTTTTCATGTTTTAATAGTTTAAAAATGTTTATATTTGAAAATTAAATAGTTTTTTACCCGATTATCGATTTTTTATTGCAAAGAAGCATTTTGATTTTAATATACATCTTCCTTTAATTGTTTTAACGCATTTGGTTGTCAAATTGTTTAAAATTATATATGTTTTTTTCAAAGTTTTTTTTTAGCCTGATTTATTTTTTTAATTCTGGAATTAAATGCCAAGACAAATTCTCCTTCCATTGCCAAAATGTAGTTAGTATATTGAATGAGAGCGGCATAACTTTTGGTTAAATAATGCACTTTCATTCCTATTGCCAAAAACAGTTCTTTCTCATTTGCCAAGTGTGTTAACTAGATAGAGAAGTCAAAACCAATATTTCTACTTTTCAGCTCAAAATCAGAGCCAAAAGTGTAACTAAGAGTCCGCTCGATAAGTATTTATTTAACTCAATCCACGATAGCTATCTAGCTTTTGTCTCCCGATTCTCGGGTTGTTTCAAACCGTCAAGACGGTAAGTACCGCTTCTCGGATTTTCGAAATACTCCACCAGAATACTCCATTAGTGTTCAAAAAAATAAAATCGACTTATCGGAGCAGACTCAGCTAGTATTTTTGGCAAATATAAAACATTTTAGTTTATTCTATGTGTCCTAAATATTAAAACTGCTTATCTGTTTCTTTCAAGTGAAATAAAATTTAACTACAATCCGAAAAGTTGGATTCTTAAATGGGCACAATAGAAACAATTCATTTAGCATTTTTATCAAGTTTTACATCTTAAAAATACCGATAGATATTTAGCTATTGTGTTCTTATTTAATTATTTATATTATCTATTGTGTTCCCGATAGCTATTCCCGAAATGTCGGGACAAGCTGGGATGGTTTATCGTTTTATTTAGTTCCTTATGATATAATTGAAGCTAACAAGTGAAAAATTGCTGATGCTTTTTTAACTTTTACTAAAGCAGATAAGCACTATATTAAAAAGAAAAGTATAAACACAATATTCTTAGTAATCCTCTTTGTCTTTTGTTTCTATGTGCTAAGTATTTTATTTTTAAGTAGATATTAAATAATTTATATAATACCTAATGGGGCACTATTTTTTTATTTCTTTGTAAATTCCATATCTTTTCTCCAACGCAATGGTTCTGTATTTGAAAATTTGTTGAATTTTTGATTCAATGACGATTTTGTTGGCCAGAGCTCCAATAATTCCAAATGGTGGCTCGTAGCTAACAATGTCTGTCATTAAAACCCCGTTTTCTATTTGTTCCACTAAGTGCTGGTGATGCCACATAGCGTAGGGGCCAATGCGTTGTTCGTCAATGAAAAACTCTTTTTCGCGAATGTGGGTTATTTCTGTTACCCAAGTAGTTTTTATGCCCAACAGCGGACTTACTTTATAGCCAATTATCATTCCTTCGTACATTTTGTCGGAAGGTTGGTGGGTGTCCATTATGTCAAAACCCATGTAGTCGGGCGTAATTTCTTTCAGATTTTTTGGGGAAGAAATAAAATCCCATATTTCATCCAATGATGCATTGACTTTTTGAGTGCTATAAAATTGATAAAATGCCATGGGTATTGTTTTTTTTTAAGTGTTGTTGATGGATACAAATTTTATTTATTTTCAGCATGCAAATGTATCGATTTTTAAATTGATAATTGAACTTTTAGTTGTGATATTTTTATTAAATCTTTTTTTCTCAAGAATCTTTAATGTCAGAGGGATTATATATGTATAAAAAAACTTGGTTTTACCCCTACATTCCACCCGGATTGGGGTTGTAATTATATTAGAGTTTATATTGATTAAATATTTATAAAACGCTAAACTAACATAAAATGTGGCGGCATTAAATTGAGAGTATGTTTATTCATGTATTTATCAAAACAAATGCTCTTTCCAATCAAAAAATGGTTAATCTTCACACTCTCATCTCCCCCCTTTAGGTGGTTGGGGGGCTGAGTTAGTTACATTTTATTGCATTATAGTCCGTTTGGAAACAAGGCTTCAATAAATTTTTGTATTTTTGCAAATGAAAAAGGCAGACATCTTTGATAACTAATTAAATTGTTGTAAATGAGCTGTTTTTTATTTTCAGAGCTATCGAATGACTTAGCCTCAATTTTATTTTTTACAACACCCTATCATGAAATCCGAAATAGAACAACTTCGCCGGGAACTTGAGCAGCATAATTATAATTATTATGTGCTATCAGCCCCTTCCATTTCCGATTTGGAGTTTGACATGTTACTCAAACAATTGCAAAAACTGGAGGAACAATATCCCGAATTTGCCGACCCACATTCGCCCACGCAACGTGTTGGAAGTGATATAACTAGCGGTTTTGAACAAGTGACGCACCAGTATCCAATGCTTTCGCTGGGCAATACGTATTCGGAGGGCGAAGTGCAGGATTTTTACGACCGGGTGCGACGTGGTCTCAACGAAGATTTTGAATTGGTGTGTGAGCTGAAATATGATGGCACTTCCATTTCGGTGACTTATGAAAATGGTTTGTTGGTGCGTGCCGTAACCCGTGGCGATGGTGAAAAGGGCGATGATGTTACTGCCAACGTGAAAACCATTCGCAGCATTCCATTGCGTTTGAGTGGAAATTATCCTGAGAAATTTGAAATTCGGGGCGAAATTCTCATGCCTTGGTCCGTTTTTGACGAACTCAATCGGGAACGTGAAGCGCAAGAGGAACAGCTATTTGCCAATCCGCGTAATGCAGCTTCGGGAACGTTGAAACTCCAAAATTCGGCCGTGGTGGCGTCGCGAAAGTTGGATGCTTACTTCTATTATATGTTGGGCGAGAATGTACCTTCCGATTTACATTTTCAAAACTTGCAAGCGGCAAAGGCGTGGGGGCTGAAAATTTCGGATGCTACCCGTGTTTGCAAAAACCTTAATGATGTATTTGAATTTATAAAATATTGGGACATTGAGCGCAAAAACTTACCAGTTGCAACTGATGGCATTGTGTTAAAAGTAAATTCGTTAAGTCAGCAAAAGAATCTCGGCTTTACAGCAAAATCGCCTCGCTGGGCCATTTCTTATAAGTTTCAGGCCGAGAAAGCAGTGACGCGACTTAATTCAGTTTCGTATCAGGTGGGTAGGACAGGGGCGGTTACTCCGGTGGCCAACTTGGACCCTGTGCAACTTTCGGGAACCACCGTAAGGCGTGCTTCGTTGCACAATGCAGACATTATTGAAGCGCTCGATTTGTACATTGGCGACATGGTTTTTGTGGAAAAAG
Organism: Paludibacter sp.; assembly: GCA_020049515.1. Taxonomy (GTDB): domain Bacteria; phylum Bacteroidota; class Bacteroidia; order Bacteroidales; family Paludibacteraceae; genus Paludibacter. The sequence goes on along the minus strand of JAIFKQ010000079.1, from coordinate 6,023 downwards.
GGGGCGAAATTATTCCCAAAATTACAGCAGTAGATAAAGAAGCCCGGTTTCTGCTGGGCGACAAAGTGCAGTTTATCAAAAACTGTCCCGAATGTGGTGCTTCGTTGGTACGATACGAGGGTGAAGCTGCCCATTATTGTACAAATGAAAATGCTTGCCCACCACAGATAAAAGGCAAGATGGAGCATTTTGTGAGCCGAAAAGGTATGAATATTGACGGCTTGGGAAGCGAGACGATAAATCTGCTTTATCAAAATGATTTGTTGCGCAACATAGCCGATATTTACGACCTGAAAATTACTGATTTAACACGATTGGAGCGGTTGGGAACAAAATCGGCTTATAACATTCAGACCGGTTGCGAAAAGTCGAAAGAAATTCCGTTCGAGCGTGTTGTCTTTGCACTCGGCATACGCTTTGTGGGCGAAACCATTGCTAAAAAGTTGGCTTTTGCTTTTAAAAATATTGAAGCATTGGAAAAAGCAACTTTCGAGGAATTAATTGCAGTGGATGAAATTGGCGAACGTATTGCCCAAAGTGTAGTGCAGTATTTTGCCGAACCGGTTAACATGGAAACTTTAAACCGCCTGAAAGCGTTTGGATTGCAAATGAGTTTATCGGAGGATAAAATGAAGGCACACGGAACTTCATTGGCCGGATTGTCCATAGTAATTAGCGGTACATTTTCACTACACTCGCGCGACGAATATAAAACCATGATTGAACAAAATGGTGGAAAAAATGTGGGTAGTGTTTCGGCCAAAACTTCTTTTATTTTGGCGGGTGAAAATATGGGTCCCGAGAAACTAAAAAAGGCTGAAAAACTAAATGTGAAGTTATTGAGCGAAAGCGATTTTTTGGAGATGATTAAATGATGATAAACAATTAATATTGATGTTTTTTTTAGTATCATATTATGATTAAAATAATGAAATTTATAAATACCTACTTGTTTAATAAACGTGCTCTAACATACATGAGCCTCAATCAGCGTGAGCATCGTTTTGTGAATTACGATAAGGCGAAAACAGTACTTCTGTTGTTTGAAAGCGATTTTAACGAGAAAAATCCCGTCATTCGAAAAATTATTCAATCCTTGCAGCAGGATGGCAAAAAAGTTTCCGCCTGGGGTTTTATTGATAAAAAAGAAGTAACTTCGGCTATACTACCCGATTTTAAGATATTACATCACCAGCATACTGATTTTTTTCATAAGCCCCATACCGAATTTTTTAGGGAATTGGAAGATTTGCAGTTTGATTTAATGATAGATTTATCACTTCATTTGCATTTTCCTTTGGAGTATTTGGCATTATATGCCAATGCATTTTGCAAAACAGGTTTACGAAAAACAGATTTGCCAATTTATGATTTTATGCTCGATTTTGAGAGTCTAAAATCAATTGAGCAGGATGAAGAAAACTCTTTTGACGAAATTTACCTTTTTGAGCAGATAATTTTTTACTTGAAAAGCATACAAACAATCGATTAAAAGCTTACTTTTGCAAAATAAATGAAGTTATTCAAAAGATGATCAACAATAAACTGACAGGAATGGGTGTTGCGCTGATAACACCTTTTAAAAATGATGAATCGGTAGATTATGATGCTTTGGCCAGATTGGTTGAGTATCAAGTTAAAAATGGTACCGATTATTTAGTGGTTTGTGGCACAACTGCCGAAACACCTACACTTACAGAGCCAGAAAAAGAGGAGATTACCCGTTTTATTGTGCGCTGTGCTGCGGGTCGCTTACCAATAGTGTTGGGCGTTGGTGGAAACAATACAAAAGCTGTGGTGGAGAAGTTAAAACATGAAGATTTTAATGGAATTGACGCAATATTGTCTGTAACCCCGTATTACAATAAACCATCGCAAGAAGGTCTTTATCAGCACTATGCTGCCATTGCAAAAGTTTCGCCACTGCCAATAATACTTTATAACGTTCCTGGGCGAACGGGAGTTAACATGATTGCTGAAACCACTTTGCGACTAGCCAAAGAGTTTCCAAATATATGTGCCATCAAAGAAGCATCAGGTAATTTTACTCAAATTGATGAAATTATCAAAAATAAGTCTGCCGATTTTATGGTTATTTCGGGCGACGATGGAATTACATTTCCGTTGATAACCTTGGGCGCAGTAGGTGTTATCTCCGTGATTGGTAATGCGTTTCCGAGTGAATTTAGTCGCATGGTAAGATTGGCTTTGCAGGGCGATTATAAAAGTGCCCGCCAAATTCACCACCATTTTAATGAGCTTATTCAATTGCTTTTTGTAGAAGGAAATCCAGCTGGAGTAAAGAGTATGTTGGCCGTTATGGGTTTTATCGACAATACCTTACGCCTTCCATTGGTGCCAAATACAATTAAAACGTATGAAAAAATACGACTGGTACTCAATGAATTGAATATTAAGTGCTGATAAATTAGCTTGCTCACATTTTTCATTAAGATAAAGAATTTATTATTGAAATACCTAAAAATAACTATTCCCCAATTGATATTTGTCTTTTGGGGAATTTTATTATATTTGAATAACTTTAAATTAGTTGGTTATGAAATCTTCCAAAAATATCCTTGTTTTAAAGAAAGTTCTTTTTTTTCTTTTAGCATTTTTTTTAGTCGCTACGTTTCTCCTACTTTTACCATCCAATTATTACATTCATAAGGCATTAATTCATCAAATGCCCAAAATAAATCAATACACTATTTTTGAAAACAGAATAGTGAAAGCCAACAATCCACACCCTTGGGAGTTTGCTTCCGACGTTGATAATAAGCAAATTGCTCCAGAATACGCTCCGGATTTTGACAAGTACGAAACGGTTGCTTTTGTGGTTGTGCAACACAAAAAAATACTGCTTGAACAGTATTGGGACAATTACAGTGAGCAAAGTTTGAGTAACTCTTTTTCTATGTCCAAAAGCATAATTTCGCTATTGGTGGGTTGTGCCATACATGAAGGAAAAATTAAAAGTGTAGATCAGCCAGTGAGCGATTTTCTGCCACAATGGACATCCTTTGATGGAAAAGTGTTGACAATTAAAGATTTACTCACTATGAGTGCAGGTGTAGAATGGAACGAACAGCATAGTTCACTTTTCTCTAAAACCACCGAGGCCTATTATGGTAAGGATCTTTGGACGTTGACTTTGACACAAAAACTGGAGGAGAAATCTGGTGTTCGATTTAATTACCAATCTGGTGTTAGTCAGTTACTAGCTTTTATACTACAGAAAGCTACAGGTAAAAGCATTTCCGAGTATGCTTCCGAAAAACTATGGACACCTATTCAGGCAGAAGAAGATGCATTGTGGAGCCTAGATAAAAATGAGGGAATGGAAAAAGCCTATTGCTGTTTTAATACCAATGCTCGTGATTTTGCTCGGCTCGGACAGCTTGTGCTCAACAAGGGGGCGTGGAATGGAGCCGCACTTGTCGATTCCACTTACATTAACCAGGCCACAACTGCTGCCAGCTACTTGCAATATATACCTAAAACGATCGAAAATGCTGGTGGTTCTGTAAAAAGCAGACCCTGTAATTTTTATGGTTATCAGTTTTGGATTGCCAACTATAAAGGTCTAAAGATTCCTTACATGCGCGGTATTTTGGGTCAATACATCTTTATTATTCCAGAACTTGATGCTGTAATTGTGCGTTTGGGCAAAAACCTTGACCAAGAAAATAACTTGGAACAAAACTATAATATGGATGTAGAAATATAAGTATTTTGCTGAAATACCTTTAGAATCATTGCATAAATGAATTATATAAATTGCTAACGAGTATCCTGTAGCGGTTTGACCACTCCAAATAAACAGATAACTAAAACAGAATATTTTCTCATTTAATAAGGGAATTGAAAATCAGCGCAGCTTATAAGGGTTAAAATATTTCTGATTAATGTCTATTAGGGGAATATAAAAATGAAGAAAAGGGTTTGGAGTATTTTAAAATCTTATGTTTAGAGAACACCCTTAGTAGCCAAAATGAAACCATATAATATATCTTCCCTTATTTATTGAGATGAGATTATCTCTTTTATATCAGCATTTTAAAATAGTTTTACGGAGAAAATTCACCAACTAAATAAATGTTATATTAAAAGCCACATGTATGAACTCTAAGATATAATTTTAATAACCAGTTTACTTGACAAAGATGTTCGTGTCCAAAAAAAAATTGTAAATGGTAAATGAATAAATAGTAAATGCCCCTATTTTCTCCACAATTTACTCATATCTTCCAATGTTTTACCCTTGGTTTCGGGCACCATTTTCCATACAAACAAGATAGAAAGTACAGACATAACGCCGTAAAATACATAAGTGAATGTAATGCTAAAGGCTTCCAATGAAGGGAAAGTGGCTGAAACTACAAAATTGGCAATCCATTGAGCTGCAACGGCAATAGCTACTGCTTTACCGCGAATGGTGTTAGGGAATATCTCTGAAATCAATACCCAACATATTGGACCCCACGACATCATGAACGAAGCCGAATAGATAACAATGAAAATTAAGGTACTAACGCCAATTATTTGCAAATGAGCTAGTAACCCAATGGCAAACATACCTATGGACATACCTACAGACCCAATGATGAGCAATGGTTTGCGACCAAATTTATCAACATTAAAAATGGCTACCAATGTAAATAATATATTCACAAAACCCATGATAACCGTTTGCCACATAGCCGCATCGTTACCAAAACCAAGTCCTTTAAAAATGGTTGGGGCGTAATAAAGTACTACATTTATACCAACCGCTTGCTGAAATAGAGATAGTAAAATGCCTATTGCCAGCACTTTCCAACCGTAAGCCAATACTTTTTCAACTTTTTCGTGGGCGGATTCCTTTATCTCTTTCAAAATTTCAGCTGCTTTTATGGTGCCATTAATTTTTGAAAGAATATACATTGCTTTATCATCTTGTTTTGCCAATGCCAAGTACCGAGGTGTTTCGGGTACAAATAGTAGCATAATACCAAAAAATGCTGCAACTAATGATTCGGACGCAAACATATATCGCCAGCCAATGGTGTTAATCCAATCAATTTCTTTACCACTTGTAATAAAATAATTTACAAAGTAAACTACTAGCATACCAAAAATAATGGCAAACTGATTCCACGAAACTAACTTTCCGCGAATTTCTGCGGGAGCAATTTCTGCAATGTACATCGGGCAAATGGCTGAGGCTAAACCAACACCTATGCCACCAATGATACGATAAATGTTAAATGAAACCAAAAGAGTAAGTGAAGATGTGTTTTCGTCGAAAAATAACATTTCAGGAAAACCAGACCCTACAGCCGAAATGAAAAATAGAATTGAAGCAATAATTAAGGATTTTTTCCTGCCAAAATTAGAAGCAAAAATTCCAGAAACAATTCCTCCAAAAATACAACCTATCAGCGCACTCGAAACTGTTGCACCATGATAAAAAGTAGCTGCATCGCCAAATGTGGCAAAGTCTAAATGGAAAAACGATTTTAATGGATCGACAGCACCCGAAATAACAGCGGTGTCGTAGCCGAAAAGCAAACCTCCAAGTGTTGCCACCAAGGTAATGCCGAAAATATACAATTTACTTCCTTTGTGAGAATCCATAATCGTTGTTTAAAGTCTAAAGTCAAAGGACTGAAGTCTAAAGTCAAAGGACTGAAGTCTAAAGACTTTCGACCTTTGTCCTTTGACCTTTGACCTTCGACAAATTGTTTCTAGATATACATATTTACAATGGCTTCGTAAAGCTCTTGTTTGCCACTAATTTGTTTTGGCTCACCTTGTGCTTTTGCGTAAGCGTAAACATCTTCGAATGAAAGCTTTCCTTCTTCAAATTCTTTTCCTTTGCCAGCATCATACGACGCATAACGGTCAGAAACCATTTGTTTGTAAGGCGACGCTTCCAAAATGGCAGCTGCAGCTTCCAACGAGCGAGCCATAACATCCATTGCAGCTACGTGAGCAATGAATAAATCATCGTTATCGGTAGAGTTACGACGGATTTTAGC
>JAIFKQ010000083.1 GCA_020049515.1 Paludibacter sp. | reverse complement strand
AGGTATAAAAATAATGACATGGGTATTGCAAATTAACAAATGAGTAGTGCTACCCATTTCATACAACTGACCTTGAAGAAAGACAGAGAAGAAACAAATCTATTTTGTATGACGCTAACTTTACAACTATTGTTTTTAATTAAAAGAACAAATATCAAACTAATTATTAAACACTTATCTAATTACGCAAAAAGATCGACATCTTCTTTGCTAATAGTTGAACCTCCCAAAATTATCAATCGTTCCACCACATTTCGCAGCTCACGGATATTTCCAGTCCACGAACGGAGTTTTAGAGTTTCTATAGCCGATGTGTCAAAGCTTTTGGTTTGGATGCCTTGCTCAGAGCAAATTAGTTCGCAAAAATGACTCACCAACAACGGAATATCATCCTTGCGAGTATCCAAGCTTGGCACATGAATAGGAATCACATTGAGGCGATGGAACAAATCTTCGCGGAAATTACCTAGCTCAATTTCTTTTTTTAAGTTTTTGTTGGTGGCAGCCAGCACGCGCACATTTACTTTTATGCTTTTATCGCTTCCCACGCGTGTCAACTCGCTTTCTTGAAGCACGCGTAGCACTTTGGTTTGTGCCGACAGACTCATATCGCCAATTTCGTCCAGAAAAATTGTACCGCCATCGGCTTGTTCAAATTTTCCAATACGCTGCTTGATGGCCGATGTAAAAGCTCCTTTCTCGTGTCCAAAAAGCTCGCTTTCAATAAGTTCTGTAGGAATAGCAGCACAATTCACTTCCACGTAAGGGCCTTCGGTGCGGTTACTTTTCTCGAAAAGCAAACGTGCCACCACTTCTTTACCAGTACCATTATCGCCGGTAATAAGCACGCGTGCATCGGTTGGCGCAACACGTTCTATCATCATTCGCACCTTCTCTATTGCAGGCGAAACACCTATCATTTGATGTTTTTTGGCCACTTTTTTCTTCAACGTTTTTGTTTCTGTCACCAAATAATTTTTGTCGAGCGCATTACGAACAGTAATCAAAAGTCGGTTCAAATCGATGGGTTTCTCGATAAAATCAAACGCGCCTTTTTTGATGCATTCCACAGCCGTTTCGATGTTTCCGTGTCCCGAAATCATTACAATTGGGGCTTCCACGCCTTTCTCAATAAGTAGTGACAGCAATTCCACACCATCCATTTCGGGCATTTTTATGTCCGAAAAAATTAAGTCGAAAACGCCATTGTGCGCTACTTCAAGTGCTTGTTTTCCGTTTTCGGCTAATGTAACCAGATGTTTTTCAAACTCCAGAATATCTTTTAGCGTGTTGCGGATACTGCGCTCATCATCTATTACTAATATTTTTGCCATTTTTTATAAATCAAATCCAATATCACTTCTAAAATACTTCCCTTGGTACTGAATTTTTTGGGCGTTGTCAAAGGAAATAGCCAATGCTTCGGTTTTGGAATTGCCGTACGAACTGATGGCCATTACGCGCCCACCATTGGTCACAATTCTTCCATCTTTCTGGGCTGTTCCGGCGTGAAAAACGATGCTACCTTCCACGCTTTCTAGTCCTGAAATATCGTCTCCTTTTTTGTACTCCTCTGGATAACCACCCGCCACCAACATCACAGCTACTGCCGAACGCGGATCTATTTCTATCGTTTTTTCGTTCAAATTTCCATAGGCTACACCTTCTAATAAATCCACAAAATCGCTTTTTATGCGCAACATTACCACTTCCGTTTCCGGGTCACCCATGCGTGCATTGTATTCTATAGTTACGGGTTCACCGTTTACTTTTATTAGCCCAAAAAATATAAATCCTTTGTAAACAATGCCTTCGCTATTCAATCCATCCACGGTAGGCTTGATAATTCGCTCTTCCACTTTGCGCATAAAGTCGGCATCGGCAAATGGAACTGGCGAAACAGCGCCCATACCACCGGTATTCAACCCTTTTTCACCTTCGCCAATGCGCTTGTAATCTTTGGCTTCGGGCAAAATAATGTAGTTTTTGCCGTCGGTAATAGCAAAAACAGAGCATTCAATCCCATCAAGAAACTCCTCGATAACGACCGTTTTACTGGCTGCTCCAAACTTTCCATCCAGCATAGCTTTTAGCTCCGCAATGGTTTCGTCCAAATCATTTAGAATCAAAACGCCTTTTCCAGCAGCCAATCCGTCGGCTTTAAGCACATACGGAGCGGGCAAAGTCTTCAAAAAATTTATTCCTTGGGTAAGATTATCGGCTGTAACACTCAGATAACCAGCTGTAGGAATATTATGTCGGAACATAAATTGTTTAGAAAAATCCTTACTTCCTTCCAATTGTGCTCCAACTCTATCGGGGCCAACAACTGGAATATTTCTCAATTCGGTATCTACTGCAAAAAAATCTACAATGCCTTTTACCAATGGATCTTCTGGTCCAACTACCACAAAATCGATTTTATATTCGAGTACCGCCTTTTTTATGTTCAAAAAATCATCTGCCGCAATGGGTAAATTGGTAGCAACGGTAGCCGTTCCTGGATTTCCTGGTGCCACGTAAAGTGTTGATAATTTTGGGCTTTTGGCTATTTTCCAAGCCATGGCATGTTCGCGTCCGCCCGAACCGAGTAGTAGAATGTTCATTGTAATATGTTGATTGGATTTAAGTTGCAAAAGTAATAAAAAAAAGGGAGAATGAAGACTGGCCAACATCTTATAAAAGTTGATGCAATAAGTATTGGCAATTTATAAAACAAGAATAATCATTAAGTTGAATCAACATATCATAAAACTCAAAGATTAATATATTCAGATCCAATATTTATTGAAAAAAACCGATTTACGTTATACAATTTCTAGCACTCAATGAAAGTGTACAAAGTAGAATATTAAGACAAAAGGATTGTAGCTCAATAAATAAAAAACTAATAATGAACACATTCAAAAATCCAACTTCATCATCAAGCGCATATCTGTTTTCCGATTGCCCATAATTGTTTCATTTCCACTACTCATCAATTCCCGCTCGTCGGCATAAACAGTTTGTGCAATTTTGAACCAAAAAGAAAGTCGATTAGTCAATTCGTATTTTACATTCAGGTAATAACGACTTCCTAAACCAAAATACATGGGAATGGAAAAAGCATAAAGCACATCCTTTTCGTAGGAATACAAACGGTTATCGTAATTCACAGCATCAAAAAACTGAAACCTAACATCCACTTTCAATGGTATAGACGAAAAAGCATAACTCACATCTTGTGAGGCGATTATACCATACGTCCAATCGGTTTCAGCTTGTCGCGCCAAATTGCTTTCAATTACATTTTTGAAACTGAATTTGCCAAAGTAGTAGTTCAAATTGTAGCGTAACGACGTTTTTTTTGTAGGAACAACCAATGGCATAACTTCTTCATCTTGTGTCAAATTACTTTGTTTTTCTTCGTACTTAAAGCGCCAAAACATAGAGATATTTCGTTTCGCAGCAAAATCAATTTGCATCAAATAATCGGTTCCAATTGAAGGGGCATCAATTCCGTATTTTGCCCACGGAAAACGATAACTATCTACATACGCAGCAACTTTCCACCTCTTGTATGGACGAATTTCTGCACCCAGATAAAAACCACTTTCATTGTTTATACGAGAAGTTTCCGAAAATGCAGTAGCATAAAACGTGTCATATTCGGGTGAATAATAGCGATGCAAAGCCACTAAACTTACCTGTGATAATGGACTGAATGTGAAACCATTTAGGGTAGCTACCGCCCCATTATCCGTCATGCCCGTTTCGCCAAATAAGTTAATTTTATACCACCGTAAACGATAATTGAAACCGCCTGTAGTTTGCTTATTTCCAGAAAAATAAAAATAATTATATACCGATTTATCCACTTCCAAGCGATTATCTAAAATTGTATGTACAGCAGTAAATCCAACTTGAAAACTTGAATGTGTAAATGTGGCATTTCCGCCCATTACTTGCTGATTGATAGTATGCTTTTTATCAAACTCCGACTCGGTGCGATGTAAACCAGTTTTGTACATGCTTGAAAAAACGCCGTTTACCGTATCACCATCAATCATTTTATTAGAATAAAAAGCAGTAACATCAAACTCTCCAAGGCGTACGGTAGCACCAGCACCCCGAAAAAAATTAATCTCGTCGGTAGAACCATATTTCTTTAGACCCGAATTTCTTGGCGAAACATTGAGTACGTATGACGATTTTCCCATTCCAAAGTCAGGCCGAAGAACTAAACCTTGTCCAAAGTTAGCTCTAAAATCGCCCACTACTAATGTTTTTACTTTGCCAATATTATTAACCTGAGCATAAGCAGAATAGAAATCGTAGCCCACATTTTTGTTACCCAAAAATTGTTCACCCGCATCTTTCTCGGCAGTTATTCCAACCATAATTCTGTCTTTAAAATGAAAACGATATTTTAAAGAATGATACAGCGCATTGCCAAAATAATTTTTAGAATTTTCTTCTGCCGCATTCTCATCTTCTTCGGGTAAAAACTGATACCCCTCTTTTGTTTCCACTCCTTTATCGAACCGTATAAACATTTCGTGTTTGCCAAACTTAACAACATCGTGCCAATATATTTTCTTGAAAGTATCGTCGGCATCGCCCACGAAAACAAAAGGCAACATGCTGCGAATATCGGTCATGTCCAATCCCTCAATTAATTGCAGTTCATAAATAGTTTGCAGTTTCCCAAATTTATAAAGGTGAGCTTGAATATTCTCAATCTGAATATCCGACAAAAAAGGCAATCGTTGAAGTTCTTCCCGTGTGGTTCGATTGAGATTAATTGGATTTTTGGCACAATACATCAACTCTTCGTAAAAAGTATCGTAATCTATCTCATCTTCCGTTTCGGCAGTATATTGTTCAAAAATATCAGCAATAAACTGCTCAGTAGTAGCCACAGCATCTTGTCCCTTAACAATATTAGGAAAAAAAAGGAAAAACCAAAACAAGAATGTTAGCCGCCGCATAGAATTGATAATAAAAGACTTAGTAATATTATGTATAACAATTTAGCTTAAAATAATTAAAACCGATACTTCATTGCTGCCAAGGCATTTAACCCAAGCAACGGATGCAACTCGCAGTTTAAGTCCACCAAAAATGTACGCGCATTAAACCCAAATCCAATACAGGGCACTAAATAATCGGAATTGTATGCTCCCAGTTTTATGGATAAATGCTGTAACATACGATAATCGAAACCAGTTGCAAAACGATAATTACTACTTATTTCTTTCTCAATTTGTGTACGCCAAGCAAAATCGGGCGAAAAGAAATATTCCGAGCCCAAACTATAAATAGATGGTAATTTTTTTATTGTAAAATCAGTTTGAATATTTGTTTGAAATGGGTTAAAAGTATTAAAGCCAAGATTAAAAATGGGGCTAAGTTTTACCAATAACCCCACTTGAGGAAAAAGTGCGCCACGATAAGAATTGGAAGCTCCAAAATATGCGGTATAATAATTAAACTGCACACCCATAGCAAATTTGTTGGAAAAATTTCGAGCAAAACCCATTCCAACTATCATTTCGTGGTATAGAGAATACCCAAAGTGCGAAAAGGAAAGGCCTGTATTCACAATATTCGATTTAAAACCAAGTTGCACACTTTTGGTTGAAAGCTCCGAAATTAAATATCTATTTTCAAATTGCAAGCCCAATTCAGCTTTTTCCAAATAGCCGAGCATGGCAGGGTTATTGAAAGCAGTCCAATTATTAGAATCGGCAGTTCCAGTATTTGCAATAGATGTAGATGAAGGTATATTATTTGTAATTTGTGCAAAGAGATGCGAATAGAAAATAATTACAAGCAAAAGCAACGCAAATTTCTTCATGGATTTTTATATTGAATTACAAAACAAATGGAAAGATTTGATGGAAAGATTTGAACTGCCAAATTTATAAAAAAAAACTGTATTAACAAGCTTTTAATGAAAAATAAAATCATTTGGAACAAAATTTGTATAATCCTTTGCCACATAGTAAATAATTCTATAATTTTGCATCAATGAAAAAAAGAGATATACTAATCGTTTTGCTTTTGATATTTGTTTCAATAACAAATACTTATGCCGATGTAAGGGAAGATTATGTTCCCAAGGGTGGGGCACGCTTAATGGTTCAGATAGATGGAAATGATACTGTATTATTGGCTTTCATACACGACATATATGTTTTTCCAAGACAAAAGTTTAAAAATAAGGCACAAGAACAGTTCTTTTGGCGTACAGTGAGGGATGTAAAAAAAACATTGCCGTTTGCAAAACTTGTTTCGAGCGAAATGACGCAAACTAACATTAAATTGGCAAAACTAAATAACGATAAACAACGTAAGGAATACCTCAATAAATTTGAAAAGGAGGTATTTAAGAAATATGAACCCGATTTAAAGAAAATGACCATCAATCAAGGCAAAATGCTTTTGAAACTGATAGATAGAGAGTGTGATCAATCATCATACGAGCTAATAAAAATTTACAGAGGAAATTTTACCGCCTTCTTTTGGCAAGGAGTAGCAAAGGTTTTTGGTACAAACCTAAAAGATAGTTATGATGGGTCTGATAAAGACAAGCTTACTGAAAGAATAATACTATTGGTAGAAGCTGGTCAATTATAATGCTGCCAGTTCCTTAAATTTTATGCACCAACAAATAAGAAATGAAATTGATATTCAAGAAAATAAAACAATTTTTCAATAGTAAAAACGAGAAGATTGCAAACGAGAAGATGAAAATCCGGTTACAATTAAAAGAACTGAAAACGCATACCACCAAGAATGAAAAACAGCAAGCGGCGTTGGCAGTATTTAGTAAAATTGTATTAACGCCTGAATTTAAAAACTCGAAAACAGTGTTAATCTATTGGTCTTCAAGCGATGAACTACCTACGCAAGATTTTATTGCTGAATGGAAAACAATAAAGTGTATATTACTTCCAATAGTGATAGGTGATAAAATGGAAATAAAAAGATTTAGTTCAATCGAAAAAATGAAAAAAGGCTATATGGGTATTTGGGAACCTTTTTCTGAAGAAAGCTATTGTGGTGAACCTGATTTGATAATAGTTCCAGGTGTAGCATTCGACTTACAAAAAAACAGACTCGGTCGTGGAAAAGGTTTCTATGACAGATACTTACAACAATTAAAAGCCCCTAAATGGGCAATTGGATTCGATTTTCAGTTGATAAAATCGGTACCAATAAATGACAATGATATACCTCTTGATAAAATTTTTACTCCATTACGAACCATTGAATAAAAAAGCACAAAAAGTTTAATACTGCTCCAAAAAGTTAATTTTTAATCATACTCTCCCGCTTCTCGGGATGTTCCATACCAACAAAACCGCACGTTCCGCTTCTCGTAATGCCTAAATACTCCATCGAAATATTCCGTTGGCGTTTAAACAACGCTTTTTTGGAGTGGCTCAAGTTTATTGTAAAACTAAATCATCTTCTTTTGTTAACACGGACTCTCCTTTGCGATAATAATAAACCAAACCATAAGCTTGGCATTTTGTCATGCGTGTATAGGGTAGTTCCAATCTAAACTTATCTTCTACTTGATTCCAAATACTTAAAATAGTAATATTACCTTTTTCCCGTAAATTCACCAAATCCTCCCAATTACGATTGGTGGTATTTTGATAAATCTTTTGAGTGGATTTATACTCTTTAAATACCTCATAATGAACTTTTACTTTGGCAATAGCAGGATTGTAAATGGGCAAACCACCGTTTCTTATTCGCTCATTTTCGCCGTCAATAATACATTTTCCCCAATGAATTAATGAAGCCTCAGCACTCAAGTCGGGAACTGTATGAAGATTAGGATCCAATTGATAAAAAAGCTTGTGATCCTTTTTTATGTCGCCCCTGATAACCGAAAGATTGAGAACTTGTATGAAGTGAGAAATATACAAACGTGCATTATGAACAATTTGTTGATACCGTTTATTTGCAGACACCTGTGTGTCGAGCGTTTGCTGATACTGACTTAGTTGCTTCTCAAACACATTGAGATAATTTTTTGCCTCAAGTACTGTTTTAAAAGAAATCACTTGGTTGCCAAACTCCTGTTTGTCAACTTGCTGTATGGCAGTACGCAAAGCACGCAAACGCGCTTGATCGGTGTTAGGAAGTCTACGATAGGGCATTGTAATTCAATTAATAATTAATAATTAATAATTAGCAGTCTACAATAAACACTGTGAATTATCATTTTGAATTGATTTATGCCCACAAAGATAATTAATTAATCGTTCCTAAACATCAATTTATCAGCTATATTTCTCAATTCTTGCTTTTTATTATTAAAAATTGAGACTTTATCCAAATTTGCGACTGCCTTTGAATAAAAAAATTGCATCTTGTCTTCGCAAATTTGTTTAACTCCAAGTTGATTGTAAAGAGATGTAACAGCAAAAATTTTCTCTTCTTCTTGCAATATTTCAGAAACTTCAATCCATTTTTGTAATTCCAAAGCGTCATTATCTTTTGCTAATTGCAAAGCGTGAATCAACATGTATGTTTTCTTATTGCACAAAATATCTCCACCAATTCGTTTCCCAAACGTAGCTGCATCACCATATACATCTAGCAAATCATCCTTGAGCTGAAAAGCCAAACCGATATTGATGCCAAAATCGTACAGCAATTGCGCATCCTCCTCTCCTGCCCCACCTATCCAGGCTCCAATTTGTAACGAAGCTCCAAGTAATACAGCAGTTTTCAGCCTTATCATTTCCAAGTATTCGTCGGCCTCTACCTTTTCGCGTTGTTCAAATTCCACGTCATACTGCTGTCCTTCGCATATTTCGGCCGCCGTTTGTGAGAACAGATCCAACGAGCGTTTTAATTGATCTGCAGGTGTTTGTGCCATAAATTGATAAGCCGATATTTGCATCACATCGCCCGAAAGAATGGCCGTGTTGTCATCCCACTTTTTATGAACCGTAGGCTGTCCGCGACGAATATCTGCCTTGTCCATAATATCATCGTGCAACAAAGTGAAATTGTGGAAAATCTCCAACCCTAAAGCGGAATTAACGGCTGGCTGCACGTCGTCCGAAAACAAGTTACAAGCCATTAACGTCAGTGCTGGACGAATGCGCTTACCACCCATACTCAGCACATAACCAATTGGTTCGTAAAGTCCTTGTGGTTCTTTGTTCCAATTTATTTGTTC
>JAIFKQ010000125.1 GCA_020049515.1 Paludibacter sp. | reverse complement strand
ATAAACAGAATATGTATTTGCTTTTTAGTAGATAAGGCGGAAATATGCGCTATTACACCTCGCATACAGGTATTTGAGTAGCGCATATATTAATGTTAGGGGGCATTCAAAAAAAACAAAGACAGTGCAAAACATATGAGTTACGAAAATGAATTTGGAGTTATTGACTTAATAATCAATTCAAATTTTGAGACAAGAGGAGTAGATGCTTTCTCATTATCTTTAATAAAAGCAGAAAGACAAGTTAGAAAATTGTTTACTTTTTTAGTATTTCAAAATCCAGCATATAAAGTTGGAGATTCAAAAATGCTTAAAGAAGTCTTAGCAAATAATAAACATGTCTATTTTAGGGATTTCATCAATGGTATAGAATTGATAATAAATCATTCTATTGAAAACTCATATGGTAGTGATTATCAAGAAGATTTAAATAAATTATTAGAATTCATTGAAATTAGAAATAAACTTTTTCACGGGCAACTAACTAATTATAACCTGACGAGAGAAGAGTTGATTTCAAAAACTGAAGAAATAAAAAATTGGTGCTACAAATTATCAATTGTAATGCTTAGAGAAATCGGATACGATGGATTTGAAAGAAATTCATTTCAGAAGTCGAAGTTAATTTTGATTTTACATAATTTTGAGCACTTTGATTCTGTTGAGAAATATAAGTTATTTATAAAGACAAATTTAGTAACAAAGAAAAAATAAAGCCTTAAAATTATGTGGATATTAATTATAATCGTGCTTATCGTTATTATTTTGGTTGCAGTTGTAAAAAACGACAACAAACAAATTCAAATAGACCATTTGCAAAATGGTGGATTTAGCAAATCGTATCCATTAGTAACAAAATACTTAGAAGAAGAATATGAAATGAGCTTTTTTGAAGATTTAGGTAATAGCTTTTCGTATTCAAAAAATATAATTGATGTAAACAATAAAAGAGGTATTCTTTACATTGGATTAAAACTGAACTCAGGCAGAGAAACAATTATCTTTTCCTCCTTTACAAGTTCAACAGGTTTAAAGTACGAAGGACAAGATGTTTCAACACTTTATACCGCAAATAAATATATTGTTGAAGGAGTTAGAATTTCTATCGAAAAGCTTGAAAAAGATGGTATTTTATCTTTTTCGAAAAAACATGAAATGTCTAATAGTAACGAAAAGGACATAAGAATAACAGGAACGGAAGCAACAATTCACCTTAAAACAGCTGGAACTCTTAGTGCGTATTTAACACCTCAGATTCAGAAGACAATTACTCGACTAACACTTAGTGGAGAGATAAATGGAACTGACATTCTTATTTTACGATACATGAGTGGTAGTAATGAATATGGTCTATCAACAAATGATTACAATTTAAAGACTTTGGACATATCGAACATAGAAATAGTTGAAGGTGGTGATTATTATTATATTGATGATGAACATGTGCGGTATACAAGTTTAAACAATATCCTTGGGGATTATGCTTTCTATAATTGCACTGAACTTGAATCGATTTGCCTACCTAAGAACATTTTATATATTGGTATAAGTTCATTGCAATATTGTTCAAATTTTACAGAAATTGATATACCAAATTCAGTATTATGTATAGGAGACTCTGCTCTCTCCTGCAATACTCATCTCAATTCAATACATATACCAAATAGTATTTCTATTATTGGTGAAGATGCTTGTAGTTATTCTGAAATAAAAGTAATTTCGATTCCTGAAAGTATTTCTGTTATTGGTGATAGTGCATTCAATTATTGTAATAATCTTGAGGAGATAAATATCAGAAAAGTCATACCTTTATTGATATCAGAGAATGTTTTTGAAGGGGTTGATAAATCAAGTTGTATTTTAAAAGTACCTATTGGTTCTAAAGAGCGATATAGTAAATCTCCTGTTTGGTGTGATTTTGAAACGATTATAGAAATATAGTCTCTAAAAAATGATAGCTGTTTGTATTTATGGTATTAAATATTAAGTATAGATGAGAAGATTTATTTATGACATAGACGATGAGTTTAACTTTGGAAGGAATAAAGGGAAAACTGTTAGGGATATATTAAAAGTAAATCCTGGCTATGTTGATTGGGTGATAAGGAATGTTGATAGGTTTGCACTTACTGAGCATGCAATGCAACAAGCTTTAGAAATCACAGAAGGGAAAAGATTCTCAAAAGAAGAGGCTGAATTAGAAAGAGTAAGCAAAGGAAACAAAAGTTTATTTAGTAAGCTTTATGGGTGGAGTTTTGATTTCTCTAGTGAAGAATTAATACAGATTAATCTACAGAAATTAGATGCTTTTAGCAACACACAAAGTAGTTCTACCACTAAATATAGGGACGATACAGATTGGAGTCATTATAATGATGACAGAGATATGGATCAGCAAAGTGAAGATTTCTGGAATCAATTTTAATAATTAGTTCTTCTTTTTTCACAACAACCCAGAATCACTGTAACCTGTTTAATTCAAAGAACATGACTAAAAAAAATATAATATCATTATTTCTAAAACATCCCAAATTTTTCATTGAGATTGTTTCCAATCATTATCCATTTACGATATCCCAATTGAAGAAATACAAAGATTGGCTTCATTGGATTAAAATATCAAACAATATAAATATAGATTGGACTGCGGAAATACTAAACGAGTTTAAAGATTCAATTGATTGGGTAGATTTGTCTACAAATATAAATGCATTTAATGACATTTCGCACTTGGAAACTTTCTCTGATAAAATTGATTGGGATGGAAGAGATGATACTTCTTTTGATTCAATCGGGTCAAATGAAGGTGTAAGATGGGATTTGGCTGTGATAGAGAAATACGAATCAAAAATTAATTTTGAAAAGCTATCAGCTAATAAGAATGTAGAATGGTCGGAACAATTAATAGATAAATATCTTCCAAAATGGGACTTGGTGGAACTTGGGTGTAATGACTCAATACCTTGGACAATCGAATTGTTTGAAAAATACCTAGATCAATCTTATCTTTCTTATTACCCTATCAAATGGAATAAAAGTCTATTGAGTTTTGAATTTATTGAGAAATACAAAGACTCATTGGAATGGTGGAATATTTGTGGAAACCCGAATTTAGCATGGATTGAAAAGAATCTTTTGGAATATTGGAGCAAAAATATTGAATGGGGTGCCATTGCCAGAAATGAGGTTTTATTTATTAATGATAAGAATTTTTTCAGTTCAAATTATGATAAATGGAGTGCGGATAACTTTAAGGAATTTAGCAAACTATCTGCTAACAAATACTTGCCTTGGTCGAAAGAGTTCATCGAGAGATACAAACATCATTGGGATTGGAGAATGTTATGTTTAAACGAAGGAATTTCATGGGATATTGAATTAATAGATTTCTTTTCAAAATATGTAGAATGGGGCGGTTATTATCCATGTGAATTGTATAGTAATGAGGGTGAAGTTATTTCTGCAGTTGGTGGCGAAGGCTTTGCTTCAGGTTTTGTAATCAATGAATTTCTACCTTGGTCGATTGAATTTATACAACACTTTGAGAAAGACATAGATTTTAAAGCATTGTTGATGAATGATGGTGTATGGGATAAAGCTTTTAATCCGTTTGTGGATGAAGATATTATAGAAACAATTATCAGGATTATTTGAAAATAGATTTCAAATTTGCTTAAACTCGATTCACATGAGAATGCATTTGAATAATGAAGCTAAAGATTAAACGCCCAAAAAGCAAAAAAAGCCACACTAACTGCGAGTTATTTGAAATGTGTTAGTGTGGCTTTTATAGCTTTTTTTAATAGGGCAGAGCGGTCACAGTACATTATTTTTAACTCGCTTAGACAGTTGAAGTGCAATTTGAAAGAAAAAAACAATGAACTGTGGAGAGTTTATTATTTTAGCGTTGTGCATTTAGACAGCAATTTAGCTTGTTTTTGCTTTGCTGACAAGAAAACAACAAGAAAAGAAAACAGACATTATAGCTGATAGTCAACAATATAAACAACGATAAAAATAAATGACGGCTGTATTACGACTGAACGGCCAGCTGCCAACACACGCTGGTTAGCGGTCAGTGTAAAAAAAGAAAAAAGACATTGTAAAATTATGAAAATACTTATTGAAAGAACAACAGAAAATGATTTTTCCCAAACAGAAAACCTTACAAGAGAATCATTTTGGAACTTATATAAACCTGGGTGCGATGAACATTTAGTTTTGCATAATATTAGAAACAGCAAAAGTTATATTAGTGAACTTGACTTAGTTGCTGTCTTTGAGAATGAGATTATAGGACATATTATATCTACCAAAGCAATAATTATTGATTTGCAAAATAATAAACATGAAATTTTATGTGTTGGACCTTTATCAGTATCTGCAGATTTTCAAAAAAAAGGAATCGGTTCAGAGCTTTTAAATGAATCAATTAAAGTGGCAAAAGAATTAGATTACAAGGGTATGATTCTTTTTGGGAATCCAGATTATTATCACCGTTTTGGATTTAGAAATGCACAGGAATATAGTATAACTACTAAAGATGGGCTTAATTTTGAACCATTTATGGCGTTAGAGTTGCAAACTAATGGATTAGAGGATATAAAGGGCAAATTCTTTGAGGACAATGCTTTTATAACACAGCCCAATGAATTAATTGAATTCGAGAAGCAATTTCCTTACAAAGAAAAACTTGTAACAGATACACAGCTTAAACATTAAACACAATAATTACTGAGATGAAATTAGAAGATTTTGGATATAATGACAAACTCCAAAAATTAAGAATCGAGAATAACCTTACAGACTTTGAGATTGGAAGAGTCATTGCGGAACACAAAGAAAGATATATTGTAAAAACAGAAAACGGTGAATTTGAAGCCGAAATAACAGGAAATTTGCGTTTTTCAGCACAAAGTCGTGTAGATTTCCCTGCAGTTGGTGACTGGGTTGTATTAACAACTTATGATTCTGATTCTTCAGTAATCCATAAAATATTACCAAGACTTTCAATCATTACAAGACAAGCAGTTGGTCAATTAGGAGAGATACAAATAATAGCAACAAATATTGATTACGCATTTCTGATTCAAGCCGTTGACAGGGACTTTAATATCAACCGACTTGAAAGATACCTGACCATTTGCTATTCGTCTAAAGTAGAACCAATAATTGTACTGACGAAAACAGATTTGATAAATGAACAAAAGATTGCTGAAATAACTGACAGCATTAAACAGCGAATTAAAGACATTCTAGTTTTTGCAATTAGTAATGAAACGAAGGATGGATACGAAGCACTCAAAGATATTATCGAAAAGGGTAAGACATATTGTATGCTTGGTTCTTCTGGAGTTGGAAAATCAACATTGCTTAATAACCTTTCAGGCAGAACTTTAATGAAAACAGATACAATTAGCCAGAGCTCAAATAGAGGAAGACACATTACAAGTCACAGAGAATTAATTGTTCTTGAAAGTGGTGGAATTCTTATTGACAATCCGGGAATGAGAGAAGTGGGAATTGCTGATACAACGGGCGGATTAGAAACAACTTTCGACAGAATTATCAGTATTTCTCAAAAGTGCAAATTCAAAGATTGCACTCACACCAACGAGATAGGTTGCTCCGTTCTTGAAGCTGTTGGAAAAGGAGAAATTGAAAAAAATTCCTATGAAAACTACCTGAAAATGGAACGAGAGAAAGCACATTTTGAATCAACAATTGAAGAGAGACGAAAAAAAGATAAAGAGTTTGGAAAAGTGATTAAGAATTACAAGAAAGACATGAATAAAAACAAGTTTTGAGCTCCAAATTTATGTCACGAATAATTTGAAGAAACACAGATAATCTAAACAAACCCCAAACAGAACAACCAACTGAAAGTATATGCAATTGATAACGCTAAAAAGTGACAAAATTAAAAAATCAAAAGACCTAGGCTTCCAAGTCTCAGTTTGTAAGACATTTAGTGTAAGCATTCAAACAATGTGGGAGTTTCTATTATCGGAAACAGGAATTAACATCTGGTTGGGGGAAATCAATATAGATGACTTTGAATTACAAAAACAGTTTGTAACAAAAGCAGGTATTGAGGGTAAACTAACTGTATTTGTTCCTGATTGTCATTTGCGATTTAAGTGGAAGTTGAGTAGTTGGGAAAAGCCATCAACAGTAGAACTTAGAGTTAGAAATTCAAAAGGAAGAGCATCTGTAATTTTTCATCACACGGGCTTCTTTAAAATTGAGCAACAAGAGGAATTAAGAATTTATTGGAAAAATATCATTTCAAAAATGATAGTAAATCTTGATAGCGAATGAAAGAGAAATAAAAGAAATGAATTTAGCTCAGTTGCCCGTAGCATAGTTCAGTGGTCTTTTTGTTCGGCATAGCGTTTTCGTCCACGATAGCTATCGGGATCGGGTGGGAAGGAAAGCTACCGATAAAAATCGGCATGTACCATCTGCTTTGCATGTTGAAATATAATATGGAAAGTGAAACTTTCCTTTTAGGTATGACGAAGGTGAAAACTTCGTCAAACAAAAAAGCCAAAAAACAAAACAAACAACAAAACTTGTCGACTGATAAGAAACAAAAACAACGAATTTGAGTTTCGAGCCAATGTTTTAAAACTGATTTTTTAGCGCATTTTGGGGCTGAACGCTTAAAGAAATAAAACACAACAAACGACTGAATATCAGAAAAATTCAGTGAATTTGAAAGCGTAAATTAGAAAAATTATTGTGCTTTTCGGCTGAAAGACGGAGACGAAAAAAAAAACATATTTATCAATATAGAATATAATCGTACGAACTTAAAAAACAAAAAAAATGAAAAAATTTTTTTTATCTCTCAATTTTATGGTCTTTTTATCAGTAGCCATTTGGGCTCAATCGTGGAATTATGTGGGTGGTCAGGGCTTTTCGGGCGGACTTGCAGAACATGTTTCTATTGCCGTTGACTCAAGTGGTACGCCTTATATGACATATTCCTCGCATCTCAATAGCTTTGCTGCAACGGTTCGAAAATTTAACGGAAGTACTTGGACAACCGTAGGTGTACCCAGTATTAGCGGTAACATGCAAGCTACTTTTACTCGTATTGCCATAGCTCCCGATGGCGCTACTCCCTATCTTGTATATTCGGATGGTGCTAATGGCTATAAAGCCACCGTGCGAAAATTCACTACTCAATGGGATACCGTAGGCAATGCATTACTCTCAGCCGGATATGCCTATTCTACAAGCATTGCTTTTGCCCCCGATGCCACTCCTTATTTGTCGTATGAAGATGGTGGTAATGAGTATAAACTAACGGTGATGAAACTATCTGGAAACCTATGGGTAACGGTTGGTACGGCAGGATTTACACCTAACAGTATTGGTAAAACAAGCTTAGCCATTGCACCTGATGGCACACCCTATGTAGCCTATATGAATAGCGATCCACATTGGGGTGGGCAAACAGATTTGGTTGTTCAAAAGTTTAACGGAACTACTTGGGAAGTTCTTGCCAGCACTTCGGTGCATGATGCTGTTCAAAACCCATCCATAGCTATTGCCGCTGATGGTACTGTGTATGTTGGTTTTAGAAATAGCGATAACTCGTCTAAAGCCACCGTGATGAAGTATAGCGGTTCGGCATGGAGCTTGGTAGGAGGCGTCACTGCATCAGCTAATGCTGCGTACTATCCCAAAATGGCGCTTTCTAACAACGGCACACCTTACATTGCTTATCTTGATGCGATAACAAGTACTGCTACCGTGATGAAATACGATGGTAGTAAATGGCTGGCTGTAAGCTCCAATACAGCAACGCCCAATAATTATTTAGACTTTGCCATTGCCAAGGATGGTACACTTTATGTTGGTTTTCAGGATTATAACAGAAATTCTTACGCTTCTTTAATCAAAAATGTTGATATGGTAACAGATACCAAAATGGTTCAATCATCAAAGTTGGCACTGTCTGCTTACCCAAGCCCAAGTCGTGGCCAAATTACTGTGGATTATCAATTGGACAAAGCTTCTGATGTGAATTTAAAATTGTACAACGCTTTAGGCGAACTGCAAACAACCTTTGTTAGCAAAAAAGAAGATGCCGGTTCGCATACCTTGCATTGTAATGTGTTTCAACTTCCTCAAGGAGTGTATGTGTTAGACCTGCAAACAACAACTGGATCTCAACAACAAAAAATAGCTATTATAAAATAAATGACTGTTTATTAGGACATTCCCTTAGAACAGGCAATTGTAGGAAATTTACAAAATACACACCTTCATTATTAGTATTTTGTTTCGTCTTTTACTCCTAATAATTAGAGGTCACTCCGAAAAGTGGTTTTTTTGAATCCAAATGGAACATCCTCGTTGAGCCTAGGCTGCCCGTAATTAGTATGGCAAAGTTTTCAACTCATTGCAGGTTGTAACGAGAGAGGTCTAAGCTCTCCCATTCAGCAACTTGAAACGAAAATATCAAAGAAAAAGTATTGTAAATATCAGATAATAAACTAATTAAAGCTGGCCCGCGTTTGCGGGTTTTGCTGTCCGTATTCACTTTGTCGTTCCACGACAGCGAATGATCCCGCAAAGCCAAATCACCCATACACTCGGTCGTTATGCTCAATGGAAACAAATAATATACAGATAGATACATAAACAGGTAAATTAAATATTTAGCGAAATGAACGAGATGAAAAAACTATACAAAATAGCAGGAATAGCGACAATAATAATTGTGATACTTATTCCTATTCAAATATTGCTTTTCGGATTGTATCCTCCTCCCGACACTCCAAAAGGTTTTTTTGAACTTTATAATGAAAATTGGGTATTGGGATTATTAAGTTTGGATTTACTTTATATAGTAAACAATACCTTGATTATTTTTGTCTATTTGGGATTGTTTGCTGCATTAAAACGGACAAATTTAGAATACATGACAATTGCCTTAGCAATCGGATTTATAGGAATTGCAACATATTATTCAACGACCGTAATTTTCGAGATGAAAGCTTTAAGCCAACAATATATGGAAGCGACATCAACTGAAATAAAAGAACAAATAATATCGTCAGGGAATTTGCTTTTACTTAGATATAACGGAACAGCTTTCGATATTTATTACGTTCTTAATGCATTCACATTGATAATTGCTTCAAGAGTGATGCTAATGGATAATACATTTAGCAAAGCAACAGCGATTTGGGGCTTAATTGCCGGTGGACTAATGATAATTCCATCAAC
>JAIFKQ010000111.1 GCA_020049515.1 Paludibacter sp. | reverse complement strand
AAACCAGCCAGTTCTATGGTTTTGCCCGAACCATTGGCACGCTTGGTAAGTGTGATGCCCAGCACTTGCGACGCCTTGATGGCATCAGCCGAAAATGTTTCGTAGAAATCGCCACAACGGAAAAGCAAAATAGCATCGGGATGCTTTGCTTTTATCTCGTTGAATTGCTTCATCATCGGCGTTTCTACTATGTCGTTGTTCATATTACAGCTGTGTCCCCTCCCGCGAAAGCGGGATAAATTGCGGGGAATTAAGTTAGTATTGATTTACTACCCCTATCCCGATAGCTATCGGGACCTAAAGGGGGATTGAAGTTAGTATTGATATTTAAAAATACCCGTAATTTTCCACTTTATTGCAGAAAAATTACGGGCTACAAAGTTAGTATTGTTTTTCAAGTAACCAATACTAATATTTCTTATTCCCCTTTAGAGGCTAGGGGTTCTTCATGGGTTAGGAATTCTCAAACAGCCCATCAATAGCCACTGTCATTTTCGACCACAAGAATTTCTTCTTTTCAATACGGATATTTTCAATCATAAGTTTAGACCGACCATTACTAAAAAAATCAACCATCGCATCGGCAATTTGCGTTTTTTCAACTTCTACCACATACCCCACTTTGCCGTCGGGAATGGTTTCGGCCAGTCCGCCCACATTGGTCACCAACATTGGCTTTTCGAAATGATAGGCAATCTGACTCACACCACTTTGGGTTGCTGATCGGTAGGGCTGTGCAATTAAATCGGCTACGCTAAAATAGTTTTTCACTTCGCTGTCGGGAATAAAACTAGTGCGCAATTCCACCAAACCTTCTAGCCTCAAGCGGATTATTAATTCCAAATAAGGCTCTGGATTTTCGTAAAACTCACCTGCAATAATCAGTCTTACAGGAAATTGGCGCATCCTCTCATCAGCAAAAGCTTCTAACAGTAAGTCCAAGCCTTTGTATTGACGTATAAAACCAAAAAACAGAATGTACGACTTATGCTCATGAAGTCCAAGTTTCATGGCCGCTTCTTTTTTAGTCATTGCTAACCCAAAATGGTCATAGATAGGATGTGGCGACACAATTTTAGGTTTGTTATGACGGTCAAAATGATTGATGTCGGCAATTACAGATTCGGCCATGGCCACAAAGCCGTCCATTGCATTTACAAAATACCGCGGAAACAATCTATCGAGGATGGTTGGTTCGTGAGGTATCATGTTGTGAATCAGCGCCACCATTTTGGATTTTGGAGAGCGAGCAGTACGCGCAATAGTACCAAAACAAGGAGCTACAAAAGCCATCCAGTAACAGTAAATAACCATATCGGGTGACTTTGCTTTTATTTCGCGGCCTACTTTCAACCAAGTTAAAGGATTGACGGTGCTAATTTTGCGAAAAATAGATAAATCGGCAGGAGCTTTCTCGGTAGAAAATTGTGATTTACCAGGAAATAAAAAACTTGGATATTGAATCGTAAAAGTGATTATCTCAACCTCGTGACCTTGCTTAACATATTCGCGCGCTAGGCGTTCGTTATATGCAGCCAAACCACCTCGAAAAGGAAATGCAGTTCCAACAATTATTATTTTCATAAGCTCAAATTTTGAAAAAATCAGATTCGGGAATCACCAACGCAACACACATTAACACACCCACGATTAGACTGCAAAAGTACAAAATAAATTAGAGTAGAAAACTCTTAAAAGGGGTATTTGTTTTGAGTTGGAGCTAAAAAAGGTGCAAAAAAGAGACTAAAAACAATTTCTTTCATCAAATATCATTAATTTTGCAATAAAATTTTATTTGTCGGCAAAAAAGCACCTAATTTGCGTTCTCAAATGAAATAGAACAAATAAATAATATATTCCAATGAAAGAAATTGTAAAATACTTAGGATCCGTTATCATTTTGATAGGCGTTGCATTGCTTGCTTTTTATTATTTTGGCAATATGCATTCCAATACTATTTTAGGCACAGCTGGCGTGACAATGGTTATTGGCTTAATTACTCACATTGTATTGAATAAACGGTTAAGCTAAACGCATTGTAAAAAAAAATGAAAACAGGGGCATTTAAAAAATTGCCCCTGTTTTTTGTATGGAAAAATAATTGAAATTGGGATATATATATTGAAGCCGTTTAGATAAGCCCTTTAGGCTTATTCATTTATTGTCTAAGCCCCTTTTGCAAGCTACAGATTACTCTCCTATTCAGCACGAATTACATATCACTCATTTCTATTTAATAATTAATTGTTTGCTATCAAGTCCACCCAAAGCAGCAGAAATTCCTATTCATGTCTAGCGAAACTATGATATTAGTATTTCTTAGCAACAAATAAGCCAATTTAGAAGGAACTAGTCGGTTAAAAAACATTTTATGCCTATACAATTCAGACAAAAAAATAGTCCCATAAAATCAGAATAGAACGATAATTATTTAACTTAAGTCTATTTGAAATTTGAGTTAATTATTGATTCCAACCTCGTAAAATATTATATATTTGTCGGTGTCTGATTGGTTGTTAGCTAGAGCAAAATAAAATCAGGCATCTACTTCAACTAGTTAATATATAGCCATTTATTGAGATTGACACTTTTTATTGCCAACTTTCGATTACACATTTTGTATGAAAAAGAGAGTTGTAATTTTGTATTTCACAATAAGCATATTGCCATTACTTTACGCCCAAAAAGTTGGATTAGTTTTGAGTGGCGGAGGTGCAAGGGGAATTACCCACATTGGCGTTATAAAAGCATTAGAGGAACACAACATACCTATCGATTATGTGGCAGGCACTTCTATGGGAGCCATTGTGGGAAGCTTGTACGCAATGGGATATTCTCCTGAAGAAATGTTGAAAATCGTAAAATCCAACGATTTTAAGTATTGGGCTTCTGGCGAAATTGAACCCGATTATGTGTATTATTATCACAACGGGGATACCAAACCAAACTTTATAGAAATGAAGTTTAAAAGGGACAGCTTGCAGTTACTTAACCTAAAACCTACAATCCTTCCTACCAATATCCTTTCACCTCATCAACTAAATTACGCCTTTGTTCCGCTTTTCTCGCAGGCAAATGCTGTTTGCGGTGGTAATTTCGACAGCCTTTTTGTTCCATTTCGATGTATTGCCTCAGACATTTACAAAAAAGAAGCAGTCATTTTCCGCTCGGGCGTGCTGGGCGATGCGATACGTGCTTCCATGACGTTTCCCTTTATGATAAAGCCAATTGTGATAGACAACAAATTGCTTTTTGATGGTGGCATTTACAATAATTTTCCAGTAAATGTGATGCGTGATGACTTTAAACCCGACTTTATGGTGGGCAGTGTAGTGTCTCACAACCCCGAGAAACCCGATGAGCATGATGTGGTAACACAACTTGAGAACATGATAATGAATCATACCAATTATGACCTGCCGACTTCTGAAGGCACGTTGCTAAAATTTGATTTACAATACATCAACACGTTCGATTTTTCAAAAATAGACGAAACTGTAAAAGCGGGATATGATTCGGTAATTAAACATTTGCCTGAAATTTTGGGCAGGGTACAACGCAGAATGCCTAGTGAGCTACTTATGGAAAAAAGAAAGACTTTTAGAAGTAAATTTCCTGCATTGAAATTTAGAATCGTCAAGGTAGAAGGGGTTAATAGTGCGCAGAATAGATACCTACACCAAGTGTATAAAACAAACGGAAATGCATTTAATTTAGCTGAATTTAAAAAAGTTTATTTCAAATTGATTGCCGATGACAAAGTTTCGGAAGTGATACCTCATGCCACTTACAATCATAAAAGTGAGCTGTTCGACTTGGTGCTGGATGTAAAAATGGAAGATAATTTCAAGCTGTTGATTGGTGGTAATGTTTCTTCGTATAATGCCAATCAAGTTTATTTTGGGTTGGCATATCAAACTCTAAATAAGTTTGCACAAAAATCATATTTCGATAGCCAACTGGGAAAAATGCATAGTAGTGTGGGAGTCAGCACAAGGTTAGAGTTGCCGTCAAATAAAAAATGGTATTTGAAATTGACACTTCTATTTCAAAAACACAACTATTTTGAGGGAAAAGGATTGTTTTTCGAAAATGAAGGAACCGCAAATATTTATCAATATGATGGACATAGCAAATTGATTGTCGGTTTTCCATTCACCACCAAAGGTCGTTTTGAATTGGGAATTGGCGGCGGAACAATAGTTGATTATTACATTCAAAATAAGGACATTAAAATTCCACAAACAGAAAAAGATAAAAGTTCGTTTGCTTTGGGGAGTGCTTTTGTGCGGGTAGAAAGTACCACTTTAAATCATTACCTTTATCCTACTAAAGGGTTTTACTATTCAGCGGCTATTCAAGGTTTTGGGGGCAAAGAAAAATTCAAATCTGGAAGTAATCTAGCAGTTAACAACCCTGACAAGGAGGATGTATGGCTCCAATTTAGAGCAAAGACGAATAAATACTATTCGCTTGCATCCAATGTAAGTTTGGGAATTCAGGCTGGAGTAACATTGTCGAACCGAAAACTGCTACAAAATTATACAGTAAGTGTAATTGAGTCAACTCCTTTTCATCCAACACCTCATAGCAGAAGCGTTTTTAACCCCGCTTTTTGTGCCAATCAATTTTCGACCATTGGACTGATACCGATTGTGAAACTTTCTAAACAGTTACATCTGCGAAACGAAACACATTTCTTTTTGCCTTACAAAACCATTAATCGGATGCCCGATAATTCAGCCATTTACAGTAAACCCTTTCAATCATTTCAATTTATGACAGAATCAACGCTGGTATTCGATTTTAAAGTTGCAAATGCAGCTATATTTTTAAACTATTACAGCTCAGGCATTAACAGGTGGAACATAGGAATTAATATTGGACTTTTGATATTTAATTCTAAATTTACGGAGTAATTCTTGACTAGATAAAAAGATAGAAAACAGATTTTTCAAGTTATTTAGACCCATATTTTAATTGTGTTTTGAGGGATCCTTATATTTATTTCCACCTAAAGAAACTAAAATTCACACTGCCATAATAACGATGATCCACAAAGTTAGGATGCTGCTCAAAACTATTTTTGGATGAATGCTCGAGCACAAAAAGCCCATCATCTTTAAGTAATTTCTTAGAAAAAATAAGGGATGGTATTTCTTGTATTTTGTCAAGCTCGTAGGGCGGGTCAGCAAAAATCATGTCAAACTGGCTGTGACAAGTGCTGATAAACTTAAAAACATCCGTTTTTAGTAAGGATAAATTGTCTATTTTTAATTCGGCACACACTTTACGGATAAATGCACAATGGCGTTCGTTTTCCTCAATACTAATAACACCTTTACAGCCGCGGGAAATAAATTCAATGCTTATTCCTCCAGTACCCGAAAAAAGATCGAGCACGTCAATATCCTCAAAATCAATTCTATTGTTCAAGAGATTGAATAGTCCCTCCTTCGCAAAATCGGTTGTAGGACGAGCCGTAATGTTGCTCGGAGCACTTATACGACGCCCTTTATATTTTCCACTGATAATTCTCATAGTCTTTATTTATTTATTTAAATAACTGGCTGCATAGATTACAGCATTTTCAAAACAGGCATTCGTATCTCATATTTTAAAACGGAAAATTTGTCAATTAATCACTTCCACCAGCTTAAGGTATTTTTGAATCATTTTTTGTAATTCAGTGCTACCTCTAGTGTTAAACAACCGCACTTTACACATATCGGTATTTAATGCTAATTGATCAAATATATTGAGGGTATAATATGTAAAATCTTCGGGTGTAAGGTAGTTAAAACTATTTACCAAATGCAGGCTGCCATTTATAAGTACAATAACATCCATTATTTTTGACCTTACCCAAATGTATATAGCAGTTTCATTTCGTTGCGTAATGTGGTGAGTCAGCATGTAGCTCAAATGATGCTCTATTTTTATAGATGGATACAAGGTAGCTAGCGCTGCGTCTAAATTTTGTGGAATAGAAAACACATTGACTATTTGCCAAGATGAAATTTCATTATTTAGCACACAGTCTTTTGGAGAGATTTGATGTTCTAAAAGCAAAAAATCAGCTACATTGCCATGCTCTAAAAATTGGGAGGGTATAAATGTATAAGTATCCGATTCGCAGATTAAGCTAATGTTATCATAAATAAGAAGCTGGCTAGTGTCATGGGCTATAATTTCTTGAATTTCATTTTTTGATAATGAAAAAAAGAGAGGCACTGTCATTTTTTTTTGGGAAACCTGATAACCTGAGATGTCATATACACATAAAGAAAATCCATCCGAACTAAATCGGATGGATAAACTGTATTGGTTATTTTGTTCTAAATTGGAAATTTCATCCATAATTTATATTCTAGGAATGCATTCTAATGTTACCTAAAGTATCGTAGGATAGCTAACACTTTCTTAAAAAATTCATTCGCAATCTCTATTCCCAGTTTCCAGCATTGTTATTAGGCTCCTCAACCGAACCAATTTTTAGACCGGGAAAACGGAATAATTTTTCTTGCAAATCAATTACGTTAACAAGCTCTTGTTCATCTAAGTCAAAAAGATACGATTTGTAATGAGCGCTTACCTCCAACAACGGAATTTTTATACCATTAGAGTTTGTATAGTCATTTTTTACTTTTATTTCGAATTTCTGATTGTTTGAAAATGGAATAATACCTAACTCATTAATGGTTTCAGCAGTATAATCAGTTGGAAAAATAGCCTCCAACAAATTTACATAAGCAGTATCTCTCACAAAACCCTGCAATCCGCTTGCAGCAATTTCTTGAGCGTTACCTTTTTTTACTATTTTTACAGCAGCAGCCTCTGTTAAACCCGCCTCAAGCTGTTTGTCGGTTAAAGCGCCTTCCTTCAAAACTATTTTCTTCTTGGCATTCTTAACAAAAATGACCAATGTGTCGAAACTTGTGGTGTAGCGTCCTTTTTGATCTTTAAACTCAACTTGGGCCTTACGTATATCCATAAGTCGTTTTATGATGTCTTTTTCGCGACTGTTTTTAGACTCTTCGAAACGAATTGGAGTCAACACACTCATAATACACAAATAAGAAAGTAAAATAATTGAAATAAAAAACAATACTTTGATAGTTGTTCTCATGTTTGAAAATAGTTTATATGAGTCCACTCCGATAAGTTCTTTTAACGCAAACGGAGTATTTCGATGGAGTATTTCGACATTCCCAGAATCGGAACGTGCCGTTTTTACGGTATGGAACATCCCGTGAAACGTGCAGACACTATCCACTATAGCTGTCGGGTTGCTAAGACGTAAAGAAATTTATTCTCTGTATTTCAAACTTACCGATATATCGGCATGTTCCATTTGTGTCTTTCCGTTCTTAGCGTTCAAAAATATAAAATCGTCTTATCGTAGCAGATTCTTATATATCATTTTAATTTTAAGTGAAAACGCAGCATTCTATCCACGATGAATGAATACTTTTTTTTCATTTTGCAAATTTAGAAAAGAAAATTCAATACTGCATCTTTCTACCCGTTTTTTTACTCGTTTTCTTTCATTTATTTCTATTTTCTATGTTTAATGGTATTTTTTTATGATTTCTAATGCATTTTCTGAAACATCTTGAGTTAGGAATCGTATCTTTGCATACAAATTCGAGTTCATTAAATGTTGGTATAAATTTTCACTTGTTAAATTGAGTTGACACACGAAATCAACTATATTTAACGATTTATTAATGCGTATAAGAAAATGACAACTCCTCAAAGCGAAAAATTTAGTTCGGTATATAGCAAGATTTTGCATTCACATCCTAATTTGTTCAATTATGAAGAAAGAAAGGAGTTGAGAGCCATTTTTGAAAAACACAGCAAGTCATACGCCTCGGCGAATGACAATTTTGAACTATCGCTATTGAAAAAATTAAAAATTGCTGAAATAGTACTAGTAGAAATTGGATTAGGGAAATCAGCCATTTTAAGTGTGTTATTTTACGAATTGGTTCAAAAAGAGTTATTGAGTGTGGCGGAGATTGAAAAAAAATTCAACACGCAAGTAGCCACCATTATAGAGGGAATATTGAGAGTAGGTGAGCTATACGCTCGTAATGCATCGCTCGAAACGGAAAACTTCCGTAAATTATTCCTCACTTTTGCACAAGACATAAGGGTTATTCTGATAGTTATTGCGGAGCATCTTCACATTATGCGCACCCTTAAATCCTATCCTGAAGGAAACCGACAAAAAATTGCCCGCGAAAGTTCTTTTCTGTATGCACCTTTAGCACACCGTATGGGTTTGTATGCAATAAAGACGGAATTTGAAGACTTATCGCTAAAATACACCAACAGAGATATTTACAGGGAAATTGCCGAGAAAATAAATGAAACTAAGCAGTCGCGCGACAAATATATTTCGGAGTTTATTACTCCATTGAAGGACAAATTAAGTGGATTAGGATTCGATTTCGAAATTAAAGGCCGTACCAAGTCCATCCATTCTATTTATTCGAAAATAAAAAAACAGAATACCAATTTTGAAAATATATACGATCTGTTTGCCATTCGTATTATTTTTGATGTGCCTTTAGAAAAGGAAAAAGCTGCTTGCTGGCAGGCCTATTCTATTGTGGCAGATATGTACCAGCCTAATCCGAAACGATTACGCGATTGGTTGTCTATTCCTAAAACCAATGGCTACGAAAGCTTGCATACCACAGTGCTTGGCCCTGGTGGAAAATGGGTAGAAGTTCAAATTCGTACCGAGAGAATGGACGAAGTGGCAGAAAAGGGACTGGCTGCACACTGGAAGTACAAAGGCATAAAAAATGAATCGGGCATGGATGAATGGCTCAAAAACATCCGCGAAATACTTGAAAATCCAGCATTAAACGCCATTGATTTTATGGACGATTTTAAGCTGAATTTGTACGACAAAGAGGTTTTTGTTTTTACTCCCAATGGCGATTTGCACAAATTGCCCAAAGGAGCTACCGTACTTGATTTCGCGTTTTCAATTCATACCGCTCTAGGCAGTAAATGTGTAGGTGCAAAAGTGAATGACAAAAACATGACCATTAAATACGTGCTTAATAATGGCGACCAGGTAGAAGTGCTCACTTCGCCTACTCAAAAGCCAAATTCGGGATGGCTAAAGGTCGTAAAGCACTTAAAGAAGTGGAATTTAAGGATGCTGAGATTGGGCGCGAAACAATTATTAGACGGTTTAAAAACTGGAAAATTGAATTGGACGAGGGCAAAATTTCTAAGTTGGCAAAGAAAAAAGGATATTCTACAGTCAGTGACTTTTATCAAGAAATAGCACATGAAAAACTGGACATGCATGTGGTGCGAGATGCCTACTTGGAATTGGACAAGCCAACTGTTATTGAGCAACTAGAATCGAGAAGTGCCGATAGTTTTTCTAAAGAAGCTCACTCGGATGATCATCACATCCATGAAGATGTGCTGGTAATTGGTGAAAATTTAAAAGGAGTTGATTTTCGATTGGCAAAATGCTGCAACCCAATTTATGGCGACGATGTATTCGGATTTGTATCGGTAGTGGGTG
>JAIFKQ010000053.1 GCA_020049515.1 Paludibacter sp. | reverse complement strand
GGGTCAATGTCGGTGATCTTCAAACAATACGCCACCACCGAACCAGCTGCCGAACCACGTCCTGGCCCAACTGCCACGCCCATGCCACGTGCTGCGGCTATAAAATCTTGCACAATAAGGAAGTAACCCGGAAATCCCATGGTTTTCATTACATCCAGCTCAAAATCGATGCGTTCAGCCGTTTCGGGTTCCATATTTTCACCATAGCGAAGTTTGGCGCCTTCTAGCGTCAGTTTTCGCAAATAGTCAGCCTCCAATTTTACACGCACCGCTTTTTCATAACCTCCCAAACGGTCGAAACCTTCCTTGAATTCTTCGCGAAGCATGGCTTCCGTTTGTGTGGCACGATAATGTTCCTCGGTAGCAAAATCTTCGGGAATAGGAAAAACTGGCATCAAAGCATCCGAATCAATATCGTAGAACTCCACTTTTTCGGCAATTTTCACCGAGTTTTCGAGCGCTTCGGGTATATCGGCAAATATCTGCCACATTTGCTCTGGCGTTTTCAGCCATTCCTGCTTGGTGTAGCGCATGCGGTTGGGGTCGTCCAAATCTTTGCCCGTACTCAGGCAAATAAGACGTTCGTGCGCTTCGCCGTGCTCTTCTTCAACAAAGTGCACATCGTTGGTAACAAGCAGATTGGTGTTGGTTTTGCGGGCTAGTTTTATCAGTTCGGCATTTTGCAACATTTGCTTGTCGTAGCAATGGTAATCGGCATTGGGCTTGTCGGTTTTGTGGCGCTGCAATTCAATGTAATAATCGTCGCCAAACACCCGTTTGTACCACAACACGGCATCTTCGGCATCTTGCATATTGCCCGATTCTACCTTCTTATGTATTTCGCCACCCAAGCAAGCAGACGAAACAATCAGCCCTTCGCTGTATTTTTCCAATATTTCGTGGTCAATACGGGGACGATAATACATGCCGTCGATATAGCCGTAAGACACCAATTTGCAGAGATTGCGGTATCCAATTTTGTTTTTGGCAAGCACCACCAAATGGTATCCGCTGCGGTCTTGCGCTCCATCTTTGTTCAACCGTCCACGACGTGCCACATACGCTTCGCAACCCAAAATGGGTTTGAACAGTTTTTGAGTCGCGACCTCAATTTGTTGCAACAATTCTGCTTTGCCCTCTTCCGAAAGTCCATCAACCTCTAATTGCTTCTTTAAATCAGAAATTTGACCCCTCACTTTGCCATTTTTCTTTTTGGCATAATTAAAAAAGTCCTTGATGCCAAACATGTTACCATGGTCGGTAAGTGCAATGGCGTTCATGCCATTTTTGGAAGCTTTGTCTATCAAGCCAGAAATGGTGGACATGCCATCCAGCACAGAATAATGAGAGTGAACGTGTAAGTGAACGAAAGAATTCATGCTAAGTATTTGTTTTCAGCCATTTTAAGCTGCCTATTGTAAGGTCGTTTTTGAGTGGCTAAAGATACGGTAAATTTTGACTGTAGGTGAAAATATTAAGAGTAAGTTATTGACAATTTATATTTTCAATGACTTTTTTGATGCAAATAGTTATGGTTTTGTACTTTAAAATGCTTGCAGTTTATCGAATTTATAGGCATAATTTAGTAGTCCTAGATAAAATTAAGCGTTAAAATCTTAATGCATTATTGACTATTTTAAATTGAAATTTTTGTTTTTTGAAGTAAAGATGATTTTCAAACGAACCATCAATAAATATTACAATATCACTTTTAATTTTTTTTTGTCAAAGATAAAGTTAGAAACGTATAAATCAAATAGAATTCCAATATCTAATTGTTTGTGTGCTGATCTACTGTATGCTGGAAAATAACGATGTAATATTATTTATTTCTATAGGTGTAAACCCTCACTTTGAGCTAACTCTTTTTAGGGTTTATACCTGCTTCTTTTTAGGGTACAGGGAATCGAATTTAATGTCAAATGCTCTAATTTTGTAGGGCGAAATGCATATCGTTTATTTACGCAGCTACATGTTTTATACTCTCTAGTTTTTAAGGTAAAAGTTCATTGTATTTGATAATTAATAAATGCGGGTATGACTGACAAGGAATTAGTTTTTGCATATTTACACAATGGTTCCGACGAAAAATTACATTTAGTGTGGGCGGATTTAAGAGTGATGTATTTGGCCAATTGCAATTTGTCAGGGGCTGATTTATCGTGCGCAAATTTATCCTGGGCTAATCTCACAAACGCTAATTTGTCTGGCTCAAACTTAAAAGGCGCCAATTTATCTGGCGCCAATTTATCTGGAGTAGATTTAACTTGTGCCGACTTAA
Organism: Paludibacter sp.; assembly: GCA_020049515.1. Lineage (GTDB taxonomy): Bacteria > Bacteroidota > Bacteroidia > Bacteroidales > Paludibacteraceae > Paludibacter. The sequence goes on along the minus strand of JAIFKQ010000053.1, from coordinate 7,576 downwards.
CTGGAGCAGATCTTTCTGGCGCCGATTTAACAAAAGCTAAATTGTCACATTCAAAGCTTCTGGATGTTAATCTAACTGGTGCTACATTAAAAGATGCAGATGTATGCGATGCAAATCTGCTTTTTGCCAACCTCCTTGCTGCTAATTTGTTAGATTCAAATTTCTCTAATGCCGATCTTTCATTTGTCAATCTATCTTATGTCGATTTGACAGGTTCAAATTTATCAAATGCTTTTTTATTGGAGGCCAATTTGTCAAGTGCCAATCTTTCTAAAGCCAATCTTTCCTCGACCGATTTAACTGGAGCTAATTTGTCGGATGCGAACTTAACCGATACCGATTTGACATCTGCCAATCTTACCAAGGCTAATTTGACTAATACTGCGTTAAATGGAGCATGCTTAAAGGGTACAAATTTAAATGGCGCAGTAATAGCTAGAAATAATTTTTTCTATAACTATTCAAATTCAGTCCAATTTTCTATGATGAACCTTAGCGGCGACAAGCTTTAATTTTTATTTCGGGTTCGTAATCAAAAATCCATCCACGTTTTACTGTTTGATTTTCTATTTAACCTAATTCTTTACCAAAATAAAACTTGATAATACTTAAACCATCCCAGCTTGTCCCTACATTTCGGGAATAGCTATCGGGAAAGCAATAGTTCACAATAGAAAAATGCTTTCAGCTTAATTTTAGAGTATTAAGTCTTAAAATAACGAATGATGATTCCGATTTGTCGGAATAGGTATTTGTATATTGTAACCTTTTTTCTTTGATTTATATCTTCTGTTGAGCTTATCGAAGAATCCGACTTTTTGGATTGTGGTTCATTCTTTAATTTGGTAACCTGCGTTCGGGATAAAGATTTCTTGATTTTAACGGATTCCTAGTACAATATTAACGCCGAGCAAATTCCAGTTGGCATCTTTTTAAACTTGTTTTTTCGGGTGGGAGTGGAGCATCCTCAAACAAATATGTTACATTTATTGATTGGAATAGAATGTTTTAACAGATTCGAAAGCCCAGTAACCATTCTATAATTCAAAAGTAGAATTTGTAAACAATGTCAGATAAAAATACAGGAGTATTCTTCATGCCATAATTATACTATTTGACCTACTTTTATTGTTATCCTATTCAATTAATTTCCTCTAAACTAGTATAATATATTCAAAAGAAGCCCCTGCAAATCAAAGAATTTGCAAGGGTTTTTTTTAGTTAATCTGCGATGTTTTGGTTTTTCCCGAATTAACGCTGTTATTACATCTATATGTATTTCAACAACTCTTCCACCAATTCAAAAACAGTAGTTGAAGATTCTTCCGCTGCAGGACTAACCCTATTTAACTGCGAACAATTCCTTTTTGCACGGTTAATGGCTATTTGTGTCCTACTTATTCCTGTCTGCTTATCATTTCCAATGAGTAATTCAAAAATATCTTCCGAAATAATTTTACTTCTTTTGCCGTCATAAATTCTTCCAAATGGCTGCAACAGTTGATTGATACGTACATCATAATCGCTACGGTGCATGCCACCACCTTGATGATCAATAAAATGCAACAATATCCAGTATTCAAAAGCCTGATTAGAATAGCCTACCCCAAAACCGTTAGAACGAGCCAAAACAATAGCAGAATTGAAATCTACTGTCGAAAAATCATCCTTATCAAATACGCACCACACCTGCTCATACTTTTTTTGCGCGGCAAAGTGTGCGGCTCTATTAACTAGAGAAGTTGTATTATAACCCTCACCCACAGCATGTATAGTTGCCGACGAAAGCCTAAACTGACTAAAATAACTCGGTTCTGTATTTTTGCCTTCACACACAATAAGAATAGTCGGCTTTTCTAATTTTAATGGTGCAGCACGCTCTAAAATAGGCTCACCTCGACGACCTGTTTTTAGCTCCTTTTTATGCCTTTCTCTATTACCAGCCTGCTCAGCTTTCTTATTTTTCATACTCACCAGCAGATTTATTTAAGACATTGTTAGTTAAGCCATCAGTTCCATCTACTGGCACTTTTAATGGGGGTTCATATTCCACAGTAGGTTCATTCATTGCATAACTAGGGGCATTTTCAAATAAATCTAAATAAGGAACACCGCCATATTTACCACGCACATAATTATCCTCAAATGCTTCTGTTTTTCTTACTGAATCTGTTTTGAAATCGGCCAATGAAAATAAACGAGCTTCGCCATAGCGGTCCTTTTCGGTAAACCATATTTGGTCACGACGAAAGGTTCCAGTATTTAACAAGTTGGTATCATGCGTATTAAATAAAAGTTGTGCATTCAATGGATTTAAACTTTTTGAGTTAAATAGCAACACTATTTTTTCTACAAGGTTGGCATGTAATTTAGAATCCAACTCATCTACCACCAAAACAGACCCTTTGTTGAGAGCATCGATTATTGGACCTAGCAAATAAAAGTATTTGCGGGTACCTTCCGACTCATCCTGCGCAAGCGACATATACATTTTGCCACTTTTTGATGTGTCATTGAACTTGTCTCTTATCGTTAATACCGAATCGAAAGGATTATTCTCAAATTGCCCCCCTTTCACTTCTGTTATTTCCAAATCCACAATGCCTAAATCAGCCTTTTTCAAGTAATCTAATAGTTCTGATTTTCCCGCTGACATTTTTACTTTGGAAATAGAGTTGTTTCTGAATTCAGTTTCCTTTAATCCCGAAATGATTTCTGTATTTCTAAACCATTCTATTACATTGAGCGAATTTTCTTCATTGAACTGTGCAGCCACCGATAGCAACAAAGCATTATTGCGAACAAGTTTTTCTTTTACAAGCACATTTCCTTTGCTGAAACTGCGCTCGTGAACATCAAACTGCTGAAAATCCCTATAATAAAGCTCCACCTCCTTGGTTTTGGGTTTTGTGTAAAGCCATTCCGATACAACTTTTTCAGTATCTACCTCAAAACCATAACGATACATTATGTCTTTGTGGATGAAAATTACCTCAAACTCACTTGGAGCGTTTTCGCTTTCGGTATTGAGTTTAAATGGTTCTACAGGGATTTTATCTCCTTGCTGACTTTCGCGCGAGGAACTGATAGTGAAATTTCGCATAAATGCAAGTGCATCGATAAATTTGCTTTTTCCACTAGCATTGGCGCCATAAGCTACGGCACTTTTCAGCAACCGAAGATTAAAGCGATTGTCAACTGAGATGTTTTCTGCCTCTCGTTCTTTGTCGTAGTTGGACGCTACTAGGCTCAATGTTGCTTTTTCTTTGAAGGTTCGAAAGTTTCGAACTGAAAATTGGATTATCATACTCTTTTTTTTATTTCACCACAAAGATACTTTTTATTTTTCGGTTTTATACACAATACTAAGTTTTTTTGCCATTTTTCCGCAATTTCAATACTTATTATGATTTTTCCGCCGTTTTTTTGTTTGTATTTGAAAGTGTTTCTTTTTAGAAATGTTCTTTTTGACTTTTTAAATTGTATAGGGTAATAGTCAAAGGGTATAATAATTTTCACATTTACCTTTGTTTTTTTTTTGAAGAAAAGCTGTTTTTATTTAATGTGACGTTTTGTAACTGTTTCATTCTACCATGAAGGGTCGTTAATTTGACTTGTGATGTAATTGTCAATCAGAACATAATTTATTTTGTTGTTTCAATTAGAGTTTTCTGTTTTTTTTCTTTTTCTTTTTCTTATGAATCCCGCAAATATAAGCTAATCAATTATTTATCAAAAGATAAATATGCTGTTTGAAATTTTTTATTGGTGAATAATCAAAACGATTTAATTCAAACATATTGTTTATTTGTTTCCTTGTTGATATTGTTAATCAATAAATCATTTGTATATTTGTAGTTCGTAAGGTAAGCTGCTTTAACGGTTCGAGTTATTTTTGTTGAATTATGAGCCTTTTGCTGGTTTTACTTCATACATTTGTTTCTTAGTTAGTCTTATTTTCACATACTATTTATTGTTTAAAAATATACAAATCATGGCCAAAACAAAATCAGTATATATTTGTCAAAACTGCGGAGTTGATTCCCCCAAATGGATAGGTAAATGTCCTTCTTGTGGTGAGTGGAATAGTTATGTGGAAGAAATTATTAGCAAAGATACATCTCCTAAAATTCATATTGCAGGCATTCAATTGGTTAAGCAAAAACCTATTCTTATTTCCGATGTAATTACCACTGAAGAAACGCGCATTGATACAAGTTGCAACGAGTTGAATCGGGTATTGGGTGGTGGTTTAGTTCCAGGCTCGTTGGTGTTGATTGGTGGCGAGCCGGGCATTGGCAAATCTACGTTGGTGCTACAAGTGGTGCTTAACATGAAGGGAAAACGAACGCTGTATATTTCGGGCGAAGAGAGTGTAACTCAACTAAAGATGCGCGCCGAACGACTTAAGTTTCAGAACCCCGACTGTTATATTGTTAGTGAAACCTCCTTGGAACAAATTTTTGTACATGTTCAAAACATACAGCCCGATGTGGTCATTGTGGATTCTATTCAAACCATGGCTACCGATACAATAGAGTCTTCACCAGGCTCCGTATCGCAAGTTCGTGAGTGTGCAGCCGCCATTCTCAAGTTTTGCAAAACCTCCGCCATTCCAGTGTTGCTTATTGGTCATATCAATAAAGAAGGCAGCATTGCAGGGCCAAAAGTATTGGAGCATATTGTGGATACGGTGCTCCAATTTGAGGGCGACCAACATTATATGTATCGCATCCTTCGGTCTATCAAAAACCGCTTTGGAAGTACGTCAGAAATGGGTATTTTTGAGATGCAACAGAATGGTTTACGAGAAGTTAGCAATCCTTCCGAGCTACTGCTGTCACAAAACCACGAAGGATTGAGCGGTGTGGCTATTGCCTCGGCCATTGAAGGTATTCGACCGTTCTTGATAGAAGTACAAGGTCTTGTGAGTTCTGCAGCTTATGGCACTCCACAACGTTCTAGCACTGGTTTCGACCTTCGTCGCCTCAATATGTTATTGGCAGTACTTGAAAAAAGGGCAGGTTTTAAAATTGCCCAAAAAGATGTGTTTCTGAACATTGCCGGTGGCATTAAAGTAAATGACCCAGCTATCGATTTGGCGGTTATTTCGGCCATTCTTTCTTCCAATGTTGACATTGCTATAGCCAAACACGTTTGCGTGGCTGGTGAGGTTGGTCTTTCGGGCGAAATACGTCCCATTAACCGCATTGAACAACGAATATTGGAAGCCGAAAAACTTGGCTTTGAGAAAATGATTATACCCGATTTTAATCTTAAAAGTCTAAACTTGAGCAAGCTTAATATTCAATTGGTACAGGTAAAAAAAGTAGAAGAAGCCTTTCGGGTGTTGTTTAAATAACCATTTTAGGATTCTGGGTTTTTTATATAAGTATTTATTGAAGCGGACATTCCAACAAGCCTGGAATGACCGCTTTTGTTTTTCCGGAATTTTAGTTTCTCAATAACACCTTTTTTATGTATCTTTGCATTCCTTTTTAAGAATAGAAGAAATGTAGTATTTTGCTGTATAAAAGTTCGTTTTAAACTGCAAACGTCTCATTCTTTAAATAGTAATCCCGATAGCTATCGGGAGTAAATGACTAAATAGTAAATGACTTTTATGGAACTCGCAAGCAAGTACAATCCCACAGACATCGAATCGAAATGGTATCAATATTGGTTAGACAACGATTTTTTTAGCTCAAAACCTGATGGCCGCGAGGCATATACCATTGTAATACCACCACCAAATGTAACCGGTGTTTTGCACATGGGACACATGTTGAACAATTCCATTCAGGATATTTTGGTGCGTCGGGCACGTATGTTGGGCAAAAATGCTTGCTGGGTACCCGGCACCGATCACGCTTCCATTGCTACCGAAGCCAAAGTGGTAGCGAAATTGGCTGCCGAAGGAATTGCCAAAACAGACTTAACGCGCGACGAATTTCTAGAGCATGCTTGGGAATGGACCCACAAGCACGGCGGTATCATCCTTGAACAACTGAAGAAACTCGGGGCATCCTGCGATTGGGACAGAACAGCTTTCACCATGGACGAAGTGCGCTCTGAAAGCGTGATAAAAGTATTCTGCGATTTGCACCAAAAAGGCAATATCTACCGTGGAGTGCGCATGGTCAATTGGGATCCAAAAGCACTTACTGCTTTGTCCGACGAAGAAGTGATTTTTAAAGAACAAGTTGGTAAGCTTTTCTACCTCAAATATAAAATCGAGGGTGAAGATGCTTTTGCTGTTGTGGCAACTACCCGTCCCGAAACCATAATGGGTGATACCGCGATGTGTATCAATCCTAACGATCCGAAAAATGCTCATTTACGTGGCAAGAATGTAATTGTACCATTGATTAACCGCGTGATTCCAGTAATTGAAGACGAATATGTTGATATTGAATTTGGAACGGGCTGCTTGAAAGTGACTCCGGCTCACGATGTGAATGACTACATGTTGGGTGAGAAATACAACCTGCCTTCTATCGATATTTTCAACGATAATGGAACGCTGAACGAAAATGGTGCACAATATGCAGGCATGGATCGCTTTGATGTTCGTACGCAAATAGAAAAAGATTTGGAAGCAGCTGGCTTAATGGAAAAAGTAGAAGCTTACACCAATAAAATTGGATATTCTGAACGCACCGACGCCGTTATTGAGCCAAAGCTTTCGATGCAATGGTTTATGAAAATGGAAGAATTGGCCAAACCAGCGCTGAAAGCGGTGATGGAAGACGACATTAAACTCTACCCGCCAAAATTCAAAAACACCTACCGCCACTGGATGGAAAACGTGAAAGACTGGTGTATTTCGCGTCAACTTTGGTGGGGACATCGCATACCAGCTTATTTCCTACCACAAGGTGGTTTCGTGGTTGCATTAAGTAAAGAAGAAGCCTACCAAAAAGCACTGTCAACTGTCAACTATCCACTATCAATTGACGACTTGCGTCAGGATGAAGACTGTTTGGACACTTGGTTCTCGTCGTGGTTATGGCCCATCAATAATCCTGACAATGAAGACATCAACTATTATTATCCAACCAATGATTTGGTGACAGCCCCCGAAATTCTTTTCTTCTGGGTGGCACGTATGATTGTGGCCGGATATGAATATAAAAATGAATTACCGTTCAAGAATGTTTACCTGACAGGAATTGTGCGCGATAAATTGGGACGTAAAATGTCCAAATCGCTGGGTAACTCGCCCGATCCATTGGATTTGATTGCGCTTTACGGTGCCGATGCGGTGCGTTTGGGAATGTTACTCACTTCGCCTGCCGGCAATGATTTACCTTACGACGACTCGCTTTGCGAACAAGGCAGAAATTTCAACAATAAAATCTGGAATGCCTTCCGCTTGGTAAAAGGCTGGGAAACAACCACCCTCTCCTTTGGAGAGGGGTTTGGGGAGAGGTCTCAACCAGAATCGGCTCGCATGGCAGTAAAATGGTTTGAAGCACAATTGGGCAAAACCTTATTGGAAATCGACGATTTGTTCTCAAAATACCGTTTGTCGGAAGCCTTAATGGCTGTTTATAAACTGTTCTGGGACGAGTTT
>JAIFKQ010000139.1 GCA_020049515.1 Paludibacter sp. | reverse complement strand
AAACAAATAACTGGCTCAGAAACTGCCATTTCGATGCAAAATTTAGTTTCTGGAAGCTATTTTTTGAAAGTTTATAGTAACCCCAAAAGTGGAAAATCCACCAAAAACTTAGAAATGAAAACATTTAAAATCATAAAGAATTAATAAAGCTATAAACATTAAATCATGAGAACAACAAACTTCAAATTTAGGCTGCTGCTCGTCATTGCATTCGTTTCTGTATCATTTTTCTCAAATATTTTTGGACAAGTTCCCGAAAAAATGAGTTACCAAGCCGTAGTGCGCAATGCCAGTAACGAATTGATTGTAAATAAAGAAATTGGTGTACAAATCCTCATAACACAAGGCATATTTCCACCTGTAACCGTGTATTCCGAAACTCACATTGGCACAACCAATAGCAATGGTTTACTAACGCTACAACTTGGTGGAGGAAAACTTGTATCGGGAAATTTCTCTACCATTAAATGGGAAAATGGAAATGTAAGTGTTTCGGCAAACTACGATTTAAGCGGTGGTACAAATTATACGCTGTTGAGTTCAAGTCAATTACTAAGCGTGCCGTATGCGTTATATGCAAAAACGGCAGGTAACGCAACAGGGGGTACAACTTGCCCCGATGGCACAACTGTAGGCGAAATAAAATATTGGGATGGAACGAGTTGGATAACAGTTGCACCTTCATTGGATGGTATGTCTCTGACATTGGTAAATGGTATACCAGTATGGACTAGGAAGGGTTTAGCTACACTAATAACTATTGGTGCATCCAATCCGTTAGCTGACGTAATTGCAACTGGTGGTAATATAATAAGTGATGGAGGATCACCAATTCTTGGTCGTGGAATATGCTGGAGTTCTTCTCCAAATCCGACTGTACCTGAAGGCGCAACTTCGACAGAAACAAGCATTGGGATATTTTATTTTGACTTTAGAGATACTGGAAAAATATATATTAGAGCTTGGGCGAGAAACAGTTATGGTATCGCTTATGGTAATGAAGTAAGTATAACTATTTATTAATAAATTAACTTTCAAATATAAATTTATCCAAAAAACACTCTTATGAAACAAACTTTAATCATTTTATGTGTGCTTGTAATGAGTAGTTTGGCTACTTTATCCGGAATTACTTTAACTGTAAATGTGGTTACACCGGGTACAATTAACGAAAGTCATAATCTAACTTATGAGCAAATGCGATCTGTTACAAAACTTGTGGTAACGGGTAAAATTAATGCGGTGGATTTTTACATGATACAGAATTATTTTGCCTATAAAGAGATAGACCTCTCTGGGGCGGCTATTTATGCGTACACTGGTGATGCTGGAACACATTTACCTTTTGATGGCTCAATAGTAAGTTATCCAGCCAATACAATTCCTGAAAATGCATTTAAAAACAGGTCGTTAACCAGTATAGCTTTTCCATCAACGCTTGCAGCAATTGACAAATTTGCTTTTCATAATTGTCAGCAGTTGCCGTCCATTACATTTCCCAGTTCGTTGGTTTCAATTGGCGAATCGGCATTTCTTTCTTGTTATGGTTTAACTTCCATCAGTATTCCTGAAAATGTAACTTCTGTAGGCGAAAGTGCTTTTGCAGGCTGTTGGGAACTTGCCACCGTAACTAGTTTGGGAAGTATTACTGCTATCCCAAATTCGATGTTTAATGCTTGTATGAAACTGACTTCCATTACTATCCCATTGTCGGTAACTACAATTGGAGATGCAGCATTTGTGGGTTGCAGCAGTTTGGCCAGCGTAAATATTCCTGCTTCAGTAACATCATTTGGTAGTAGTGCATTTTCAAATTGTAGTGCTTTAACTTCAATTTCCATTCCTGCAAATACTACATTTATTGGAAATGGTGCATTTGATAATTGCATGGCGATAACCTCAGTTTATTGTTATCGTACAGTACCTCTTTTTTTAAATGAAAATATACCTTATTTTAGTGTAGATTACACAAAATGTACGCTGTATGTACCTATAGGAACAACTGATGCTTATTTAGTTGCACAAACATGGACACGATTTTATCGTCATATAGTTGAAATTACACCTACGGCAGTAAATTCACCAAACGCAAACAACGTATCGCTTCATTTCAACTCTGCAACCGGAGATTTGCAAATAAACGGATTAAAAGGCAAAGCGTCATTATCTGTACACGATTTAAATGGTAGATTTATGTTCACGAAAGAAATCAGGGAAAATGAAACTGTATCGCTAAGTACATTGGCAAATGGAATATACGTGCTTAGCATTACCAGTAAAGTTGGTAAATTAGAAAGAAAGCTGATAAAAGCATAAGTTCGTAAAAATATTTTATGTTTAATCCGTATGAAAATTATAGTGTTAATAGCAGCAATAATGCAAAAAAAGATAGCTAAACTCTAAGGAAAATGAGTGCTAATCCATTCATTAACGAACTCAATCACAACAAGAAACTCCGTTGGACCTAGTTTGCCCGTAATTAGTTTGGCAAAGGTTTCAACTCATTGCAGGATGTATCAAAGTCGCTCTTTTTTCGGCGAAGGTTTCACCTTCGTCGGACTTAAAAACAAGGCTACCGATAAAAATCGGTATGTATCATGTGCCTTGTATAATATGGAAAGTGAAGCTTTCCTTTTAGGTATGACGAAGGTGAAATCCAGTTGTTTATTATACTTTAAACCTTTCACACCTTTGAATACTATTGGATTTGTCGAAAATTATTTATACATTTGAAAACTATTTGTATATATCGGAATTAAGCATTATTAAAGCCAACTATTCGATTCTATTTGAAAACGTCAAAACAATACAAATTTTCGATTATTTCTAACTCCAATAAATGTTTAGATTATGATTAATAACAGCTCCAATACATTATCTATTATCAAAGAAACTGCTAATAGAATTATTCCTAATAGCAAGATTGTTTTATTCGGGTCACGAGCAAGAAGGGACAATAACAACGATAGTGATTATGATTTTCTTGTTATTACGCATGAAACCATTGACGTTCGAAGAAAAAGAACGCTGCAATCGATGATTAGAAAAGAGCTGGCACAGCTTAAAATACCAGCAGATATACTAATTGAAAGTGAAGAAGAAATAAGTACAAAAATAGAAATAACCAGTCATATTCTTAAACAAGTTGTAAAGGAAGGAGTTGTTTTATGAACAAAGGGACAGAGGATTTTATAAAACAATGGTTATTAAAGGCCAATGAAGATTTGCTGGTTATCAACAAATTAACTGAGTTTGAAATAATTGCCACATCATCTGTTTGTTTTCATTGTCAACAGGCTGTGGAAAAATTTCTAAAAGCATTTCTAATTGCAAATGGTGTTGAAATAAAAAGAACACATAACATTGAATTCTTACTTTCAGAATGCTCAGATTTTGATGCCGATTTCATAGACATTGACCCAAAAGAGTTGAGTGATTTTGGAGTTGATGCACGTTATCCAGGTGATATGTATATTCCGGATGAAACAGAAACATTAGAGTACAAAAAACTCGCTTTTGAAATTAAGATATTTGTTGAAAGCAAGATTTATAAGATTATAGATTAGATTGTCTTAAAATTTCCACTTTGAATATTAGCTGCTCTGTTTTTCGTTTTGGCAAAGATTTCACATTTCCCTTTGATTATCAATCTTCCAGCAATTAACAAACCCAGTTGAGCGTAGGCTGCCCGTAATTATTTTGGCAAAACTTTCAAATCATTGCAGGATGTATCAAAGTTGCTCCCGGTTGGGCGTAGGATGTATTCCGTATTTATTTTGGCAAAACATTCAGCTCATCGCAAGCCGTAATGATGTCTATTTTTTTTCGGTGAAGGTTTCAACTTCGTCGGAGTTTAAAACAAGGCTATGCCTTGCATATTCAAATATAATATGGAAAGTGAAGCTTTCCTTTTAGGTATGACGAAGGTGAAACCTTCTCCATACAACAAAGCAAACAACAAAAGCTAATAATCAAATGGCAAACACCTAACTAACCTTGTTAAAAGACATATAACTACGGGTTATAAAATAGTAGAGCAAGATGTATTACACTATGTTACGTTTCAGATGGTAGAATGGGTTGATATTTTTACGCGATAGGTCTATCGTGATATTGTAATTGATAGTTTGCGGTTTTGTCAAACCAATAAAGGGTTGGAAATATATGCTTTTGTTGTCATGAGTAACCATATTCATTTATTGTTGCGAAGCGACAAAGCTAAATTAAGTGATACGATACCTGATTTTAAAGCACATACTGGTAGAGAAATTTTAAAAGCGATTGATTTAGAATCGAAAAGTCGCAGGGATTGGATGTTGAACATTTTTGAGTTTGCAGCCAAAAAGCACAAACTGAAAGAAGATTATCAGTTTTGGACACATGAGAATCATCCCGAACTAATTTACAGCGATAAATTTCTTTTTCAGAAACTGAACTATATACACGAGAATCCAGCAAGAGCTGGCATTGTAGAAAAAGCCGAAGATTATCTTTATTCCAGTGCCCGTGATTTTGCGGGTTTACCTTGCTTGTTGTATATTGTTCAAACATATCTACTTTTGATTATACATTGCTCCATACTTCAAAACACTAGTGTTGCAAAACACAGTCGTGAAATTAGCACTAAAAAAAACCGCTCCAAATAAATTGGGCGGTTTCTTTTGTGGGATACTAAAATTTAAAAAGGCAGATCATCTTCTGCGTGAGGTGGTGGTTCTATGGCTTGAGTGGGCGGCGAGGATACCACACCCGCTGTAGAGTCGGATTGATCTGGGCGCTTGCCAAGCAAATTAATTGTTTCGGCCAATACTTCGGTCATGTAATGTTTCACACCATCTTTTTCCCATGTGCGTGTCTGAATTTTGCCTTCCACATACACTTGGCTGCCTTTGCGAATGTACTTCTCGGCAATTTCGGCCAATCCTCTCCATGCCACAATGTTATGCCATTCGGTGCGTTCTGGAACTACTGTACCATTGGGTAGAGTGCGTGCTCTATCGCTTGTAGCTAAACTGAATTTAGCTACTGCCAAATCTTTTTCCAAATAACGTACTTCGGGGTCTTTGCCCACATTACCTACTAAAATTGCTTTGTTTACCGACATAGTTTTATAAATATTACGGGTATATAAATAAATTTTTAAATTCGTCGTAAATGTATAATATTTTTTTGTAATATAAGCATCTTAGTGCAATTATTTTTAATAAAATATCAGTTTTATATCTTCATTCTTAATATAACGCCACCGAAAGGCATTATAGCAACGAATAACTAAATACAAACTAAAAACAAAACAGACACAAAACTAGCACTTTCGCATTAAGAGCTATTTTTAGATAAATAAAGCAACTGTTTCAGGATTAACAAGTACAAATGAGTAATCTATAGACCATTAAAAAAATCAACAACAAAACCAGTTCTAGCTAAGCTCATCATTGCAGCTGAGCGTTTAGAGTTTCAAGTCATCAATTTTTAATCCTATATTACCCTTCAAATTTACCTGTATTCTAACAGCTCCAGGCACTAGACTAAGGTTTAAAACACTCAAATCATTCAAGTTACCTTTTAGCGAAACACCATTTATTATCTCATAATTAGTCAGCATCAAGTTTACATCCTTTTTTATTTTATCTAAGTCCTCTTTTACTGGGTAAGTTAGATAAGGCGCTAATTGTTTCAGGATTACACCCTTGAGCAACCAACTGGCCGACTTGGCTAATCCGTTTTTTGTTTTCACATCAAATGCTGGTTCGGTGATTTCAACCGCCATTTTTTCGGCATTATAAACCATGGTTCCAGTAAAATAAATACGCCCTTTGAGCGAACCAATCACATCGGCCACAAAAACAGCTTTTCCTTCGTTTCCAAAAATAGACAGCCCGGTAACGGTTATTGATTTTTTGCCCTGCGAAAAAGATTTGTTCAGAAGTTGCTTTTGGGCCATTTCCGAAATTTTATCAAACAATACATCACCCGCAATATTCAGATTAAACTGTTGTGCTGGGCGGGTAATAGATTTAAAAATGGGCAGTGCTACCAACGGATTGGCAGCAGGCTTACTGCCAATAAATGACTCTATCTGAGCATAAAGCGCCACAGCCATATTGAGTTTGTTGCCCGTAGTTGTGAATGGCGACACGTAAACATCTTTGGGGGTAACACGCAACCACACACCATTTTCGGCATTAACTTGTTGCGGTTTTTGAACGCTGTTCCATGCCTGCGACATGTATTTTTTCACATCCACCATCTCGGCAAGTGTTTTGTCAATTTGGTCAGAGATTAATTTATCGCATCTCGATAGGGCGATATTGGCAATGGGAGCAACCGGGATACTAACACCTACGACATTCAATTTGGGAGTTTCTATCCATTCAAATCCCGACGCAGTAGTTTTGGATACCAATTTCCAATTTTTATCAAAGCTAATGGTGGTTTTGTAATTGAGCGCAATGCTTCCATTGGCTTCGTAGTTGTCACTCGCGGTGAAGCCAAATTTTTCTACTTTCCATGCAAAGCGCGACCAAACTTTTAAAGGCACACGGTATTCTATTACGTTGTTTTTAATGCTAAAAGTAAAATTTTGCGCTTTAGAAATCCTTACTGAGAGGTCATTATCGGAAATATTAGCTCCTTCAAAAATAACTCCATTCATTTTTTTATTTATCGAGGCCTCCAATTTCTTTACATCAAGCTCTACCAGCAACGGAAGTTCCGATAATGCTGGAGCTAAATTACTAGGAAGGTACGACTCCTTCGGTTTTTCTATTTGCAACGCTGTTTTACAAGAGCTTACCAATAGCAATACAGATGCTACTATTACTAGAATGTTTTGTTTTTTCACTTGGATAATTTTAATGATAAAAATAACTTGTCAAATACGCTGCAAAATTAACGCTTTTAATTGATAGTTCAAGTAAGATGGGATAAAAAAAAATAGAAGAATGGGATTTTTTATGTCGCTATGCCAATGTGCACCTGCTGCTTCACCTCACTATTTCACCAACTAAATTCATACGCTGACAAACCATTAGTACTAAAAATTCCACAAAGCCATTTCTTTCTAAAAACAATGTAGTACATCTATCTCCTAAATTATAAATAAAATGGATATTACACTAACTTTCATATTTGAACACGAATAATAATTGCCCTAAACTTTCTACAGTTTATAAGAAAAAAACGCAATCCTGATTGCTATCGGGATTGCGTTAAAAGAATATTTAATATCAAAACAATAATAAAGGGCACGAACGAGTCAGAAAACATTTGCTTGTTGAAAGCAAACTATCCCTATGTACCAGCATTAGCTGTTGCCACAAATTATAAATTGTAACCTCAAAAAGATTATTGTTGCTGTATATACGCCAGCACTTCACCTTTGCGAACCATTTCACCTTGTTGTTTTTCTACGCCAACAATTCTACCGGTACAAAAACTACCGATGTGTTCAAGTCCATAATTTGTTTGTAGGGTGCAAATCGTCTCAAATTCTTTCACTAGTTTTCCATGAACTGGCTCGGTGGAGCGTTCGTTGAAATCAATTTCCCAAAGTACACGTCCTGTTGCATTGGATATAATTGGCTCTGAGTTAGGATATTTGAATACACGAATGTCGGGAACTTCAATGGATTTAGCAGCAAACTTTTCTTTAATTGCATTTTCCAATTCAACTTGAAAACGTTTTTTTGCTTCCCCCGATTTGTAGTCGCGGTACTGTTTGTCGTGCATTGCAAATTCAAATAATTCTTCGTCATCTTGTCCTCTATCCCAACCAAGTTCTTTCATTTCGGCAATGAATTTTGGCAATTCGTTCGGATAATTGTCCTGTGGATTGCCTTCAAAGAACTCATAATTACTCTTTTCGGCCAAAGCAATGATTTCTGCATCAAGCTTTCCTGGCAGCTTTCCAGCTTTACCCAAAATCATGTCCCAGCTATTTTTATCAATCATGCTCCAACGTGGCTGACCTTTGAGTACAAACATCACATTCATCAACGCGATATTCTTAACATACTGACTAAATGGCGTTACCAATGGTGGATTGCCTAGTTTTGGCCATATATCTTTTACTTCATCAAACAACATTACCAACAATTCGTCTGTGCTAAGTTCCTTTTTATTTGCGCCTTTCAAATACGAATTAATGGCTACGTGCATGCCTTTCAAATCGGCCATGAGCGAACCCATCATACCGCCCGGAAGTCCACAACCAACAAGCAAAGAAGTCATGTATTTGTTTCGTTCGTCTATAAAATAGCCCAAGAAATCGTCCACAAAATTTTGTGTTAACCTACGTGCTTCCATGTAAGCAGTCATGTTAATCTCAGGCACTTTAAAGCCAGCATCTTTGAGCATGGCTTGTATTGTAATCACGTCTGGGTGCACCATTCCCCATGCAAGTGGCTCCATGGCAACATCCAAATAATCGATACCCGCTTTGGCAACTTCGAGCATGGAAGCCACCGAAAACCCTGGCCCTGTATGTCCATGATATTGAGTAATAATATTAGGATGAGCAGTTTTAATTGCTTTCACAATTTTTCCAAGCATAACAGGACGGCCAATACCAGCCATGTCTTTCAGGCAAATTTCATCCGCACCAGCTTCTATTAATTGTTCAGCCATGTGAATATAATACTCTGCCGTGTGAATTTCGGAATGGGTAATACACAAGGTAGCTTGCGCAATCATTCCAGCAGCTTTGGCATAATGAATGGATGGAATAATGTTGGCAACGTCGTTCAATCCACAAAAGATGCGCGTAATATCCACTCCCTGCGCTTTTTTTACTTTGTACATCAATTCGCGCACATCGGCAGGTACTGGATTCATTCTCAATCCATTCAGACCACGATCAAGCATGTGGGTTTGTATGCCTACATTATTGAACGGCTTTGTGAAAGTGCGCACGGCATCGTTCGGATTTTCTCCGTACAAAAGATTTACCTGCTCCGAAGCTCCTCCGTTTGTTTCCACTCGAGCAAAACAGCCCATCTCAATAATTACTGGTGCAATTTTAGCCAATTGGTCTTTTCGTGGTACGTATTTGCCCGAGGATTGCCACATGTCACGATAAACAAGACTGAATTTAATTTCTTTCATTTAATTCGTATTTCTTTAATTATTACTTTAAAATTTATAAGTATAAGAAGCGATTTTAATCGATTTTGCAAGCATTTAAATATCAACGACTTATGTTGGCTGTTGACTCTCTTGAAATAAAGTGCAAATATCACTCTTTTTTTTGAGATAACAATGCAATTAGAGAAATATTTCTTTAATCGCTTGGTATATTTATTCAACAACTAATCAGGTGCTTCAAGGCAGCAATTTGGAGTGGGGGAGTTTACTTTAGATCTTAAAAATTTTCTCAAAATATGGAAGTAA
>JAIFKQ010000122.1 GCA_020049515.1 Paludibacter sp. | reverse complement strand
TTACAGCCTGATTGATAGTTTTAAAACCTGCTTCTTCATATTCTTTTCCGTATTTGAGCATTAATAACCAAAAGTGTGGTATTTGCCATATAAATAAGTAAAAAGCTATGAAAATAATCGTTGGTTCAAAAACATAGCCACCACCCGCTGTCCAACCCATAAATGCAGGTATGGCACCAACCAATGAACCGGGAACTACAGCAAACGAGCTAACCCGTTTTAGATAGGTGTAAATGAGGTTATACCAAACCAAATTAATTATACCCAAAAGTGCAGTTACAGTACCAAACGAGAAGTACAATATAGAAAGCCCTACCAAACAGAAGATTGTAGAAATTATAATTGCTTCAGTCAGTGATAATTTGCCTGTAGGAATAGGCCTTTTCATTGTTCGGGGCATTTTCGCATCATATTCGCTTTCCTGGCATTCGTTCAGTGCGCTAGAGCCCGAAGCTAGAAAGAAAACGCCAAGAACCAAATTTATAATATGAAAATCGAAACGGCCAGTAAAAACAATGTAACCTGTTATGGCCGTAAATGTTACTGCAATAGAAACTTTGTATTTAATTAATGCGGGTATGGAATGTAAGAAACTCATGTGTTATTTTAATGTTTTCAAATACTCATTGATAAGCTCAACGTCCTTTTTCTGGATAATACCTTTGTAAGATTTCATTACGCCTTGAGGGTAACCTACAACAATTTCTTTGTTTGGGTCATAGATTGAAGATTCTAAATAGGCACTGTCCACCGTAATTTTAGTGTTTACACCATTTATTGTTACTTCAGAAGTTGAGCCATGCAATCCTTTGAACGAAGGACCAACAAGCTTAGAGCCATCCAAAGAGTGGCATGCAATACAGCCATTTTTTTCAAGCACCTTTAATCCTAAATTGTTATCAACTTTTTTTACGGGTAAAGCTTTTATCCATTTGTCATAATCTGCTTGACTTACGACCCTTATAACGCTCATCATGTACGAATGGTTCAGACCACAATATACGGTACAATAAATGTCATAATCGCCCAATTCGCCAGCTATAAACCAAGTATAATTCTTTTTTTGTGGAACCATGTCTTCCTTGATTCTGAAACCAGGCACCGAAAATCCGTGAAGTACATCTTTGGATGCAAGATTTACTTTTACTGCCTTATCAATTGGCACTACCAAGGTGTCCGACTGTTTGTTGCCAGCGTATTCAAATTCAAACTTCCACATCGAGCCAATTGCAGTTACTTCCATAGCGTCTTTTGGAACTTGTCGCATTGGTATAAATCCCTCCCAGCCAATATAAAACATATATAAAACAAGGATCATTGGTATGGCTATCCAAGTGATTTCTAATAATGAATTGTCTTTTATTTGTACTGCAGGAATGGCCTTTTTTTTGTTGTATTTCACAACAAAATATATCATTAGACCTGTAAGGGCTACTAAAAAAAACACGGAAATAGCCGTTATGATAAGGAATGCTGAATCAACTCCTTGTACAAAATTTGATGCGTTACTGAACATATATTTTTTTCTATTTTCTATTTAATGATACAAATCTGTTAAAGTGGTCTCACTTATAGACTTGTGTTTTATCTGAATGCGTAGTCGATAAATGTTATGACCACTATTAATATGAAAAGAACAAAAACCATTGCCACTAGTATCCTAAGCAATAAACTTTCGTATTTTAAATGCATGAAATGATACATCACTATGGTGGCTTTTACCCCAGCTATTAATAATGCAGCTGTCACTGTTAATGCACCTAAATGAAATGATGTTATTTCTATTGTAACAAAGGTCAGAAACATAAGTACTAACAAAACTATTGAAAGTGTTTTATATTCTATCGTGTGTGTGGTGTTGTTTGCCATAATCTATGTGTTAAATAGTTTTTCTATTGATGCGATACTCTCTTTTTTTATCAATGCTAATGGTTTGATTTAAGATAGTAAGTACATTAAAGGGAATAAGAATATCCAAATTAAATCGACAAGATGCCAGTAAAGTGCACCATTTTCTAACAATACATAATCCTTGTTGTTTAGATTTTTACTTTTTACTTTAAAAAGACAAACTATTAAAAGTATCATGCCAATGATAATGTGTAGTGCATGTAATCCGGTCATGAAAAAGTATAAACTAAAATACAAATGATGACCTCTATCTAACAATGCCATAAGTTCTGATCCAGGATATAAACCATGATGTATTTTACCTCCCCATTCAAAGTATTTGTTTACTAAAAATACGGCAGCACAAAATAAAGTGATACCAATAAAAATTAGAGCGCGTTTTTGGTCATTCTTTTGAATTGCTGTTAACGACATGGCAACGGTCATACTGCTGAATAACAGAACAATCGTGTTAATAGCGCCAATGGTGACACTTAATTCTAAACTGCTTTCGTGAAATGCAGTGTGATATTGCATTCTGAAAATAGAATACACTAAAAATAAGCCTCCAAATAAGAGTAACTCTGTAAATATAAACAACCACATCCCTAATTTGGATGCTTCGTCGTCTCTATGCTCTTCAACATGTATAGCATTATGCTCACTCATATAATTTCAATTTTAAAAACGACCCCTAACCCCTCCCGCTGAAAGGCGGGATAAATTGCGGGGAACTAGGTTAGTTTTGTTTGATTTATTATTCGATACTTTATATTTTGTGGGTATTACTACCAACTACCAACTACTTACTACCAACTACCAACTACCAACTACTTACTACCAACTACTTACTACCAACTACCAACTATTTGTAGTCATAAGGATTTTCTTTAATGATAGGCTCTTCATCAAAGTTTTCTAGTGATGGTGTAGCAGGTAAAGTCCATTCGAGGGTAGATCCGTTCCATGGATTTTCAGGTGCAATTTCTCCAGATCGTGCTCCTTTTACTAAGTTATAAACCATCAAAATAAGTCCAATTACCAATATAAATCCACCTATAGATGACAATACTTGAGCAGGTTGAAATTGAGCTGGATAATCAAAATACCTTCTTGGCATGCCTTGTATTCCAATAATAAACTGAGGGAAATACAATAGATTAAACCCTATGAAATTGATTACTAAAGCAATATTGGCAATTTTAAAATTGTACATTCTGCCGTACATCTTCGGTAGCCAATAATGAATGGCTGCAAAGAAAGCAAACCCCATGCCTCCAAAAATAATGTAATGAAAATGTGCAACTACAAAAGCGGTATCATGTACTTGTACATTTGTAGCTACTGCGCCAAGTAATAATCCAGTAGTACCACCAATTATAAATAAAAAAATAAAAGTAAGTGCGTAAAGAAATGGAGGTTTTACATCTATAGAACCCTTATACATGGTTGTAATCCAGTTGAATACTTTAATAGCGCTAGGTACAGCTACTATGAAAGTAAGTAATGAAAAGAACCAACGGGCTTCGTCGCTCATTCCCGAAGTGTACATGTGGTGTCCCCAAACCAAGAAACCTACGCCAGCAATTGCCAGACTTGAAATTGCAACTGCTTTGTAACCGTAAATCTGACGTTGACAGAAAGTAGGAATAATTTCAGTAATTACACCCATTGCTGGAAGCATCATTACATAAACAGCTGGATGGGAATATATCCAGAATAAGTGTTGAAACAACAGCGGATCGCCTCCTAAATTTGGATCAAAAAAACCAATATTGAAAAGTCGTTCTGCAATTAACATCAATAGTGTTATCCCAATAACTGGCGTGGCAAGTAGTTGAATCCAAGCTGTAGCGTACAATGACCAAGGAAATAGCGGCATGTTGAAAAACCGCATTCCTGGCGCACGCATTTGATGCACGGTAACAATGAAATTTAAACCCGTTAAAATAGATGAAAAGCCAAGCACAAAAGCTGCTGCAGTAGCCATTATCACGTTAGTACCTGTGGTTGTACTGTATGGAGCATAAAATGTCCATCCACTATCTGGAGGTCCATCTTTCAATAATTGTGACGCAACCGCCATGATACTTCCTACAATGAAAATCCACCACGAGAACCTATTGAGTTTTGGGAATGAAACGTCTTTAGCCCCAATTAAAATGGGTAAAAAGAAATTGCCAAAAGTAGCTGATAATCCAGGAATTACAACCATGAAAATCATCAAAATTCCATGAAGGGTGAAAACGCCATTGTAAGTTTGCGCTTTCATGATGGTTTCGCCTGGAGCTAGTAACTCTACTTTCATCATCAATCCCAAAATCACTCCTATAAAAAAGAAGGTCATGATTGAATACATGTAGAGCAATCCAATTTTTTTGTGATCAGTAGCCATTATCCAGGCCATCAATCCTTTGTATTTACCTTTATGGTCAAGGTAACTTACGTATTCTATTTTTTCGGTACTGTTACTCATTACTTAATTTATTGTTGTTGTTTGTTTTTTCTTTTCGGTTTAATTATATATACTACTATAAAAACAAGTAGAAAGAAAATAATTATTGAACCGGTAATTTTTGTTACGTCCAATCCAAACCGCTTATTTTCAGGGTCGTAAGTGTAGCAAACCAACATTAATTTTTGAATTGAAGTGCGTGGTTGCTCTTTATTAGCTTCAATAATTGCCATTTTAAAATCAATTGGCAAAAAGGTAATTCCGTATAGATAACGAGTTATCATACCTTGTGGACTTACAGCAATAATGGCTGAAGGGTGCACAAAGTCTAGACCTACAGCTTTGGTTTTGAATCCTGTAGCATCCGTAATTTTAAAGATGGTAGCACTATCTGTAGTCAGAAAAATCCAACCATTGCCATTTCCTTTTGCATATTTGTCAACAAATTTATCCTTTTTTATTTTTGCCTTGTCAGGTGTGTCTCTAAAATTAAAACTAATGGTGATTACTTGATAATCGATACCCAATTTCAATTCAGATTTCTTAATAACATTTCCTACGCCATCCAACAGCGGACTGCAAAGACCAGGACAATCAAAATAAACAAACGACAAAATGGTAGGCTTGTCTATTAATTGTCTCAATGTTACTGTTTCGTATTTGTCGTTTACAAACTTAAGATCAAGCGGAATGGTTTTTCCTAGGTGCTCAAAAACGCCCACATCTTGCGATTGGTCTGCTTGCGATTTTGCACTAAATACCAAAGCAAATAAAAGAGAAAGGATTAGAAATAGTTTGTTTTTCATGGTATTATTTTTTTAAACCCAAATTTTCTACCGCATTTAAATAAACCGCAATCATAATGGCTCCCCCCATTAAACTTGTATCTTTAAGTAGTTCCATTAAAGCCATTTGCGATTTTTGAGGGTCGAATAAATTTGGAATGTGAATGGATGTAATAAAAATAAACAACAATGCGGCAAGACCAAAACAGGCTATTTTGATATTCTTATTCAGCATAATGCTGATACTCGCCACAATTAACAATAGGCCGGAAACCAATATACTGTATGCTCCCCCTGGAATAAATGAGGTCATCATTCCCAGATAAACATCCGTCATTAAAAAATGGTTTAACCCAAGAATAGCAAATGGTAATGCAAATAGAATTCTTCCTAAAACTGCGAGCTTTTTCATGATTTAATTCTTTAAATTGTTATTAGATTTTGATAGTTTGTATAAATTATATATTATGTAAAGTATAACACCTGTAGCCAATAATACGCCAGATAAATATAATAAAATGAGCCAAATTGGTGCTTTTGCCAACACGTTCCACATGGCTCGTTTCTCGGTCAAGCTCGGTTTGTCTGTAGGTACAGCAATTTTAAACTTGCTAA
This sequence comes from Paludibacter sp., assembly GCA_020049515.1. Taxonomy (GTDB): domain Bacteria; phylum Bacteroidota; class Bacteroidia; order Bacteroidales; family Paludibacteraceae; genus Paludibacter. Next base: position 3,662 of record JAIFKQ010000122.1, on the reverse strand, counting down.
TAGATTCAATTTCACCATAAATTTCATCATTAACTCTTACTATCAATTCTACGTTCCCAACTTTATCACCAGGTAAATCCTTTGGGAAATCAAAACTGGCATTACCATTGTTATCGGTGCGAAGCGTTTTATCAAGTTGCATTTTGCCAAAATGCCTGGTCACAAACAAGGCTATCTCTGCATTTTTCAACTTCACTATTCCCGCTTTTTCATTGGCAACAACTTCAACATTCAGTTTGCTATTTATTGAATCAAAAACCATTTTTATTTTTACTAAATTGGCTTTTGCGGGATCAGTTTTGGAAATAATTTGAACATAATCTTTATCATAACTTCTCATATAAGCAATTACTTTCCATCTATCACTCTCAGGTAGTACCTCTTTGAAGGATGGCATTAAGCCTCTACCAACATTTAGAATGTGAAATAATTCACCATCTAGCAGGGCTTTTGATTGTGCAGATGACAAATCGGGTGGTACAGGTTTCAGACTCTGTAAACTGTTGTTTTTTCCTATGTCACCATGACAGGATTTGCAATTTGTATTGTAAATGCCTTCACCTTCTTTTGCAGTACCGCTATTGAACTCAATATTACTGTTCTTAGATTTTTTGTCTGCCGGCACATCCCAATTGTTCTGGGCAAAAGACTGGAAGTTAATTAATCCTGTAAAGCCAAGAATAATAGCTATTTTAAATTTTATTCTATACATAAGTTGTAAGCTAAATAAATTGATTATGTCCTAAAAGATTTGAAAAGGCAATTAGTGCTTTTCCTCTAATTGCTCAATGGTTTCGTGAATTGGAATAATTGGAATTACCTTTGAAAGTAGGGTAATTATAATTAAAACCAGTATTAGCGGGGCAATCGAAACCAGTATTTCTATTCCAGTAGGAGTGTAAACCTTAAAGTGTAGAGGCACATTTTGTATAGGTAAAAAAGGATGTTCCATGGTTGGAATTACAATTATATATCTTTTAAACCAGGCTCCAATTAACACTGCAATACCAATAAGAAGCATTGGCAATGGCTTTCTCATTTTTTTAAACAGCAATAAAATAATAGGTATTATTAATCCAAAAATCTGAACCATCCAAAACATAACAGCGTGACCACCAATAAACAAGTTGTTTAAATGTATGGCATCAAACTTTTTCATTTTATAACCGGGCACCATGTATTCATTCAAATTGAAATACAAGTAAATTAATGAAACCAGCACCAATAATTTGCCCATTTTATCAAAATGAAAATCGGTAATGTAATCCTGTAACTTATAATTTTTTCGGTAAAAATACATGGCAATAATTACAGCAGCCGATCCAGAAACAAATGCACCAGTAACAAAATAAGGTCCCATAATAGTAGAATCCCAGCCAGCTCTTGGCGTGCTCGCAAATAACCAGGACGTAACAGTGTGAATAGCCATTGCAACAGGAATAATTAAAATTGCTAGCATTCTGGTGGACTGTTTGAGTAGTTTCTCTTGCTCCAAAGTTCCATTCCAGTTTAGCGAAAGTATTTTGTAAATTTTGCGTTGGAACGGTGGGATTTTATCTAATTTCTCGGAACAAATTTTCAAATCTGGAATTAGGGGAATGTACAAAAACAATGCACTAATTAGCACATAACCAGTTACAACAGTGATGTCCCAAACGATGGGTGACTGAACCCGACCGTGAATAAAAACATTTAAAAGTCTGTCTGGGCGTCCCATATCCGAAACAATTACCAAACCTGCCACTGCAGCAAAAGCAAGTGCAATAATCTCGGCAATTCTGGCCAAAGGTGCTGCCCATTTTGCTCCCGAAAGTCCAAGTATAGCACTTATTAACATGCCGATTAAGCTAGTGGCCACAAAAAACACAAAATTGGACAGATACATTCCCCACGACACATAATCGCCAAGCCCTGTAACTACCAATCCATCAGTTAATTGTTTTACATAAGCTCCAAGACACACAAATAAGGAAACACCTAAAAATCCCATCCAAATCATGAAACTTTTATTCAGTCTAATTGACCCCAATAGATCAGAGGTGATTTTGTCAATTTTTGATTGTTCTAACATATACAAATTAGTTACTAATATTTTGTTACAAGTTATTTATCTGAAAATGATTCAGATAAATAACTTATCAATAATTATTATTTTATTAACTATGTGATAAATGCTCTGCAGCCTCATCCCTATCTTTTTCTTGGAATGGAACTTCTTTGCCTTTTGGAGGTAAATAATAAACCCGGGGTTTGGTTCCTAATTCTGGCATTAATGTGTAACCGCCATTGTCTGCCAAGAGTTTTCTAAAACGTACCGTTTCTTTTGTTGTGCCGTTAGTAACAGCGTCTTCATTTTCGTCACCAAAATAATACACACCATTAGGGCATGCCGAAACACAATAAGGCAGTTTGCCCAATCTTACTTGGTCGGCACTAAATAAACATTTGCTAATAGTTCCTTTTTTCTGTGGTACATTAAGCTCTACATCGTATGTTTTATCAGCATCTTCTTGAGCATGAAGTGGTTCGGCCCAGTTGAAAACCCTTGCACTGTAAGGACAAGCGGCTATACAGAAACGACAACCAATGCATCTTTCATTGTCTATAAGTACAATTCCGTCTTGGCGTTTAAAGGTTGCATCAACCGGACAAACCGACACGCAGGGAGGATTATCGCAATGTTGACAAGGTTTTGGCATATAAAATGGTGGCGTATTTTCGGTTTCCTCCATTTTGAGCACATTGATGTGGTGTTGCTCAGGTCTTAAATGATGTGCATTTTGACAAGCGGACATGCATTTACGAGCATTTTGACATTTTGAAAGGTCAATTACCATCACAAAACGTTTGCCCTCTATTCCATCTCGTCCTTGCTTTTGAAGGTAAGTGAGATTTTCATATTTGGTTTTTACTACTGGGGTAGCGTCACTTTTTTCTATTTCGAGAAGCTCATTTTCAGCAGTTAGTATTCTAATTCTTTGACCTTCAGTTTTTTTCTTGTCGTAATTGATACCTGCCAAAATTGCAGAACTGCCTAGCACGCTACCAATACCTACAATTCCTAATTGCTGTAAGAACTCCCTTCTCGTTTTCTTTTTGGGCTTTTCTTCTTGTTCACTCATTCTGTTTGTAATTATAAGTCTTGATTAGAAATTTATTGATAAAAAGATATTTAAGTATTATTGAATCTGTTTATGCCTTGATTATTAGTGCAATAATTATTTTTAATACTTTAAAAGTTAACAGTAATTCTTTTGTTATTGATATAAGTACTTCAATCGTTATTGATATAAGTGCTTCAATCTTTATTTAGAGATATCTATTTTTTGAGGGTACAAATATACAACAAAGATTTTATTTTATCATTATAAAATTGTAACTATCACACTATGTTAAAATTTTTAAATCTATTTTACGAACCGTAATTAACTGTTTCGATAGTAGATTAAGCCAATTTTATTGTGGCTTTGTCGAATTCGAGAATGTAAAATTTATAAATAGAAAATATCTTAAATTGTGTAATTTGCAAGTAACTGATGTTTTGGCATAATGGTTACTCTTGGCGCAAGGTACAATGTATAAAAATGGTGCAAGTCCGGCAGTAGCCATAGATAATGACGGCATATTGATGAAAACAATAATTGATCTATCGGAGCAGGTGG
>JAIFKQ010000046.1 GCA_020049515.1 Paludibacter sp. | reverse complement strand
TTTCATGAGCTTAGCACGTTTTTCCACACAATAAAGCAGCTCTTTTTTGGAAACATTTCCAACTTTCCAGTTGTGATATTCTTCATTTCATTGTGAATGCTTATCTTTGCATTCAATTTTTTTTTAAACAACCCGATGGAAACCCCTTTAAACCCCGCAAAGAAACTGTATAACGAGCCCATGCATACCTGTGAGCACATTTTAAACCAAACCATGGTGCGTATGTTCGATTGTGGGCGGTCGGTAAATGCACACATTGAGCGACGGAAAAGTAAATGTGATTACTTGCTGAATAGTTCTCCTACCGAGGACCAGATAGCGCAACTTATTAGCCAGGTAAACGAGGTTATTGACTCTCATTTGCCTGTTTACGAAGCGCTGATGAGTAGAGAGGAGGCAGCTAAAATTGCCGATTTATCCAAACTCCCTGCCGAAGCCACTGATACATTACGAGTTATAAGGGTAGGGGAGTATGATGCTTGTGCATGTATTGGGCAGCATGTGGATAATACTTCGGAGCTGGGAAGGTTTGAAATTATGAGTCACGATTTTGAAAATGGACGCTGGAGAGTGAGGTTCCGATTGATATAAGGATAGTTTTTTCAATATAGCTTTCAGTATAACTTTCGGTGTTACTAAGTCGCTTAATCACAAATTGATTTTAATATTAAATATGCCACGAAAAACAAATACTTCTTCTTCCTCAAGCCGAAAAACGTCCAGGAGTGGATTTTGGGGAAAGATAGGGAGATTTATCAAAAATCTAATTCTTACGTTCTTTATTGTCAGCATAGTGTGGGTTGTGCTGGCACGTTTTATACCTATATTTGTAACTCCGCTTATGGCAATACGTAGTGTGGAGGCGATGGCTAGGGGCGAAATGCCTAAAAACGAGAAAGCTTGGGTTCCTATCAACGAAATTTCGCCCAATATGGTGCGGGCGGTTGTAGCCTCGGAAGATAATTTGTTTTTGCAGCATTATGGTTTTTCTATCAACGACATTAGCAAAGCCATTAAGCATAACAATAAAGGCAAAAAGATTCGTGGTGGCAGTACCATTTCGCAGCAAACGGCCAAAAATGTTTTTCTTTGGCAGCAGCGGTCGTACTTGCGCAAAGGATTGGAAGCTTATTTTACAGTTCTCATAGAGTTAATTTGGTCTAAAGAGCGAATTATGGAAGTGTATCTCAATGTGATAGAAATGGGTGATGGCATTTATGGAGTGCAAGCAGCGTCGCAGGAATATTTTGGAAAAGATGCTGCCAATCTCACCAAATCGCAGGCTGCACTCATTGCGGCTTGTTTGCCCAATCCGCGCCGATTCAATGCGGGTAGCCCGTCGGGATTTATTTTGAGACGAAAATCGCAGATAGTTAACCTTATGAGCAAGTTGCCCAAGGTAAATTTTGATAAACCAAGAAGCGCCGGTAAATAAACCCGCAAACAGACTAAAATAAATGAATAGAAAAATAGAATTTATCGACTGGCATACCATAGAATATAACCAAGCGTGGGGTCGGCAGGAGGAGCTTTTTAACGCTGCCATACAATCGAAACAAAATGAGCTTGTTACCAACAATTACCTTATTTTTTGCGAGCACCCACATGTTTATACCTTGGGCAAAAGCGGAGATGAACAGAATCTATTGTTAAACTATATTCAACTTCAGGCAAAGGATGCTACCTTTGTAAAGTCAAATAGGGGCGGAGACATTACATATCACGGTCCGGGGCAAGTGGTGGGTTATCCCATTTTCGATTTGGCTAATTTTAACCTCGGACTAAAACAGTACATATATAATGTAGAAGAGGCCATAATTAATACTTTGCAGCTTTATAACATTGTGTCGCAGCGGCTGGACGGTTCTACTGGAGTGTGGTTGGATGTGGGGTTAGCTACTTGCCGGAAAATTTGTGCCATTGGCGTGCGAAGCTCCAGGTTTGTAACCATGCATGGTTTTGCTTTAAATGTAAATACCGATTTGTCGTATTTTGGCCACATCAACCCCTGTGGTTTTATCGATAAAGGTGTTACTTCCATGCAAAAAGAATTGGGCGAAAAGGTAGATATGGACGCACTGAAAATGAGTTTGAAAAATGAAATAGAAAAATTATTTGAAATTTAAATAGATTAGCATATCGGTTGTGCCTTATTTATCATAACCGCTTATATGTTTTAGTAAAGGTTAATAATATATCCGTTATTTTTCCACTAAAGCCTCCATTTGCTAAATTGATAAGTAAAAATAAGAAGAATCCAACTTTTCGGATTGTGATTAAATTTTCTTCAACTTGAGCGAAGCAGATAAGCAGTTTATCAAATTCGTTTATTGGCACGTTATTCTAGTTTCTTTCATTGTATCATTTTGATGTTACCCTTTTCTGTTAGCTCCTTTTGAGATTTTTTTTTTGCGAATGTAGAATTATTTTAACCAACATAAAAAATAACTACTATGGGATTGAGCTTTCATTACAACGGCAGAATAGCCGACACTAAATTATTGCCCAAGTTAATAGAAGATTTGGAAGACATAGCCGAATTGCACAAATGGAAATACAACGTTTTTGCTAGAAATTTTCCTGTTGTGGAAGCCCAAAGCGATGCTCAAAGGCACAACGTGTATGGAATGTGTTTTACACCGCCAGGATGCGAAACCGTATTTGTAAGCTTTTTGAACAATGGCCGAATGAGCAGCCCCATCTTGTTAGATTTCTGGGGAGAAGCCAAAAAAGAGCCCGAAAAGGACTATTTGTATATGCTATCCGTTAAAACCCAATATGCGGGCGCCGAAATTCATAAATTACTCATAGGCATTTTTCACTTTCTGGACAAAAAGTATCTAACCGATTTTGAATTGTACGACGAAGGTGATTATTGGGAAACGGGAGATGATAAATTGTTGTTGAAAAACTTCAATCAAAATGCGTTCTTAATCAATAGCTTCAAATCGGCTTTGCAAAGTTTGCCCATACAAGAGGATGAAAAACCCGAAGATTATATTTTTAGAATAATAAAAGAAATGAAGGACAAGCAGTTTCCCGATAAATTGGACGACGATAAGCCATCTGACGAATAGTAAACGCAGCACCTTTTTATTGGAATATAATATATTTATTGATAGATTTTTATGCCTGGTAATAAAGTGTTTAAATCTGTTGTTTTTAATTGGATATGTCTGTTTTGCCAAATTTAAATCTGCATGGCTCAATTTTTCAGCTGCGGTTTATTTTAGTAAAGTAGAATTAGCCATTTAATCTATGCACGTATATTTAATTTCACAAAAACACAAATGTTACCTTTATTCTGAGTATTTTTGTCGGCGTTTTTCATATTTAATTTTGTTTAAATAAGTGGTTTTAGAGAACAACAAAGCCTAAATTCACGTTCAAATAACACACATACACATAATTCTACAGCATGAACTCAAAACTTAAAAAAGGACTGATTATTCTTTCATCCATTATTGTTGTATTTTTTGCAGCCTTAGTCATTTTACCTTATGCATTTAGAGCTAAAATAATGATTTTGGCCAAAGAGCAGATAAACAATAAGTTGAATGCTAAAGTTGATTTCGATCATTTAAATATGAGTTTTATTCGCAGTTTTCCTAATGCCTCGGTAAGACTGGAAAATTTTAGAATAATAGGAGTAGGGGAATTTCAGAAAGATACTCTTTTATTCAGCGAAGAGGTTGATTTAGTGCTCAATCTGAAAAGCTTGTTTTCGGACACGGGCTACGAAATAGAAAAACTTCAGTTTAATAATTCACACGTGCTGGCCCACGTATTGCCCAGTGGAAATGCCAATTGGGATATTATGAAGCAAGATACTACACAAGCGGTAGATACGGCGGCTATGAGTTTTAATATGAAACTGAAAAATTTTGTAATTCAGGGTGCCAATGTTACATATTGGGACCAGCAAGGCAATATGAAAGCTGTTTTGCGAAATTTGAATCACGAAACAACGGGCGATTTAACCGCAGATAGCTCTTTGCTGAAAACATTTACTACCATCGATTCCCTCACTTTTACGATGGACAATGTTGATTATTTGTACAAATCCAATGCAGAACTGAAAGTGGATATCAATGCCAACCTCAACGACATGATTTTTACTTTTAGCGAAAATGCATCCCGCCTTAACGCCATACCATTTGCATTGAGCGGATGGTTTAAGTTGTTAGACGATGGGTATGATATGGATTTGAAATTACTTGCCGATAAGGTAGATTTTAAAGCTATTCTGTCAATGATTCCCGCCATTTATGCCAATTCGTTTGAAGGCATGAAAGCGGGTGGCGACGTAAATTTGGATGGATTTATGAAAGGGAAAATGGTGGGCGACTTATATCCCGCATTCAATTTTAACCTTACTGCCAAAGATGGTTGGTTTCAATATCCAAGCTTGCCCAAGTCATTGCAAAAAATTAACGTGGCAGCTGCTATCAGTAATCCAGGCAAAACGCTTGACGAAACGGTGATTGATATTTCCAAATTCTCGTTTCTAATGGGTGCAAATCCATTTACTGCCCAAATGCGCATTGCCTATCCTATGTCTGACCCCGAGCTAACATTGAAAGCAATAGGAAAAATTGATTTGGGTCAGGTAAAAGAACTTTACCCCTTGGAAGCAGGCACTAAACTGAATGGGGTGCTGGATATGAACCTCAATTTGGGAGGTCGGATGTCTTATTACGATACCAATCAGTACGAAAAGTTTAGCTTTGGTGGCATGATGAATATTAGTAATATGCTGCTGAAAATGAAAACATTGCCACAGGATATTGCCATTAACAAAGCCAATATGGTTTTCAATAATCGGTATGTAGATTTGTCAACTTTGCAAATGAAAATAGGGCGTAATGATTTGACAGCAAGTGGCAAATTGGAGAATTTTGTGGCATACGCGTTGCATAATAAAACATTAACAGGTACAATGAATATGCAATCTAATTACTTCAATGTAACTGATTTTATGGCTAGTGAGGCAGGAGCTGCAACCGATACTACCAAGCTTTCAATAATAGAAATTCCTAAAAATATTGATTTCACAATGCAAGCCAGTTTCAACGAATTGGTGTACGACAAAATGAATTTTACCAATGCTAAAGGGGTATTGAAAGTAAAGGATGGAGAAATGAAAATTCAGAATATGGCACTGAATGCTTTTGGTGGAAATATGACTATGAACGGATTATATAGCACCGCAGATATTAAAAAGCCAATTGTGAATTTCGATTTGTCCATCAATGAAGTGTTTTTTACCGAGGTATTTAAGCAGGTAGAAACCATTCAAAAGTTTGCTCCAATATTTGAAAAAGCCACAGGTAAATTCTCTACAAAACTTTCCATTAACTCGTTGTTGCAAAGTGATATGATGCCCAATTTGGCTTCTATGATTGGCAACGGTTCGTTTACTACCAAAGCGATAGGAATTACAAATGTACCTGCACTCACAGCATTGGCTGCTGGCTTAAAGCGGTCGGATTTGAATAACTCCACCATTAAAGACCTGGGATTATTATTCGAAATAAAAGATGGGCGACTGAATACCAAGCCGTTCGATCTGAACCTGGGTGATTATAAAATGAAGTTGGGAGGTTCTACCGGATTGGATAAAACCATAGCCTACGCAGGAAAAATTCAATTGCCCGACAAATTGAATTTAGGTAAATTTTCTACTGTGAATGTAAAAATTGGTGGCACTTTTGCCAAGCCAAAAGTAGAAATAGATTTGAAAAGCACATTCAATGCCGTAGTAGCGGATACCAAGGCGCAAGTAACTGCCGAAGTAAACAAACAAGTAGATGCTGCCAAAATAAAAGCAACGGAAGAAGCCCGCAAGCAAAAAGAAAACGCCATAAAAGTAGCGCAGCAACAAGCCGACCGATTGCGTGCCGAAGCAAAATCTGCAAGTGAAAAAATTATAGCCGAAGGGCAAATACAAGCAGATCAGTTGGTAGAAAAAGCCAGCAATCCTATTTCCAAAAAAATAGCGCAAGTGGCAGCCCAAAAAGTAATGGACGAGGCAAAAAAGAAAGCTGCTAGTGTTAACGCTAAAGCAGAAGATGACGCCAATAAGCTAATTCAGAAAGCCGAAAATGGATTGTAAGCAGCAGTCACTTTAATAAGCCGATTTTTTATATAAACCTATTCCGAATGAAATATAAGTTGATTTTCTTTTCTCTTTTTCTTAGCATTACTATTTTTGGACAAAGTATTGCGGAGGGACAAATTTATTATGATAAAAAACAATATGCCAAGGCTCGAAATGTATATGATGTTTTGTTGAAAAAAAGACCAACCGACGCACTTGTTAACTTCAAGTATGCACGCTGTAGTTACGAGTTGAAAGATTATGAACTAGCCATAGACCATTTTTTGAAAGCTGGAAAAAAATATCCCGAACGTTATTATTACTTAGGCGATGCTTACTTTATAACGTACCGGTTCGAAGAATCGCTGTTAGCATATCAAACTTACATTGCTACTTTAAAAGCAGATGATTCTAAAATACAGGAATTACAAAAAACAATTCTCAAAGTACAAAGAGCATCTAAGTACTTAAACAAAGTAGAAGATATTGCTATTGTGGATAGCGTGGTGGTGAATAAATCCGATTTTTTACGTTTTTACAAGTTTAGTAGTGAACTTGGAAGTTTAAATCAAAGCTTAGAGAACTTAACTTTGAATAAAACGTTTGATAAAATTACATACATCACTCAACGAAAAGATCGCATTTACTATTCGGATGCAACCCATTCACAAGTGGACATTTTTACGTCCTTCAAATTATTTGATGCCTGGTCGGATAGCGTTTCGGTTTCTGAGGTGATAAATACGTCAGCCAACGAAAATTATCCTTTTTTACTGCTCGATGGCGTCACTTTATATTTTGCTTCCGATGGTGAAAACTCCATGGGAGGTTACGACCTATTTGTAACACGATTTACACGCGCTACAGATACTTTTTTGGCACCAGAGAATATTGGTTTTCCATTCAACTCGCCCGCCAACGATTATATGATGGTAATAGATGAGCAGCGAAAATTAGGATGGTTTGCTACCGATAGAGGCCAAGCAGCAGGAAAGGTGATAATCTATAATTTTGTGGTTAATGATAGTAAATTGATTATTAGGTCCGAGAGTAAAGATACCTTGAGAGCTTTTGCCCAGTTAAAAATGCATCGCAAAAGCGTTCAACTTAAGCCTAATAATACGATAGAAGATCAAGTGAAGCTGCAAAAAACGGATATGCATATAGACTTTGTAATAAACGATACAGTAATTTATACGCATTTGTCAGATTTTAAAAGTGAGGATGCCGCCAAGCTTTGGGCTACAATGGAAATGCTATCCTTGAATCTGAATAATTTGAACGTACAACTTGATACATTACGCTTGGAGTATGGATTGGCTGCAACTTTAGAGACTAAACAATCCCTTTCAACAAAAATTATTGAATTGGAAAGCCAACACATAGAGATTGAAAATATGTTGTTGCAGACTAGATTGCAATTTAGAAATGCCGAAAATATATTCCTGCAAAAGGAAAAATAGCTTGTTGTTATATTTTAATCATTATTAATTATTTTAATTTATTTAGCTACTTCTTTATTCGTACTTTTAACCCCTAAAATAAATTGTTATGGATGTTACAATAGTTGTAGTGCTTTTATTGCTTGGAATATTATTTTTTCTGTTGGAATTATTTTTAATACCAGGTATTTCTTTGGCCGGAATAGCAGGTACTGTTTTTATGGGAGGTGCCATATACTATGCTTACAGTGTGATAGGTAATGGTGCTGGTCATATAACTTTAGCCAGTAGTCTAGTGTTGCTAGCCATTACAATTTGGATTTTTGTTCGTTCCAATGCGTTGGAAAAAATGTCGTTGAAGACCGAGATAAAAGGCAAAAATGATCCCCTAGAAAACATGGTACTAAATATTGGTGATAAGGGAATAACTCAATCTCGCTTGGCACCCATGGGAAAAGTGAAAGTAAACGGCCACATTGTAGAAGCAAAAACCAACGACGATTTTATTGACCCAGGTGTGGAAGTGATTATTTTGCAGGTTTTTAATACCAATATTCTTGTAGAAAGATTACCCGAATAATAATATAAAATTCTTATTGCGATAGCTATCTGGGCTTCATCCCGATAGCTATCGGGACTTCAAATTTTCAAATTTTCAAACTCTTAAAACTTTTAAAAACATGATTGGAATTGAAATTATCGGATTAGTAGTACTGGCTGTACTCTTGCTGCTATTCTTTTATTATGTGCCGTTCCTGCTTTGGATTTCGGCTAAAGTGTCGGGGGTTAACATCTCCCTGATACAGTTGTTTTTGATGCGCATTCGTAAAGTGCCGCCTCACATCATTGTGCAATGTCTGATTGAAGCGCATAAGGCTGACATTCAAGATGTGCAACGTGATGGTTTGGAAGCTCACTTTTTGGCGGGTGGACACATAGAACGTGTGGTTCATGCTTTGGTATCTGCCTCAAAAGCCAACATTGATTTAACTTTCAAAATGGCTACAGCTATTGATTTGGCTGGTCGCGATGTATTTCAAGCTGTTCAAATGTCGGTAAATCCAAAAGTATTGGATACACCGCCGGTAACTGCTGTTGCCAAAGATGGTATTCAGCTCATTGCCAAAGCGCGTGTTACATTGCGTGCCAATATCAAACAATTGGTGGGTGGTGCTGGCGAAGAAACTATTTTGGCTCGAGTAGGTGAGGGAATTGTATCCTCTATTGGTTCGTCAGAATCTCACAAAAGCGTTTTAGAAAATCCAGACTCAATATCCAAATTAGTATTGAAAAAAGGACTGGATGCTGGTACAGCATTCGAAATTTTATCCATCGATATTGCAGACATTGATATTGGCAAAAACATTGGAGCACAACTGCAAATGGATCAGGCAGAGGCTGATAAGAATATTGCTCAAGCAAAAGCCGAAGAGCGTAGAGCTATGGCGGTGGCATTGGAGCAAGAGATGATAGCCAAATCGCAAGAATCGCGTGCCAAGGTAATAGAAGCCGAAGCCGAAGTACCAAAAGCCATGGCAGAGGCCTTTCGTACTGGAAACCTAGGCATTATGGATTATTACAAAATGAAAAATATCGAAGCCGATACTTCTATGCGCGAATCTATTGCAAAACCAGGAGGCAATAAGGCTCAAAAATAAGTTCTACTGCATGGGAGTAGATTTTAAATCAAGCAAACAGATAGGAATTATATTTCTATCTGTTTGTTTTTTAGTAATATAGTAGTTGGTTATGAACGATTAACGTTATTTCCGTTTAATTGTAATCATAGTTTCCGTTTTTAGTGTTAATTTTGCATCCTTGAATGGTTTATAATAGACTTTATATAGATTAATTTTATATATGCTTGAAAATAATAAATTTACCACTATCCCGATAGCTATCGGGACTAAGGGCATGGAGCCCCTCCCGATAGCTATCGGGAAGCTA
>JAIFKQ010000092.1 GCA_020049515.1 Paludibacter sp. | reverse complement strand
TACTGGAGGCGCAGTTTATGGAATAAATTTAGTAAGTAATGGATTGATTAACTGCCAAAAAAACAACATAGGAGCAATTACTGCTGCCAATTCGGGTAATTTTGACACAAGCATTTATGGAGTTTACCGTACAAATACAAATATCAGTGCCACTATCAACAACAACACAATAGGTAGTGCAACCGAAGCTAATAGTATTTATGCAAGCTCTACCAGCCCATCCAACGCACAATATGTAGCTGGGATTTACAATTCGGGAGTTGCAAGTACATAACCTAACAAATGGCTCAACAAATGTAACTCCAGAAACACTTGGATTTGTATCTGGAATTATGTCAAACAATGCTAAAGTGACTGCATCCAACAATACGATTTACAATTTAACTATTAGTAATGCCAATACTTCCGCTACCGAAACAGCATCTGTTAGTGGAATAGCCGTGATAGGCACTGCACTAAAAACATTAACAGGAAATACAATTTATAACCTATCAAACACTAACTCTGCTTTTGCAGGAAATGTATTTGGCGTATATTGTATAACTGGAGGTGGTGTTAACGAAATTTCAAGGAACAACATAAATAACCTAAGAGTTACTGGTGCAAGCGCTGGTGCTGCAATTGTGACCGCTATCAACTTTAATGCCAGTACAGGTGCCAATGTAATATTTAATAACTTTATTCACAGCCTATCTATTGTTAATGGAAATACAGGGACACTTAATGGCATAAAAACCGTGACAGGCGTAGTAACTATGTACAACAACATTATTACCTTGGGCGGAAATACTGCTACTACCATTTATGGAATGTATGATACAGGTGCTAGTTCTCAAACTTGCAACCTTTATTTTAACACCGTAAATATTGAAGGAAGCTTAGGTGAAGGCATTTCCAACAAATCTTATTGCTTGTATAGTAATGGGCTAAGCAACACTCGCAATTACAGAAATAATATTTTCAGAAATGCTCGTTCTACCACCAGTGGGGAAAGCTTACACTACGCTGCATGGTTTAATTATGGCGCCACTACCAACTTAACACTAGACTACAATAATTATTATGCACCTGGCACTGGTGGGGTTTTGGGCTATTATAATGGATTAAATGTAAACACAATTCCTCTTATCGCGTCAGTTGATGCAATAAGCAAATCTACAAATCCACTATTTGCAAATTCTGCAGGAACAAATAATGTTGATTTTATACCTGCATCCAACAGTTTATTTGGCGTTTTGGTATCTCAAATCACAACCGATTATGCATATACACTAAGAGAAGGAACGCCTACAATGGGCGCATTGGAAGGAACGCTTAACATGAATATAGAAGTGTACAAAGCCGGCATCCTGCAAAAAAGTTACGCATGGTTAAAATCGGCATTCGACCAAATTAACAATGGAGCTCATACTGGTTCGCTGGAGCTAAGAATAAAAGGGAATACCACCGAAATGGCAAGTTGTGTCCTCTATGCAAGTGGAACAGGTAGTGCTAATTATACAGATATTGCAATCTATCCTACCTCAACTGAGCTTACAATTTCTGGAGATTTCAATGGAGCCTTAATTTCTTTAAATGGAGCGGACTATGTTACACTAGATGGGCGAGTAAATAAAACAGGCATTGCTGCAAACTTAATAATTAGAAATGCAAACACGGGGGGATCAGCTTCAGCCATTACTTTTGTCAACACCGCTGAAAACAACAATGTAAAATATTGCAACTTATTAGCCTCAGGCACTGGCTCTGGAACAGGAATTATTTTCTTTGCAGGCTCTGGAGGCAATGGAAATGACAATAATACGATAGAATATTGCAATATAACAAATGCTGGGGGAAATAGACCACACAATGCTTTATTAAATTCGGGTACAAGCACACGTGATAACAACAATGTTCGTATTCTAAACAACAATATCTACGACTTTTTGAACCCAAGTGCAGGATCCTTTGGCATTAATATTAACGCAGCAGCTATTGATTGGACTATTTCAAACAATAGTTTTTACGAAACAACTAACTTTGCTCCAACAACCGCAAATAACTATCGGGTAATAGAAATAGCCTCGGGCAATGCTCATCTAGTAAGTGGAAATTACATTGGCGGAAGTGCCCCTATGTGTGGGGGTGCGCCTTGGACAATAGTACAAAGTACAGTCTATAATTTTTGTGCTATGTTTATTGCAGGAGGAAACCCATCAGTGTTAACTGTTCAGAATAACATAATCCAGAATATGGACATGACAAGTTTGGAGGATAATCCTTGGGATGGAATTAATGTCAGATCAGGAAATGTAGATGTTCTAAATAATACAATTGGTTCTCCAACAGGCACTAGCTCTATTGTGCTTAGATGCCCACTGCCTTCGGCTACAGCAGTTCTTACAGCAGGTGCAGTAACAAGTATTATTATAAATGGTGGCGGAATTGGCTATGCTACAGCGCCCGCTGTAACATTTGGAACTACCAATGGAAGCGGTGCCGTGGCTACAGCTATTGTTTCTGGAGGTGTAGTTACAGGGTTTGATATAACCAATGGAGGTACTTACACTCTAGCTCCAACTGTAATTTTTGATGCACAATCCAACGGATACTCTACTTCACACACTATATTAAATGTTAGTACTAATACGGTAAATTTCATAGGGAACAATATTGGGTCAATAACCACAGTTGGTTCAACAACATATTCGCATGGGCTAGAAATTATATATAATGCTGGATTATCAGGTACTACTACTTTTTCAAATAATTTAATTGGTAGTCTTACAACCCCAAACAGCATTCATGTAAGCTCATCTGCTAATTCTTCCTTAAGCATGCAAAATTTATGGGGCTTCTACAGTGCTAGCAATGGCACTACAATTTGCTCAGGCAATACTTTCGCTAATATGACCAATGCCTATATAGGAATAGCTATTACTTCAAGAACTAGACCAATTACTTCTACGAATGGCACCAATACTATTTCAAACAATATTATTAGAGATATTACTTCGGCTACTGCTCAAAGTTCAGCAGGTAACAATGCTGCAATAATAGGTATTACCCAAACAAGTACCACAGGATCATTGCCTCAATCAATATCAGGTAATACTATTTACAATCTTATCAGCACCAATACTACTGCTGCGGTAAAAATTTATGGGATTTACTCTCAATATGCAATCTCAGGTACGAACCTTATTTCAAGAAACTTTCTCCATAGTTTCCTTACCTCATCATCAAACATTACTGCCGAAATACATGGTATTTATCTAAATTCAGGAATTAGTACTTGCGATAATAATATAATCAACCTTGGGGTTGGTCAAAGTACTGGGCTTATGATAAATGGCATTTCCGACCAAAGTACTACTGGCAATAATATATTTTTCAATACCGTATATATTGGGGGTACAGTAACTTCTGGGGCTACAACAAGCTCCCATGCTATATTTAATAATGCCAGTGCTTCTATCCGCGATTATAGAAATAATATTTTTACAAATGCGCGTTCGGATGGAAGTACTGGAAAACATTATGCGGCAAAAATAGCAGGCATAACAAATTTGACAAATAATTTCAACAATTACTTTGTGAATGGAACAAGCAGCGTACTTGCTAGTGTTGCTGCAGGAGATAAAACGACCTTGGCAGAAATAATAACGGCCACAGGCCAAGATGCTGGAAGCCTAAACACAGATGCGCTATTTGACAATCCGGGAGGAGTCATTCCCGAAAGTTATTTTAGTGCTGCTATATTGCCAAGTACTTCTGGAACTGGAATTACAACAGATTTTAATGGATTAATACGCCAAGCTACACCTAAAATGGGTGCATTTGAAAAAAATATTTATGTATGGAAAGGAAATACAAATACTAACTATGGTACTGCAAGCAACTGGATTTGCGGTGCTGTACCATCGAATGGGTCCGACGTTCAATTCGCTACCATACCCAACAATCATTGCCTATTGGATGCAAATAGGATAATTGGCGATATTACTAACGCACAGAACACCTATAAATTAGTTACAAATGGCAATAAATTAACTTTAAATGCAAATATCAATTTCACCAATGGTGCTCAAATTGATGCTTCTGCAATTGGTTCAACGGTAGAATTTGCAGGTACATCTGCTCAATCGATTCCAGCAGCTACAATTTCATCCGTTTATAATTTATTAATTAATAACGTAGCCAACGTATCTTTAAATGGTACGCTTGACATTTTGAATACAATTACTGCCACGTCTGGAAAACTAGATGCAATGACCTACACGCCCAACGTAACTTACAGTGGCACCTCTGCTCAAACATTGAACAACAGTGTGTTTCTAAACGCCAAAGTATATGATTTAACAATAAACAATACTGCTGGAGTATCAATGAATACCGATTTTACTGTAAATCATATATTAACTGTGAATACAGGAAAAACACTTACTATACCAACAGAAAAATTGATGAATGTGGAAGGGACCATCAGCAACACTTCCACTTCTGGAATTCTAATAAAAGCAAGTGTAGATGGATCTGTTGCCAATGGGTCGCTTATCTACAACAATGCTTTGGAATCACCAGTTTCGGCCACCGTGGAAATGTTCGACAAAGCAACGATATTAAATCCTGCTGGCAGCACCACAAGTGCAAACAATTACCGTTGGCAGTACTTTGGAATTCCACTACGGAGCATTAAAGCATTAGGCACTTTCAACGGTTCTTATGTACGCAGATGGAATAATCCTACCTCAGCTTGGGTAATTCAAAAAAACGACTCTGTTTTATCCTCTTTCAAAGGATATGAAATTACACAAGCAGCTACAAAAACGATTCCGTTTGCAGGAGTGTTGGAAAACAGAGATTTCTCCACAACCTTAGATTCAAAAGACGGGACAACTGTTGCGGGACAATATCTCTTCGCCAATGCTTATACTGCCGCTGTAGAAATATCTCAATTATCATTTGGCACAGAAATTGAAAATTCGGTCTATTTATTTAACACTGGAAGTAACGCCGATTATTTTGAAAACGGGGGTAACTATGATGTAAGTTTTATCCCTGGTCAATATATTAATTGTCCAAAAATGTTTGCTGGTTCGTTTGATATTCCTGGTCAAATACCTTCAATGCAAGGGTTTCTAATCAAAGACATGGTTACACCAGGTAATCATACTTTTGGAATCCCATACAGTTCTGTTCAAAAAAACACAACCGCTCAACGAGCAAAAAAGGAAACTTCAGAAGATCAAGTTCTAACAATAATAGATGTAAAAGGAACAAGATTTAGTGATAGAGCGTGGATATTTACAAATCAAAACTGCTCTCGTAATTTTGACAATGGCTGGGATGGACGAAAACAACTTGGAATGGCATTAAACCCTCAACTTTATGCCATAGAGGAAGATGGAAATTACCAAATAAATTCGGTAAACGACATAAATAATACTGATTTAGCATTTCAAGCAGGCGAAGATACAGAATATACGCTTTCGTTTACTCATCATAACTTGGAAAGTGCTTACTCAGCTTTGTATTTGATAGATTTACTCAGCAACACAACTACCGACATAAGTGTTTCGGGAACAGAATATAACTTTAATGCAAATCCATCTTCAATGCCCGAAAAACGTTTCAAAATTGTAACTGCCACTGGCGGAGTGACAAAAAACGATGCCATAAGCACAAACGGAATAAAACTATTTACGGTACAAAACAAAGTGATAGTGCATAATTTTGGCGCTCACCAGGGGAAACTTACTTTGTACGATTTAAATGGTAAGATAATACAGGTGGACAGTATTAATCCCTTCGGAATTACTACAATAGTCACTAATTTGCCTCAAGGGTATTATATTGCAAAAGCAAAAACACAAAATATGGAAATAACCGAAAAAGTTACCCTTAACAAATCCTCACTATGAGAAAGTCTAATTCCAATCTCCATATAAGTTATTTTTTAATAGGTTTTGGCCTTGTATATATTTTACTCAATGCTTCAAAATGGACCAATGAGCAAAATTCAGAGTCAGACATTGCTACGATTTACAATAAAATGTTTACAACCGTAGAACTTAGACAGAATTCATCATCGAAAAACTTTGCAAAAATTCCTAGCTATAAAAAGGTTGGTATTCTGAGCTCTATAGGTGCCCAAACGGGAAACTATGAATCCGAAAATAAAGGTAACTTTACAGCAAACTATGCCTTAAACAATGATAATGAATACGCAGCAAACAAGTTCGAAATTGAGACCACAACAAACAATTATGTACCATCAATCTTTTATGACACTTATTCGACGCATAAAAACTTGAATGATATGCAGAACAATGAATATTCAGACATTTCACTTGCAATAAGTAAATTGACTTCATCAAAAAGTGAAGTATCTACAATTATTGAACAAGCGGCAAGCAACAAAACAAAATCCGAACACGGTTTTCTAGCTATGAATTCAGACTTAAAAGCAATTAATTCATCTATTGGAATAACTGAAAACAGCATGCAAAAATCTACCAACGACGAAATACCTCCTGGTGATGGAGACTTGGGTGACCCAATACCTGTAGGAGATGGATGGTTATTACTATCCACAATGGCATTAATATATGGAGGATATAAGTACTTGATGCGATTGAAAACTAAAAGCTGTTGAGATGGATGGAGAATTGTCAGTTTTTGTGATTTAATTAACTGCGCATATCAAAAACAGCATTGGTACAATTGAATTAAAAATATCATAAATAAATCGATAGTTAGCTCATTTTCTGTCCAAGATATGTCCAAATAACAATACTGTTGATATTCAATCACATATATAGTAATGACTTTTTATACAAAGCCCATCCAAACATTAGAAAAGTACCGAAAATATGGGTTCAGAACTGACTCGTTTTTTCTTCCAATTTATTTTTAAGCAACTTCTTAGTCGATTTATACCCCATTTCAAAAATCTCTCTCCCTTTATCACTATCAAAAGTGGTATAATGCCCCATATCCAAAGGCTCAATAAGTAAGTCGCACAATTCCTTATCGTGCAAAATATTGGCTTTAAACATCAATTCATACGACCGTAACGCTACGTTTAAAATACTTAATTTGAACTCATCAGTTGGTTTTACGGTAGCATTAATACCTATCACCTTTTCGCAATCATTCCGTATTGTTGAAACAGGAAAATTCTTAAGAACTCCACCATCAACATAATAAACGCCATTAATAATTTTAGGACTAAAAAGTACGGGAAGACAGCACGAGGCAACTATCGAATCCACTAAATTACCAGATGTAAAAACAACACTTTTACCATTGTCTAGGTCTGTAGCAACCACCCGAATTGGTATTGACAATTCCTCAAAAGTTTTGGCTCTCAATGTGCTAGATAAAAAATCCTGAAAAACATCAATTCGAAAAAAACCACCATCTGGAATATGCATTTTGGTCATATTTCTTAGCGTGACATCTTCAAATAACTTTGCAATTTGATTGGGAGTATGTCCGTCGGCATACAAAGCACCTACCACCGCACCGGCACTAACTCCCGAAAGAATGTCGGGCTTTATGCCTCGTTCTTCCAACGCTTTCAAAGCCCCAGCATGACATAAACCTTTAATACCACCCCCACTAAGTGCAATGCCAATTTTATAAGGCTTCTTATCTAAAATATCGTTTGATGCCATGATGACAGTTCATGTGTTTCGGGTTTCGCATTTCGCATTTCGAGATTCGCGTTTCGATATTTAAAGAATTATAAGAATTTTTGCTTTGAATATCACCATAGCTTGATAAATGAGTTTTGGAAGTGGACTCCTTATCCATTTAAGAACAAGGTTATCTGTTTATTATACAGAGTACTTTGAAAATTTTGTCTTTACCCTTTCATAATAGGTTTTGGAAACGGGGATATCTGACGTATTTTCAGCGTCTAGTTCCAAAAAAAACCCATCCTTAGTTTTTCGAAATACTTTTACCTTATCCAAATTTACAATGTAAGAACGATGACAGCGAACCAAGGGACTATCAATAGTTAAATTCTTTTCCATCCATTTCAATGAATTACGAATTAGAAAGTGTGAAACTTTAGATTTATTTAGATAATGGATTGTTGCATAATTTTCAGAAGAATCAATATATAATAAATTCTCGAGTACAATCGTAATTTTCAATTCACCTTTTTCATCAGGAAAAGCAATCAGATTCTTTTTAGGTATAATTGGAATGTTCTCATCCTGTGTCATTTTTAGCAACAAATTACTTTTATAGCGCCACGAAAAATACAACCAAAGTATAGCATAAGGGAGCAAAAGCACCAAACTTGTATTTACAGCAGATTGCTTAAAAATAACCCAAAAATCACGATTCAAGCCTTCTTCGGGGATAAATTTTGAAAACAAGGAATAAAACATTGACATAGCAAAAATTTCTGCTAAAACCCAAAGTGCATATTGCCAATACTTTATAACTTTGTATTTATTAGTATAAGCAAACATTATAAATCGGCTCACAACTACCACCAACATACCCGTGAGAATTATTAAGCTAGAGAAAAAGATGTATTTAAAATCAGAAATATGTGGATACCAGCCTCGTGAGCCAAAAGGTTGAAATACATTGATAAAAAACAAGGCAAAAAATGCAGTGAGAAGTATCAATCGAATAAGATTACTTTTATCGTATAAATATTCAGGTATTTTGCTATTCATAGTTATTTTTATCAATAAAAAAATTGATGACAAAGGTATATTATTCTAATCAAAGAAACAACAATTTAGTCTAAAAGTGTATATTTCAATTCAATAATAAAACTATGAAGCCCAAAAATATCATCTTTTCACTAAAATCATCTGGCTATATTTAGGAAATAATAGCAGTTATACTTAACATAAACTATAAATTTGAATACTTAATGCAATGATTCGTTATAAAAACGCCTATTATAATTATATTCAATTGTTTAACCATGATTTTTGAGTGTAATAGACTATATTCATTTTAAAAGAGTAAACGCAATCCACGATAGCTATCGTGGATTGCGTTCAAAAAATATTATTTTATAACGAACCATTGTAATGAACAAACAAGAAAAAAAAGCATTCTATAATTATAACAGAATAATAATTTTAAAACTCATAACAATTTACAAACATGGAGATCTTACTCATCGTTTTGGCTGGAATTCTATTAATTATTGGATTTTTAGGCTGCATCCTACCTGTTATTCCAGGTGTTCCACTGAGCTATATTGGTATTTTACTTTTACATTTTAGCCCCAAAGTACAATTCTCGTCGGAGTTTCTAATTGGTTGGGGTATAGCGGTTATTGCTGTTCAACTATTGGATTACATAATACCTATTTGGGGAACAAAAAAATTTGGTGGAAGCAAATACGGAGTATGGGGAAGTATGATAGGAATGATTTTGGGCTTATTCTTTGGCCCTTGGGGAATCATTCTTGGCCCTTTTGTTGGAGCAGTAATTGGAGAAATGCTAGCCGGAAAAGCCAGCAACGAGGCTATTCGCGCTGGATTTGGTGCGTTTGTGGGATTTTTGCTCGGTACAATTTCCAAATTAGTAGTGGCGGGATTTCTAATTTATTATTATGTGGAAGCCGTTATTTAATTTACTATTTAATCATTGACTAATTACTATTTAAGAAAAAATGCCCCGAAAAGATGAAACTTTTCGGGGCATTTTTTAATTACAATATATATTCAGGAATAATGTGCTGAACACGAAAAACGAAACACGGAACACGGAACACGGAACACGGAACACGGAACACGAAACGCGAAACCTGTCAACACATTCCTGTTTTCATATTTTTCAGCATCACTTTGCCCGTATTCATTTCTGTTTCGCCTACAATGGCCACAAACGGGATTTTCTTATTGTCGGCATAGGTCATTTGCTTTTTCATTTTGGCAGGTTCTGGATAAATTTCGGAATTTATTCCTTTGCTGCGCAATGCATTAAGCCAAGGCAGACAATATAGCAATTCCTTTTCGCCAAAGCTTACGAATAGAATTTGTGTTTGTTCCACCGACGTTTCAGGATATAGTTTCAACTGATTGAGCACATCATAAATGCGGTCGGCACCAAACGAAATGCCCACTCCAGATACACCTTCCAAACCAAATACACCCGTTAGATTATCGTAACGACCACCACCAGTGATACTTCCTATTTCCACATCCAGTGCTTTTACTTCAAAAATTGCTCCGGTGTAATAATTTAGCCCTCGCGCCAAAGTCAAATCAAGTTCAATTTTGGTTTGCACTTTCATGGCTTCGCAAAGTCCAAAAATGGTTTCCAATTCCGAAACTCCTTTCATTCCAATCTCAGAATCGGCCAAAACAGTTTTCAATTGGTTCAGCTTTTCGGTATTTGTTCCGCTCAATTTTAAAATCGGTTGCAGTTTAGCAATTGCTTCGGCAGAAATTCCTTTCGAGGCAATTTCTTCGTTCACTTTTTCCAAGCCTATCTTGTCCATTTTGTCAATGGCAACAGTAATATCGGTAATTTTTTCGGCTTCACCAATAATCTCTGCAATTCCCGAAAGAATTTTACGGTTATTGATTTTCAGACACACATTTATTCTCAAGCGGCGATATACATCATCCACTATCTGTATCAATTCCAGCTCATTAAGCAACGAATCACTTCCTACTACATCCACATCGCATTGATAAAATTCTCGGTAACGTCCACGTTGTGGTCGATCCGCTCGCCAAACGGGTTGAATTTGGTAGCGCTTGAATGGAAAGCTAATCTCATTCTGATGTTGCACCACAAAGCGTGCAAAAGGAACCGTGAGGTCATATCGCAAGCCTTTTTCCGAAAATTTATTGGTCAATTTTGTACTATTTCTGTCCAATAACTCTGCATCATTCGCTCCGGAAATAAAATCTCCCGAATTGAGTATTTTGAATAACAATTTATCACCTTCTTCGCCATACTTCCCCATCAAAGTAGATAGGTTTTCCATGGCTGGCGTTTCTATTTGTTGAAAACCGTAAAGACGAAAAACTTCTTTAATGGTATTGAAAATATAATTCCGATTGGCCATTTCTTGTGGCGTAAAATCGCGTGTTCCTTTTGGAATGGATGGTTTTTGCATAAAAA
>JAIFKQ010000072.1 GCA_020049515.1 Paludibacter sp. | reverse complement strand
GGTTTAAATCAAAATAGAATAAAGGCGGAGTCAGATCATAAATTGTTGGCACAACGGTGCTCTGACTTCCGCCCTATCACTCACTAAAAAAGAAAGGAGGATACAAAGGTAAAAATAAATATCGTGAATTAAATAACTATGCGGGAGAAAGGTGCTAAAATCAGCTCTCGAAAGTCAATATTAGTTGATAAAAAACTATAGCTCAATACAAATAGTAATAAACTGAATGCTTGGAGAAATAAATAGAAATCGAAGTATTCGCAAACAAAATTTAGAATGAAGAAAATAATATATATCTTTGCGCTTGTGGTGTTTACGATGGCTTCGTGTGAGAAAAATGAACTTGACAAGAACTTACAAGATTCAAACACTTCGACAACTGTAGACAATATCAATCGACAAACACAACCGATTATAATTGGGAAACAACTAAACAATCCATTCAGTGTTGAAAATATGCAAATTGCATTAGACTCACTATTGGCTAATTCGGAGTCACTTAATGGAAGTATGCGAGCACCGAGTACCTTAAATGAATTTGAAATATCAGCAACGGATTTATACGTTAGGTACCTGCCAAAAGATAGTGCTGAGTATCGTACATTAATGAACGACACAACTTTAACGCTGTTCGACTTCCCTCTCGATTATGAGTTAAAACAAGTTGGTGAGTACTACATAGACCCAACTGTTACAGGTCAGTACACTTGGCTGTATACCCGTGTGCCTGTTGGTTACAAACCACATGCGGGTGTTGAGTACGAAGTATTGGAAGAACTATTTATACTCGAAAATAGCCCATATTATTCCGTAGAAACTGAAACTGGAGAAAACGGAATTCAAAAAGCAAAGAGTGTTGTAGGACAAAACAATAACGAAGCCTTAAGAGTTTTACAATCAGTGTCGTTGTATTTAACTGGTAACTTAAAACAAGATAGCAAAGATAAAAACACCTATACCAACAATGTGTCGGGTATGCAAAAAGCTAGAACCTATCTCACAATCAAGATATTTAGGAAAACAATTACCTTAGCTACCTTTTATTTTCCGAGTGGTACTTTGAAAGTAAAAGGTTATCATACCATGAACGAGAGCGGAGATGTATCTACTTCTTCTTCCGAAATTGAAACGCCGATAAAGGGTATAAAAATGCATTTTCTTACATGGTTTTATTGGGGTCATGCATTTACTGATGAGAATGGTTATTACCAATCTGACAAATCATATTTATTGGATCCAATACATACCATTTATTTCACTGGAAGAACAAAAAACCAACAAAACAGTTGGGACTTAGACCGTGTATGGTTGTGGGGTTCATGTCTTTGGGTACAGAAACATTGTTTAGGGGTACAAAGCAAGGATAACTATGATGCCACAATTGATGTTGCAAGCGATGCTTGGGATGCTTGTGTTACTAATAATGCGATTTACGAATATATAACTATTTGTGACAAAGAGGGGTTAACCCGTCCATCATCCCATTTGCAGTTTGCTTTACGTGACGGCTTCGAGGGTGGAAGTAGCAGTGCACCACTATTTCAAGTTCATACAAACACTCTTACTACATCAATTCTTGCAAGTTTTTTCACTTCTGCCTTTTTTACTGCAGGAGCTACGGCTCCATATACAGTTGCATATATGGCATTTCTAAATTCATTACCAGACGTTTTATTATCAGGTGGGAATCTAAAGAAAGATCCTAAAACTGACTTGCTCGAAGCAGATAAGACAAATCAAACAAAAATCGATGCAAACCGCAAAACATATTTAAACAAATACTGTTCAACTTTGTGGCACGAACTTACCCACGCATCAAATTTCAGACGTGTACAAATTGATAAGGGTCATTGGGTTGCTTCTGATTACTGGAGTCATTTAGTAGGCACAGAAGTTGGACACAATATAGCAGGGAATGGCTCTTACGGTGTAAAGGGTGATAACAATTGGGAGCAAGTCGCTTTGGTTGAAGGTTGGGCAAATTACGAAGAATGGATAATGTCAAATAAATATTTAGGTTATAATTCTTTAGGTTATGATAAATACAATAATCCATATACATTTTCAAATTATTCAACTATTGCTATCTCTTCTGGAGATTTATTTCGGATTTTGGCTATAAATGGTTGCTCGCATCCCAATATGGAGAAATGTTTAACATCAAGAACTCTTGCTGGTTTTAGAGATAATTTAATTCAGATTTACCCAGACAAAAAAGAATTAATCACCGAAAAAGTAAAAATACATGAATAAGTTATTTTGTTTAATTATTTGCTTGCTTTTGGTGAGTTGTGAAAAAACACTATACAAATATCAAATCGATGTTGAAAATAAAACAAACTATGATTTGTTTTTAGTTTTTGATTCACAAAAGTCTGTTGATAGCGTAGATTTATATGCTAATAAAAACTCAAGTTTTATGCGGGAAAAGCAGGAAGCAGGAAGATTGATTGATGTGAGTAAATGTCCTAATGTTGACTCTATAGTCCTCTATAACTTTAAAGATACTACTTCAGTACATTTAATTACAAAAAAGTATATTGACAATCCTATCTTGGACAGTATTCTACAAAAATCTTATGAAAGCAAGGTTGAGGGTGACCATGAAGTTATTGTTCAACACGACTACTTTTCAATAACTGATGAGTTGATAAATCAAATGCCAAAAGATTATAATATGTTGTCAAAATTCAAGAAGTATTACTTGAAGTAATTTAGAAAAAGGGAGGCAACGGTTTTTTCTCAACATGTCTCCCTTTGTCTTATTACATGCTAAATAACGAAATTAAATCCTATGAATAAAGCAATTAAACTTTTCTGCATATTTTTCATATCAATTCTGTACTCTTCATGCGACCCTGCATGTTATAATTCTGTAAATATAACAGTTAGCAATGAAACAAAACAAAAGATATTAATTTATTGTGAATATCCATTGGGACCTATTACAACAGACAATCGTATGGATACTGTATTGGCAGACGAATCAAATATTCTTGTATCAACATATTCAACAGGGCCAACGATTGGACCGGAATACTACTATAGTAAACTCTGGTTTTATAATCCATTAGATTCAACATATATTGTATGTACAAATTACAAGATTGAAGAAAATGGAATAAAGAACATTATTTACATTGACAATCTATTACAAGAAAAAGGAAAGAATGGAAAACATAATAGTCAAAATTACACTACTGAATTTACCTATATTATTAATGATGCTTTGTTAAGTAAGATGACTAAAAATACAGCCTTAACCGACAGTGTTTTTGGATTGAAAAAGTAGAAATATGCAAAATGGACGATAAGGTATGCTTCTCTTGCTTTGTCGTCCATTATTTCAGTCGTTTTGGGTACGAACAATCCTATGCTTCAAACGTACAAAGGGTTATGAACGAGAATGGATATTGGGCTGGCTCATCGTACTGGTCAGGCGTTGTAGGGACTGAGGTGGGTCACAGTATTAGCTCTTTGGGCAAAGGGAGCTATGGGAAAAGAGGTGACTCAAATTGGGAGCAAATTGCCTTGGTGGAAGGATGGGCAAATTATATTGCATGGAAAATGCCAAATACATATTTATCTAGAGATTGGGCATATGAAAAATTTCCAAATCAATATAGAGAAATGAATGACAAGCTTAATTCCGCAGGTTGTAGTACCAACAATATGGAAAAATGTCTAACAGCTAAAACATTTTCCGAATACAAACAATTGCTATTGAATGTTTATGCAGGGAATACAGCTTTAAGTCAAAGCATTACTACAATTATTGACAAATACAACCTTATTATATTTTAAAGATGAATAAGACAATTGAGAAACTGTTTATTGTGACCATCTGTTTGTTTATTTTGTCGTCCTGTGAAGATGATTGGTATTTACAAGCGAATTATTATGTAGACAACAATACTAATAATGAATACTTAATATGTCTTGATTATAATTTTGACATGCTCACTATAAAAGACCAGATTTGTTGTGTATTGCCAAATAAATCAAAACAAATAATTGATAGTAATTTATGGCAGGGTCATAGTGAAGATGATATAGGTACAATTCCTTTCTATATTTGGGTTTATAATCGCAAAGATTCTACATATATAAAAGTGTCTTCTGAAAATCATGTGTCTGGGCTTTTATCACCAAGCCCAATTGAATCAAAAACTCGCAAAACGAACCAAACTAGACCCACGAAACTTGTTGATTTTTACATTACAATCAACGATTCATTAGTCTCCAAGATGACAAAAAACACACATTTAACCGACAGTGTTTTTGGATTAAAAAAGTAGAAATATGCAAAATGGACGATAAGGTATGCTTCCCCCGTCCAACCGGATATGTAATTTATTAGATGTTCAGAAGATGGGCGTATCTCGTGGGTGGGATTTATTTCTAACCCAGTCCAACCGGATATGTAACTGATTAGATGTTCAGAAGATGGGCGTTGCACGTGGGTGGGATTTATTTCTATTCCCACCCTTTATACTATGAGGATTTGCAATCCGATAAACAAATCTGTTTTTTAAAGAACGGATCGCATCCCGATAGCTATCGGGACTAAGAATACAAAAGTTGGTCCCGATGGCTATCGAGGATAGAAATAAATCCCAACAACGCGGCGTCCAATATTTCAATAAGGAATGAAGGGTATATCCGGTAGGACGGGATTGAGTAATTTTCACGAGTTCAAGTTGTTTTGTTTGAATTGTCGGAAAATTAGTCAGTATAGTTTCGACTTGATTTGTTTGCATCTTTTTCTTTTTTTATAATGCCGCCTAACGAGGATTGTTATTCAATCATTTCGATTCGAAATACAGTTTTCGCTTGTCCAAAGATTTCGACTCTGTCGCCTTTATATACGGTTTTTAATTCGCCTGTTCGTTTCGATAATTGTTTTGATTTGAAATTTGTCTTTCCTAGTTTCATGTTCCAAAAAGGCACTAAAATACAATTTGCGGCACCAGTTACCGGGTCTTCTGTAATTCCACTTATCGGATTACAAAACACTCGAACTACAAAGTCGAAATCTGAAGATTCACGTTTAGCTGTTACGGCAATGACCCATCCCATATTTTTTTCTTGAATTTTTCCAAAGTCGGGAGTCGCCTCTTGCACTTCTTTTTCAGTTTCAACTCTGGCTACAATCCATTTATTGTCACTTTCATACAATTCAATAGGTTTAATTCCAATAATTTCACAAAATTCTGTCGATATTTCTTTCTCTATCAGTTTGTATGCAGGAAAGTCCATTTTAATCCAATTGTCTGTATATGAAATTGTCAGGTCAGATTCTTTAGCTCTAAATACAAATTCGTTGTTTGTCGGAATAATCCCTAATTCATAAAGAATATGAGCACTTGCTAATGTTGCATGACCACACAACGGAACTTCTTGAGTTGGGGTGAAGTATCTTATTTTAAAGATTTCTTCTCTTGTTTCAACAAATGCTGTTTCAGACAAATTCATTTCAGCTGCAATTGATTGCATCATTTCTGTTTCTAGGAATTCGTCCAAAATACATACGCCTGCTGGGTTTCCTTTAAATCTAACAGAAGTAAATGAGTCGACTTGATATATGTTCATAAATTTCGTGTCTATCTTTTTTTTTGCTTCAATCCTCCGTCCTATCGGACATGTGAAAATGCTAATTATAAGTACAATATTGCGGGCTGGCAGGCGGGTTTTTTTTCAATCCCGCCTTTTGTATTCTTGGGATTTTCAATCCCCCGTTCCCCGTCGTATCATTTTTTGTTCAGTGAAGCGTTTTTCGCGTCGTCGGGCTAGAAGGTTAGTATTATTTCCCAGCCACTTCAAACTGCTGATTCAATCGAATATCTTCCGACGAGCTTCCCAGCTGCACTTCAAATTTTCCGGGTTCTACCACTCCGCAATATGCGATATGTTTTTCGTTGGGTTTGTTTTGATTATTTTCCACATTTGAATTATGTTACTTTTTCATTGCCATTAATCTAAGATTTTTTGGCATTTTCTCTATTGCATACCGTAAAGAAGTCCGAGGCATAATTGATTTTTTTTTCATTACATAATCAAACACTTCTTGTTGATGTGATTCACTCGCGGCTTTTAACATCCAACCATAACCTTTTTGTACCAAATCGTCTTTGTCAAGTAACAGATTGTCTGCAATTTCAAAAATTGTGTCCAGAAACAATCCTTTTCTTGCAGGAATTATTAAAGAAACAGAGGAAGCTCTTCGCATCCATCTATTTTTTGATTTTGTAAACTTTTTTAGTTCCATTAAGAAGTCGGGGTACATTTGAATAAATTCACCAACTGAATGGTTACAAAATGTATCACATGATGCCCAATTATTTATGTATAAATCAATCCAACTTTCGAATATAACAAAATCGTTTGGTTGAAATTTTTTTCGAAGCGAATAAGTCCAATTGCATGCAATGAATGATTCTTCAAGTTTTCCAGATTGCCAAAGAATTTCAATTAGTCTAAAAATATCTTCTTTATCTAATGCTTCTATATCCTTAAAACTATTCATGCTGATTTTGTTGACAATGGGTACTTTTACTCCATAAAACTCAATCTTTTCTTTAAAGAATGTTTGACTTTTTTCTTTTGTCTTGACGTCAATGCTTTCTTCAAGTTGATTCCTTATTTTATCAATAATATCATTCATCTTTTGTACTAAATTGTTGTTTTAAAATGCTTGGTAATGCCAGAGGACATTGCGAATTTGCGGCTTGCGGGCTACTTCGCCGTTCTACCGGATACCCCTCATTCCTTTTCCTACTGCTGAGCGTCGCTTTGTCGGGATTTTTTTTCTATCCGCGATAGCTATCCATTCTTTTGCTCAAACCACCATCACTTTCAACAGTCCTTTTTCTCCATCATAGTCAATGGCCGAACTATAGTGGTAATGTTCTGCATTGTTTACTTTCTCTGCTATCACTCGGTTCTAGTGGATATAGTTCAGTTTCTGATTGAATAATGATATGCTTAACAATAGGACGCGAAAATATATCTACCCAATCAACCCACCGCATCAGTTACAAATGAGACTTCTCCTGTTATGCGATGCTGTATGTTCATTTCTCTTTCCATTTTTTTACTCCCACAAAGGCAATTCGTTTTTACAAATATAAGACGTATTGCAGGCCGAAAAATACTAAGAGTGGTCCCCGATGGCTATCGCAGTTAAACATAAATCCCACCTAGGAGCAACGCCCAACTTTCAAACATCTAATTAATTACATATCAGGTTGGACGGAGACTTAATGTTGAAATACTGAACTCATATATACTATCAAATGATTAGGTTCCAAAATTAGAGTACTTTAATTGTATGAATAAATTTCGTATAAATCTCAACTATTTCGCCATTAAAATTTTGATCGTTCAAATGGGTTTTCATAAAAGCATCACTATCTTCTTTTTGTTCATCGGGCAGCACCAATGCTATAGGAAATGCTTCGCAGTGAGAGCATTTGGTGCCAGAAAGCGTTTTCAGTTCGTTAAATACAAGGTTGTGCCCGAATTTTTCGTCTTTTTTATCGAAAGTACTTCCACAACAAGTTACAAATATTAGATTATTGATTTTTGAGTTGTACTTTATTACAAAATTTTTCAGCGGAACAATAAGTTGTCCCATCCATATTGGACCACACAGTATAACTCTTTCGTAATTTACGATGTTTGTTTTGAGTTTTCTGTTTCCCAAATTTAATTTCATCAGCATCAAAAGTTGTGAACTTAACCGAGGTTTAATTTCTTCGATTTCGCAGTTTAAATCTTTAGCAATTCGGTGTGCCAAATATCGGTTGCTGCCTTTGTGGGAATAGAAATATACGATTGTTTTCATTGTTTAATTATTTTGGTTTCGTAGTTTAAGCAAATCAATAGACACAAAAATACAGTATGGAATAGTACTAATGGTATTCAAGAAAAGGAATAACAAGCCTATTTCATGAATAAAAAACGGAAGCCCTGATGCACTGATAATTATCCCTGTCTAGGCTGTTCTCTTTTTAAAATGAAGCGAACGAACCATCAAGCTGTTATTAATCAAGCCAGCAATCATAAAAAATGCAGTTTGTATTGCCTGTTTTTTTTTTACAACAAATCGCTGGCTAATTCGGACAAGTAGCTGCGTTCTCCTTTGACCAAATTGATGTGGGCAAACACACTTTGTCCATGCATGCGGTCAATCATATACACCAACCCGTTGGAAAGCATATCCAGATAGGGCGAGTCTATTTGCTCTATGTCGCCAGTAAAAACAATTTTGGTTCCTTCTCCGGCACGTGTAATAATGGTCTTCACTTCGTGCGGAGTCAGATTCTGAGCTTCATCGACAATGAAATATGTATCACTTAAACTTCGTCCCCTAATGTATGCCAA
Organism: Paludibacter sp.; assembly: GCA_020049515.1. Lineage (GTDB taxonomy): Bacteria > Bacteroidota > Bacteroidia > Bacteroidales > Paludibacteraceae > Paludibacter. The sequence goes on along the minus strand of JAIFKQ010000072.1, from coordinate 3,610 downwards.
CGCCTCTATAACCAGCCGGTCGTTGTGCTGCATTTCATCAATTAGCCGAATTTCTTTTCCCTGATACGAAAAATTGTGTTTAATCACATTCAAATTGTCAAAAAGCGGTTGCATATAAGGTGCAATTTTTTGTTTCTCATCGCCGGGCAAAAATCCCAAGTCTTTGTTGCTCAATGCTACTATGGGGCGCGCCAACATTATTTGTTTGTAAATTTCGCTTTTTTGCAGTGCTGCCGCCAATGCCAACAGTGTTTTGCCGGTTCCCGATTTGCCCGTTAAGGCCACCAATTTCACATCTTCGTCGAGCAATACGTTTAGGGCAAAAGCTTGTTCCGCATTGCGCGGTTCAATACCAAAACAGCGCTCTTTGTCCACCCGCTTCACCATGCCCGTTTGCGGATTGTAGCGAGCTAATACGCTGGATCGAATACTTTTAAGTACAAAACATGATTGCGGTTCAATGTCTGCTTGAAATTCCAATTCGTCCACCGGAATAACACCCCCTCCAGCGTATAATTTATCAATCAGTTCGGGAGCCACATTTTCGTACACTTCGTGGTTTTTCGCAAAAACGTTGATGTCTGTCACTTTATCGTTGATATAATCTTCTGCCTCCATACCTAGCGAAAGGGCTTTCATGCGGAGGTTAATATCCTTCGATACCAGAATGGTTTTATTGCTTTTTTTCGTTTCCCGCAGCATGTAAGTGGCAGCCAAAATTCGGTGGTCGGGTGTTTTTTCGATAAACGACTTGGCAATTATATCGGGATATTCACCACCGGTAAGGATAAATAATTTGCCTTTACCGTTGCCTAAACTAGCCCCTTTCAAGAAAAGGTTATTATTGGCAATCAAGTCTAATTCCCGTGCAAATTTCCGCGCATTGAAATTAATCTGTTCGTTTCCTTTTTTAAAATGGTCAAGCTCTTCGAGCACTACAATTGGAATATAAATGTCATTTTCTTCAAAATTGTCAATACAATTGTAGTCGTGGAGGATTACGTTGGTATCCAGCACGAAATTTTTCTTAGAATTTGGTAACAAAGTTAATGAATAAATTTGAATTTAAGCCCTGTCAATAAAAAAATTTTTTTTGAAATCATTTAGGAATTGTCAACAATTGACTTACTCATTTATGGTTTCAAACAGATTTGTTTTCAACATAATATTTTTTAATACTATCCCGATAGCTATCAATGATTTTATTTGGGTTATTTGTTTTAGTAAAATGATTTGTGTGACATATTATATTTAAAGTTTTTTGAACGCAAACGGAGTATTCCGATGGAGTATTTCGACATTCCGAATATCGGAAAGTGCCGTTTTTACGGTATGGAACATCCCGTCCTATCGGACATGTAAAAATGCTGATTATAAGTACACTATTGCGGGCTGGTAGGCGGGATTTTTTCAATCCCGCCATTTGTATTCTTTGGATTTTCAATCCATCATTTTTATCTACATTTTAAGCCTCTGACTACTTATTTTACAGCCACTTCAAACTGCTGTTTCAATCGAATATCTTCCGACGAGCTTCCCAGCTGCACTTCAAATTTTCCGGGCTCTACCACCCATTTCATAGCGCTGTTCCACATCGAAAAATCTTCGGGTGAAAGTTTGAATTCAACCTTTTTAGTTTCTCCCGCTTTGAGCGAAATGCGTTGGAAACCGCGCAGCAATTTAGCCGGACGCACTATCGATGCAAACAAGTCGCGCACATAGAGTTGTACCACCTCATCGCCTGCCACCTTGCCGGTATTGGTAATGTTCGTGCTAACGGTGATGCTGTCGGTGGCCGAAATCTTTTCGGCCGAGATGTTCATCTCCTTGTATTCGAAAGTCGTATAGCTCAATCCGTGTCCAAAGGGGAACATAGGGCTGTTGCCCACGTTGATGAAGCTGGCTCCTGCGCCCATAGCGGCTTTGTGGTAATAGCAGGGTACTTGACCGGTTACGCGCGGAAAGGTGATGGGCAATTTTCCGCTTGGGTTCACATCACCAAACAAAAGGTCGGCAACGGCTTTTCCACCCTCCTCGCCCGGATACCAGGTTTCGAGTATGGCGGGCGCTTTATCCGCCCAATCTTGCATGGTAATCACATTGCCCGTGGCCAATATTACCACGAAAGGTTTTCCCAAGGTGGAAACGGCCGAAATAAGTTCCTCTTGAGAAGGTGTCAAATCGAGGTCGGCGCGGTCTTTTCCCTCGCCGTCCATGGCACCACAAACAATAATAATGGCATCCGATTTTTGAGCCGCCAGCAATGCTTTGGGGATATCGGCATTGGGCAAGGTGTTCCAACCCAATCGGGCAGTGGCTCCAAATTCCCCTTCAAAATACTCTATTCTGATATCGTATAGTTTGTCCTTCTCAAAATCAAAAGTTGTTTCCAGCAAACGGGCAGGACCACCAAGCCACTCTTCTATCACCAGCTTGTTGTCTAAATAAATCTTCACGCCATCGTCCACGGTCATTCCAAATTTATACTTGCCGGTGACTGGACTTTTCAATTTCCCGGTCCAGCGCACCGAAAAATGATTTGCATTGATAAACGGATGCGGTACCCCTTCGCCCCATTCAAAGTCGATGGACGCATCAATGCGCACCACGGCAGGTGTACCTTCCAGCTTTGTGTTGTTAAAGTACTCCGCCTTTAGTCCTTTGGTCTCTTTTCCATTGTCCATACACGACAAATAATCGGAAGTAATAGAGGGCAAAGCAAGTTGTGTGAGTTCAACCCCTTTTTCTACATTGATTTGCACCTCTTTTCCCAACTTGTCCTTCAGTCCCTGCAAAATACTGACTGTTTTGATACCCCAGGGGGCATAATTTCCCAGCATTAAATTGTCGGCCAAAGGACCCAGTACGGCAATGCTTTTGATGTTTTTGGAGAAGGGCAAGGTAGCTTTTTCATTTTTGAGCAACACCATCGCTTGCTTGGCCATTTCGAGCGAAACGGCGCGGTGCGCATCGGAATTACAGGTTTGTTCAGCCACCTTGGGGTCGATGTAGGGGTGTTCGAACAGCCCCAGTTGGAATTTGAAGGTCAGCATTTTACGCACCGATTTATCAATCACCGACTCCGAGATTTTACCCTCTTTTACCGCCTGCACCAAAAAGGGAAATGCTGTTGCCTCGGGCATTTCCACATCGCAACCGGCGTTGATGGCCAAAACGGCTGCATCCATTAAGTTTTCGGCTACTCTATGTTTACTATGAATATCGGGCACGCCGCCATAATCGGAACCCACAAAACCGTCAAAGTGCCATTCGTTGCGCAACACATCGGTGAGCAACCATTTATTGGAAGTACAGGGCACCCCATTAATGGAGTTATAGGCGGGCATAATGGAGCGACATTTGCCTTCCATTACGGCTGCTTTGAAAGGCGGAAATTCGACCTCGCGCAGGAAGCGTTCCGAGAAATAGACCGCATCGCCAAACTGGCCATTGTGCCCCGTGTTGGCAGCAAAATGTTTGGGGGTGGTAATGATTCCGGCCATTTCGAGCGGCTGAATATAGGTCAGTCCCATTTGCGAAACCAGGTAGGGATCCTCCCCGTAGGTTTCGTGGGTACGTCCCCAGCGGGAGTCGTAGGCCACGTTGATGG
>JAIFKQ010000006.1 GCA_020049515.1 Paludibacter sp. | reverse complement strand
ATGCTCATGGGCTTGGTAACAAAAAATGCCATTTTGATTGTAGATTTCACCAACCAACTAAAAGCCGAGGGCAAACATTTTAAGGAAGCATTAATAACAGCGGGCAAAGAGCGGATGCGCCCTATTTTAATGACTACGCTTGCCATGGCCATTGGTATGTTGCCCATTGCATTGGCAAAAGGTACAGCTGCCGAGTGGAAAAACGGATTGGCATGGGTCATTATTGGCGGATTGCTTTCCTCATTGATACTCACCGTTTTTTTGGTGCCAATGGTTTATTATGTGGTAGATACGATAAAGAAAAGATGGAATAGTAAATTGAAAAAAAGTGCTATTGATATAAAATAGAGAACGAAAAAGGTTATATAATATCTATCTCATCGATATTTTAATAAATAGGCTATTTTATTGACTACTTACATTTTTAAATAAGAATGGCGTATCAAATAATGTTTCAATTTAATAAATTAACCAAATATTATACATTCATAAATATATACCATCTTCATTTTATCAATACTTTGGAACCTAGAAACTATCTCATTAAAAAAGTTTCAAAATAACAATTATATTACTGATTTTGAGGGAAGTAAAATTATTTTACATGTAATTAATGAATTATTTAAAAACAATAACGACAATCGCAATGTTTAAATTTTATAATTTTAAAGGACTTAAATCAGATACTTCTGTAAAATAATACACCTTCGAATTTTATTTATTATTTAAACATGTAATAAGTTTCTGTTGTTATATTATTTTACGGTATCTAGCACGTTGTACTTTAGAAATTGTTTCAACCGATGTAACTTAAGAGAATTGAGGCAAGAATAAATTAGAAACTTAGAGATTAGACTAGTTAAAAATATTTTTTTAGACCTATAAAATATGAAAAACACTGAAGAGCAACAAATTTCGGAAGTCGTAAAAGTCATTTCACAGGGAAGAAACCGAACAAATATCCTACGTAACTCGGAACAAAACACCATCGCCTATTTTGTAAAGCGAATTCCGAATTGGATAAGTTCTGACATGCTTACAGGAATTGGTTTTTTGGGGAATATCCTTGTTTTTATGAGTTTTGTTTTGGCAGCTTATTTTAGTCCCAATTTCTTATTAATGGGAGTAATAGGCTTTATGATAAGTTGGTTTGGCGATTCACTAGATGGCAGAATGGCCTATTACCGGAATATTCCTCGCAAATGGTACGGCTTTACACTCGATGTAATTACCGATTGGATTGGGATTGTGCTTATTTGCTTTGGATTTATAATATATGCAAAAGGTGTTTGGGAAATCATCGGTTTTGCATTTGTAGTTTTGTATGGCTGGGAAATGATTACTACCATGATAAGGTATAAAGTTAATAATCAATACTCTATCGATTCAGGATTACTCGGACCCACTGAAGTACGTATTGTCATATCTAGCATTCTTGTGTTGGAAACTTTAGTTAATGGTTCCATTTTATATTCAGGTTCCATTGCTTGTATATTATTGTTTGCTTCAAATATTATCGACACAATTAAATTACTAAAACTAGCTGATATTCAAGATAAAATTGAACTAGAAAAGAAAAAACAAGAAAGTCATGCTTAAGAAAATTATCATTTTTGGCAAAGCGCAAGTTTCGGCAATGATGGGTGGTGCAGTCGATTATCTAATCATGATCATATTAACCGAGCTATTTCATGTGCATTATACCATAAGTATTGCCATAGGTGGAATTATTGGAGCGGTAGTTAATTTTACATTAAATAAAACATGGTCATTTCAATCAAAAGACCTCAAATATAAAAGTTCAACAAAAATGCAACTAGCCAAATTTGTGTTTGTTGTTTTGAACAGCATTCTGATGAAATCTTCAGGTACTTTTTTAATTAGCACTTTCCTAAATTTAGATTACAAAATTAGTCGAATTGTTGTTGATTTATTCGTATCTATTGTTTTCAACTACAGTTTACAAAAGTATTGGGTGTTCAAAAAAAATAAACTTCCAAGTTATTGATAAGTCGATACTATTGACATTGCATTTATTTTAAACACAGTTGATAATCCTATTTTTTCTATAAGTTTAAATTCAAAAAAGCATACTAAGATTCACAAAAAAAAGAGATACGAACCGAAGTTTTGTATCTCTTTTTTATGAGCGAAAGACGGGACTCAAACCCGCGACCCTCAGCTTGGAAGGCTAATGCTCTATCAACTGAGCTACTTTCGCATTTTGTTTTTGTTAGAAAATAAAAACGCTTTTTCATTTACTTTCGCATTTTGTTTTTGTTAGAAAATAAAAACGCTTTTTCATTTAAATTGAAAATAAATGCTCTATCATCCCGATAGCTATCGGGAGAGATACTTTCGCAAGATAATTCATAATTTAAAATGCATAATTCATAATTAATTGTGAATTATGAATTATCAATTATGAATTGATTTTTGTGGGCAGTGAAGGATTCGAACCTCCGAAGTCGAAAGACAGCTGAGTTACAGTCAGCCCCAGTTGGCCACTTTGGTAACTGCCCATGCCTTTTTTGAAAAGCTGTGCAAAGGTAGATTAAAAAAACGAATCTACCAAACAATATTTGCCATTTTTATGGCTGTAAATGCAGCTTCCACACCTTTATTTCCGTGAATTCCACCAGCACGATCGAGCGCTTGCTGTAAGGTGTTGGTTGTGAGAACCCCGAAAATTACAGGTGTATTAACTTCAGGTTTTTTTCGCAAATTTAATTCGGTAATTCCTAAAGTTACACTACTACATACGTAATCAAAATGAGGAGTTTCGCCCTGTATTACGCACCCTAAAACAATAATAGCATCGTAGATGCAACCCATCGAATTATGCTTTAAATGATTTGCAGCATACGTCAATTCAAAAGTACCTGGAACATGCACTACTTTAATTTGGTCATCCTTAACACCGTTGTCAATAAAAAAATCAATTGCTCCTTTTAACAAAGTATGCGTAATTCTTGGATTCCAGTCCGCAACCACAATTGCATATTTTTGTTCTGATACAATTTGTTTGTCGGGCATTGTTTCGACATCATATTCCGAAAGATTTTGATATTGCGTAGCCATAATGTTATTATTTCGTGTTTTATGTTTCGTGTTCAGAGAATTATTTATAGAGTACACTCCGAAAAGTGTTTTTTTGAACGCAATCCACGATAGCTATCGGGATGCAAAGTATTAAAGCCGCAAAAAAATATTTATATTGAATATCAACTACCAATATATCGGTAGGTTCCATTTCGTCTCGATAGCTATTGTGATGTGTCTTTCCGTTCTCCCAATTCTCGGGGTGTTCCATACCGTCAAGACGGCACGTTCCGATTCTCGAAATGTCGAAATATTCCAGCGTAATACTCCGTTAGCGTTTAAAAAATTAAAAGTAAACTTATCGGAGCAGACTCATTATTATTACTTTATCAATAAAAAAGCTACTTCAAATTATGGAAGTAGCTTATTATTTATTGGTATATTGCTAAATAGAAATTGTAAATAGAAGAATTCCTAAAAAATAATACTAATTAGTTTCCCAAATTAAATGTTATGGGTCGTAATTTTATTTTTGAACGCGAGCTAAATACTTATCAATGTCGGCAGCTTCTGGGCTTTTAGGATATTTTTCTTTAATGGTAGTGTAGCTTTTTTCTGCTTTCTCATTGTCCTTAAGCGACTCATAAACTAATCCTGCTTTTTTCAAATAGACAGGACTGATTACTTCATTTTCAAAACCAGCAGCTTTTTCAAAATAGCTTATTGCTTTTGTCGTTTCACCAAGTTCGACATAACTATCACCTGTTAACCCAATTACAGCTACACTAAAATAATTATTGTCGGCATCAAATTGAGAAAGATATTTAATCGCATTGTCAAATTGACCTAACTTATAATAGCATATTCCAGCATAAGCAGCAGCTAAATTAGCAGACGGAGTAAAACTATAATCTGCACTAATTTCTTTAAATCCAATAAAATTTATGCCATCTCCCTGGAGAGCAACTTTAAATGAGTCCTTTGCAAAAAAGTTTTGAGCTTTATACATTTCATTTTGAGCAGAAATCTCGCGAGGTTTAAAATAAAAATTTCGTACTGATAAAATCAATAAAACAACTAATACAATTGCACCTACTACATAAATTATTTGTTTCTGGTATTTTTCAATAAATGCTTCAGATGACGTTAATGCATGTTCTACACTTTCTAATTCGGTGTGTTTTTTTTCGTCTTTGTTTGACATAAGATGGTGCTTGGTAATTAATAATGAACGATTTATAATTTATTGTTTCAGTAATATTGTTTTCAAATTCCGATATATATGTATTGTTTTGCTGAATGAAAAAGGAGTGCATATTGCCTCTCAGTGTTAATTCAACGATTTATACGCCGCAAAAGTAGCTATTTTCTTTTACATTACGAAATTTTATCCTCGTTTTTTTCAATCCAGATTTCAACTATAGCTTTGAAATAGACAAAAAACCGTGCAATCGCAAATTTAACTATAATATATGATTAATTTATATCTACTTTGAGAAAAATGCTTTATATTTGCACCATAAGAAAAAACTAACCGCATTGTTCTGAGATTGGAAAAGGCTGCACCTTCGGGTATCCTATATGGACGGCAGATTACAACGAAAACTTACACCTCAAATCCTATTCTATAGGAGTTTTCTCAACTAACGGCAATGCGGTTTTTTCATGCCCTACCTTTTATAAACAATCAAGATTTCACTCCATTTTAGCAATAATCATTCATTTAAGGTTGCTTGTTGTTTTCATTGTCTTGGAAATAATTCTATTTTACTCTTCATAACTGAACATGTTCTATATGAATTGTTTAATTGAAATTATTTTACAAGAACAAAAAAAATAAAATCCCCCAAAACAGACCTAATCTTTAGTTTTACTAATATAAATTCTCAAATCGAAAGTTGAATTTTGCAGCCAACTGAAATCCTATTGATTTTATTGATTTGAAATCGCTTAAAAACGAGCAATTTAGTAGTTTTCAGATTAGAATAAAAAGAAATCCACAATTGGATATTAGCTGCTCATGCCTTTTTTAATCTCTAATGAAAAACTATTAATCAATGCTTTACCTCGGCCATTTGACTTGTATCATGCTTGTGTTTAAAGAGAATAGCAAATAAAATAGCTACAATTAAGGAATAGATGGCGAAAGTGAGCCAAATAGAATGCCAATCTTTCATTCCGTTGTGAGTAAAGTATTTACCAATAATATAGCCACTTGTTATGCTTCCAAAAATTGCCCCAAAACCATTGGTCATTTGTTTCCACAAAAAGAGAGCCCGAAATATTAAAGAAATCGAATGCCATTCCATACACCACACAGGATAATATTATCATCCACAAGTTGCTTGCAGGATCTCCATAAGCAAACAATCCAAACCGCATCACCCAGGCCAGCATGCTTATTAACATTACTTTTTTAATTCCAAATTTCTTCAAAAAATAAGGTATTGCCAAAATAAATAGTGTTTCGGAAACCTGCGAGATGGACATAATAATGGTTGAATACTTGATTACAAATGAATTGGCATATTCAGGTACATTCTTGAAATCATCCAAAAAGGTGTCACCGTACATATTAGTGAGTTGCAAGGCTGCACCCAACAACATGGAAAATACAAAAAACAATGCCATTTTGTAGGATGCAAAAAGTTTAAAGGCATTGAGCCCAAACATTTCAA
>JAIFKQ010000029.1 GCA_020049515.1 Paludibacter sp. | reverse complement strand
CGCCCAGTTCTTTTCTTATATGTTTGTCAAAATCTGATTCAAAAAGTTGGTCTTGCACTACTCTGTATTTTTCAAATTCTGTCTCGGCAAAGGCTTTAGCAATTGCAGATGTCACTTTGCCTGGATTCTCAAGTACTTCACGTTGGTTAAATTTCAAGAAAACATTCAGTTTTTCTGCCCAGTCGCTCATTGTCATTGGAAAACCTCGTTCTGCTTGGTCTTCGGCATAATCTAAATACATTGTCACAAAGCGGTCGAGCGATTTAATTTCCTTTTCTTTCAAGTAGTTTTTAGCTATCGAAACATCAGTTTTGATAATTTTTCCTTCGGGTGAATTTTTCCAAGTGTTTAAACCCATGTGTTCTTTTTCAGCATTGGCACGGCTCACAATCAATTCAGCAGCAGTTTGTCCATGTATGGCAAAATGCAGTTTGTTCTGTACTGTCGCAAAAAATGTTTTGGTTGTATCAGCATTTTTGCTATAATCCATTGCTGTAGCATAAATGTCGGTTATTTTCTGATAAAAACTTCTTTCACTGGCTCTTATTTCACGGATTTCGGCAAGTAAATCATCAAAATATTTCTTACTAAAAAATGCACCGTTTTTTAGTCTTTCTTTGTCCAATACATAACCACGAATTGCAAAATCGTGCAACACATTTGTTGCCCATTGTCTAAATTGCATGGCTCTGTCGGAATTTACTCGGTAACCAACAGAAATAATCATTTCCAGATTATAAAACTCAACATCTCTTTCAACTTGTCTTTTCCCTTCAATTTGAACTATTCGAAAATTTCGAATAGTTGCCCCTTTTTGTTCGCCTGATTTTAAAATCTCTTTGATATGATAGTTAATTGTATTCACTTCCACTTCAAAAAGAACGGCTATAAGTTTTTGCGATAACCAAACGGTTTCGTCCTCGATGCGAACTTCGATTGTGTTTTCTCCTGCTTGGTTTGTAAATACCAAAAATTCAGCTGTGCTGTTTCTAATTTGTAGTTTCTTAGTCATATCTCAATCATTAAATTAGTTGTTCATTGTTTGATTTTCAAATACAAAACTACAACTAATTTTTGTTTTTGTAAAAATAAACTTTCAGTGCATTGTTTTTAACTTTATCGGCTTCTTTTTTCTTAGCCGTAAAGCTAAAACTAATGTACTGTGACCGCTCTGCCTATTATCAAAAAGCTATAAAAGCCACTGCAAGACATTTCAAATTTAACTCGAACTTGCTGTGGCTTTTTTTGCTTTTTGGGCGATTAGTCTTTCTTTTGTTTCAAATTGATCTACTTCTTTTTCTTCTGAAATGGTGTTAAGTAATAGGAATAATATAATGCCCCATTCATTTGCTAATATGGGATAATATTAGTATATTTGTCTCAATATGAGATATATAAAACTATAAAAAAGAGGATATTGAGCTATTAGAATTGCTTGTCAAAACTAGTACCAACAATACCATTAGAAAGCATAGTCAATGTCTTCTTCTCTCGCATCAAAGAAGGACGATAACAGATTTATCGATGATTTTTGACATTGACCGTAAAACAGTTGAACGATGGTTCAATAGTTGGGAATTAGATGGTGTTAATTCGCTTTCAATTGCCTCAGGACGAGGAGTAAAAAATCGATTAAAAGGTTTTGAGGAAGTAATTAAACAACAAGTAGATCTTCATAATCGGAACATAAAAAACATACTAACTTTCCTAAAAGAAGAACATAATATAATAGTCTGCAAAAGAACTTTGCGGAATTTTTTAAAAGATGCTCGGCTATAAATGGAAAAGAGCTCGACTTTCTTTGAAACGTAAGCGTAACAAGGACGAGTTTGAACTTAAACAAGGGCAAATAAACGACCTTAAACAACTGGAAGATAGTGGTTATATTGACCTATATTTTGGTGATGAAAGTCATTTTGGACTTACACCAAATATACCGTATGCATGGCAACTAAAGGACAAACCGTTATTGCTGCCAGCAGCTAAAGGCAGGTTTCTAAATGTAGTTGGGTTAATGTCTCGAAAGAATCATTTGTTTTCACAAGTACTTGAATCAACATTCAATACAGATAAAATTATTGATTTTATGAATAGTTTTGTTGAACAAATAAATAAAAAAACTGTGGTAATACTTGACAATTCACCAATTCATAAATCGAAAAAGTTTTTAGCTAAAATGCAAGAATGGAAAGAAAAAGATGTTCTAATATACTTCTTACCTCCATATTCTCCTGAATTGAACTTAATCGAGATATTGTGGCGTAGAATCAAGTATAATTGGATACCTCTTGATGCATATCTCTGTTTTCAGAATCTCAAAGAACGCTTGTCGTTTGTGTTGAATAATTTCGGCACAAAATGCGACATTATATTTTGACCATTACTTAAATACTCTATTACCTTCCATTTCAATAAGCAAATAAATGAACCACTTCAATTTAAAAATTCCTCATCCAAATGCCCGAATTGGCAGGATTGGATGAGTAATTTGAAGCGAACAGTAATTTTAGTTGTATTTGAAATCTATTCAAAAATTACTCGTTGAAATATCATTTTTGTGCTTGTTGAAACTTTCACTAAATAAATTCCGTAAAATCCGTCATTATTTAGTGTGATTACATTTACACCTTGTTCTATACTCCGATTGAGCGATTTGCATATTCTACCAGTAAAATCTAAAACCGAGATGGTTATATTATCGGCATTTTCAGAAGAAATTAGCAATTTAGCTGATGATTTAATTGGATTCGGGGAAATAGACAATTGTAATAAATTACCACTTGAGATAGTTGCGATTCCGTTAGTTAAACCTTGAACTATAGATTGAGCATCCTCGTCCACAGTAAAATTGGCATTGGAAACTGTTCCGCCCGTTGGCAAAGCAGTAGTAAATAATGTCATAACTGTAAATCCTGTTCGTTCAACTCCAATGCTATAATTACCTGCCGGAAGATTTGTGAAACTGTAGTTTCCATTTGCATCGGGATATGTCGTTGCAATTAAGTTCCCACTGCCATCATAAAGCAAAATAAGTATATCGCCATTTGTATCAGCTATTTCGCTCTTAACCCTAAATGCTCGTACTCCTGCTGGTGTAGAAACTACAACTTTCCCCGAAATGACTCCGGTTCCATTAAATTCATATCCGGTTGGCTTGTTAGCCAATGTGAAGCTAAACATAGTGTCAGTTTCGCAAGTAAGCGTAAATGGAACTACTTTCGACCATTCTGTTTTACCATCGTGATAGGTGTCAATAAATGGATTTGTACCTACAAATGTATAACTTACAAAGTGAGCTTTTAAAATATATTCTCCTTTTGGTAACGAATCAAAAGTTGCAAACTGAGGAAGATTTTTAGCTACAAACATATCAAATTTTCCGTTTGTGTTTTTCTTATAGAGTTCCCCTTCCACATCGTTGTAGCCAGTCATACCGCCTTGATTAAAACCAATATGTGCTTTTGCACCTTTAAAAATTACTCGTGTAGAGTCAGTTGTAAAACAGCCACCAAATCCATTGTTTACCAATACCTGATAAATGCCACTTTTGATTACTTTAATGGATGGAGTTGTTTGTCCATTGGGTATCCAGAAGTATGAGTTTGAAATATCAGTTCCAGCAGTTAAAGTAACGGTTTCGCCCACACAAGCATAAATGGTGTCGGGAAGCGAAACAGTTAGTGTAGGCTTTACAGTAACCGACACATTATCGGAGCGTTCGCCCAAGGTGTTTTTTACAGTTAATGAATAGTTTCCTGTGTTTTTCACCCAAATATTTTTTGTATGTTCACCCGTACTCCAATCGTATACTGCACCTGGAGTAAAACCACCATCCAGCTTTACAGAATCGCCCTCACAAATTGTACGATTAGCACCCAACTCTACTATAGGCACTTGCAAATCAATAAGTTCTATAAAAACTCGTTGGATATTACCTTCCAAACTACTGAAGACAATTGAATCTAATTTTGTAGTATTTGTATTTTCAAAATGAATTTTTTGATTATCCTGACCTACGGGAGTGGATACAATTTGTTTATACGAATTCCTATAAACACCACCAAAATAATAACGGGCTTCAACAGCACAATTATTATCGTATACTGTAGATGTTATATCGGTTATTGTATTGTCAATTCCGGTTAAATCAACAACAACTTTACTAGTTGCCCCTTGCATCCACAAATAGCCTTTAACTGGTGACTGTTCGTCACTCATATTGGGTGAGTTGTTCGAATAACTTGTTGGCAAAACATTTCCGTACCATCGATATGGCAAACCAAACATATTAAATGAGAAAAATCCTTTCCACCACTCGTTACCGTAATCATCGTAAGTGCTTTGAGTTGTCCAATGTATATCATCGCGTTTGTAATAGTGAAGATCTGTAAATGGAGTAAGTAATATTGTTCCGGGAGGCATGAATCGCATATCAATTTGGCCACGTTTTGCAGAAGTAGCAAAAGGAATAATGGTATCGCTCGCAGCAGGCCATGGATTATTATCCAAATCGGTAAATGTTCCAGGCTGAAATTCCATAGTGTAATTCGTAGCATAATCCAACACTGTACCGTACGAAAATGAAACAATTGTATCTTTTATGGTAACATCGGCAGGTAAAATATACTGTGTGGCATTGGTTTGTGTATTCCGAATAGTAATGGCATTTTTAGCAATCATTGGTTCACTAAACTTTAACTTAACTGCACTATATGGCGAAACGTTTATCTTATTTTTCGTTGGATTGCTGCTTACTAAAGTAGGAAAAACAAAATCCGGAGCAAGCACATTAAAGTTTGGTACAGGGCTGTTTTGCACAATAGAATTTGAATGTGTATAATTTGCAACATCGGCAAACCGGCGGCGTAACTGAATTGATGTACCCTCCTGTTTAGATGCATCGCCCATATTATCAAATTTGATTGTATAATAATAATTTCGATTGAAATAAGTTTCGGTAGAGTCAAATTTCACAACCGTGTTGTTTGCTACAGAAAGTCCGGGTGGAATGTCGCTTACTCCTGCCTTAAAGTTCACAGCTTTGAACCAACCCAATGCTGTTAGATAGGTTGTATCAGTAGCATTAACCTGAAAAGCAATTAATGTATTACCTTCTGAATTTGTAAATATAACCTTTTTTGATTCCAGTAAATTTGCACTTGTACTCTGAATTACAGTGCCGGCAGCATAATTTTGGGTGGCTGTAAATTCGTGTATTCCTGTGTATTGAGGATTTCCGAAGGGAATAAAACCTCGTTGAGTTGCCGAATACTTCATATCCGAAAAAATAATTTTAGTTCCTGTTGTAATTGGCACCAAGGGCATAAAATCAAACGATTCGTAGTCTTTATTTACCTGTATAATGGCAATATCGCCGGAATGAAGAACAGTTTGTGCAAAAGTAATTTGAGCAATTGCAGAAAACAAGATAAGAGTAATAAACTTTTTCATTTTGATAATTTATTTAAACTGTTATTAATTCGCTTGATTTTGTAATGCATCCATCATTTCTCCGCTGACGCGGGTCTTTGACCCGTGCCATGTAGTTAAGTCGATAAGGAATATTTCAAGCATTTCGTTCTCTTCCTATAGCACGGTTCACAGAACCGCGCTAGCGTGGGTATTTTAAAAAACTAAAGCCGTAAAGATAGTGAAACTTTCCAAAATAAAAGACTTAATAATAATCTTATGCCATCTTTTAAGGGGAATGAAATTTCGAATTAGATTTAGGAGAAAATATCATGTTGTTGAGTTGTTTTCATGCTGATTTTTAGTGCTGTAATGGTCTTGTTCTTTTTTTTATGCATGTTTGGTAACACATAAATATACTGAGTAGAAATTGGCTATACTCAGTTAACTGGACATATATCGCATTTATCTATAAGTGCAAATTTATTTATATTGCTGATAAACAACATAATGAATTCTCGTATAATATTTGCTTTACTAACCATAGCAAACTTATTAATAACGTCTTGTGCGGTTATGTTTTGTTGTTTAATTAATTTAGTTGACAAAGATATACACTATTATTTACTTAAACACTACTTTTCTAATTTATTTCTAAATTATCTAACGGACTTTTAATTTGATCGAATCCTTTGGTGGTAATATGAGTATAAATCTCCGTGGTTTTGCCGCTCGAATGTCCTAATAAGCTTTGAATGTAGCGAATATCTGTGCCAGCTTCCAATAAATGGGTGGCGAAACTATGTCGTAAGGTATGAACCGTGATTCGTTTTTTGATATTTGTTTTGTCCACAGCAATTTTTAGGTTTGCCTGTATGCTGCTTGTAGAGTATTGTTCTCCTTTTACTCCTTCAAATAACCATTCCTTGGGTTTGTATTCTGTTACATATTTACGTAAAATTTCCAGTGTTTTATTTCCCAATAAAGTGTAGCGGTCTTTTTTACCTTTGCCCTGTACTACTTTAATTTGCATACGCTGAGAATCTATATCTTTAATTTTTAGATTTATGGCTTCCCCTATTCTAAGTCCGGCCGAGTAAATGGTCATAAAGATAGCTTTGTGTTTCAAGTTTTCGGTGGCATTTAGTATTTTTACAACTTCTTCTTCACTCAGAACTTCGGGCAATATCTTTTCTTTCCGAGGTCGGTCGATGGTATATACTTTTCTATTTCCGCCCAAAACCTTTTCGAAATAAAACTTTATGGAGTTAATGGACTGATTCTGGTATGAACCCGATATGTTTCTCTCATTTACCAAATACCGAAGAAAATCAATTATCATCGCATCGGTAATGTCTTGTATTTGAGTGTCGGGATAATGATTGATAAACTCCTCAAACATGTGTTTGTAAGTATCCAAGGTGTTCTGGCTATAGCGTAATTCCTTTAGTTTAGCAATGTATTCTGGTGGACATTCTCTGAAGTTTTCGATATCATGGCGTGAGGTACGCGGTTTAATTTTTGATTTAGATTCTAAATGATATACCACATTGAGCGAAAATTGTTCTGCAATTCGTTTTATGTCAGCCAAGTATTTTTCGGAATAGGGTATCATCCAATAATGCTCCTCGGCATACCATTTACAAAATGGAATTTTTTTAATCTCAATAACCAATTCTTTGTTGAACGAGAAATAAACCTTAAACGATTTATCAGAATGATTTATAACCAACATTTCCTTTTGAGTATAAGTTGGCTTTACTGGAGTTTGCACAGTTGTAATAGGTGCTGCCAATTCAGTGACTGTTGGATTGCGTGCACTAAAATGGGCTTTAATTTTTTCGGCTGTGTTTTTATAATTCGGAACATTCCAACAATAATTATTACTGTCCCAAAGTGCATACTTAAAGGATCGAATAAATGCAATATCTACTTCGTTCTTTGGCATTTTGATGTAGATATGACGCGTAGTTATTTCGATAGTTATTTCGGAATGGATTGATGGTGCATTTTTAGGTTCCTGCGTTAGGATGGGTGTAATGGTTGGTGATTTTGTTGGTAGAGACGGTGCATGCACCGTCTTTACATGCCCAGCAGTATTATATTCCACATCAGGAAACAGTTCTTTCAATTCTTTAAATGCCTCTACGGTATATGGTAGAGACGGTGCATGCACCGTCTCTACATTTGGCATCTTCAATTTGCTTTAATTTCAAAGTCATTAGCGAGTTGTAGGAAAAATCTACCCGTATGCGGATTTCTTTGTGGTGTGTTACTTTGGTGGCTTTCATAGTTGGAGTTTTAAAAACTAATTATAAATAATAGAATTAAATAGTAATACATTAATTTTAAGAGTTCAAAGATAGAAACATTATTCTTATCAACAGCAGTTTCATTCACTTAATTTTAAATTATCTAAAAGTATTTTAATTCAATCAAATCATAAGTTACTAATATGAATGTGTTATCTAGTAATCAATTCCTCTTATTTAATGCATATCTAACCATTTTTCCAATAACAAGTGCCATTAATGGAGCTTCCCGCAACCATTATTCCGTTAACAAATGCCCTTGTGGGAGCTTCCCTTTTTTATTATTCGGTTAACAATTGTGCTTGCGGGAGCTTCCCATAACCATTAATCCGTTAACAAATGCGCTTGTGGGAGCTTCCCTTTTTTATTATTCGGTTAACAAATGCTCTTGCGGGAGCTTCCCTTTTTTATTGTTTTGGTCTGAATATAAGCTGATTGAAGGTTATGTATGCTTTAAAATAGATAAATGGGAGATAAATGGATGTATATATAGGAATGTTTTCGGCAAGATATGGTGGTTACGGATATTATTTCTTTATCATTTGCACATATTGTAGTAGAAACATTAGTTTTCGTGCTGCATTTTTGGTGCTGTGCAGCTCTCACTTTTTAGGTTTTGTTTGCGCCTATTTTGGTCTAATTCTTATTTGATATACATATTAATATTATGCGTGCGCGTTATGATATAATTAATATCGAAAATAAATAGTTAATAATCTATAATTGGATAAAATCATGCTGCATAACATATAAAATGTACTATCTTTGTCAAGGTTATTGAAAGTTTATAAAAACTTAATGAAAAAAAGTTGAATTTTAAGTAACATGGTTTCATATCATCAGGTTGGGTATGCATCCATTCTCAGAGATAGGTAAATAAAATATTAATTTAAGGACGGAAAGGAGGAAAAAATGAAAACAATTCTTTTAAGAACTGATGTATCAAAGCTAAAAAAGCAACAATTGCTGACTTACTTGAATCAGACTGTAGAGGTAGTGGAAATGCACCAGCCAGCCACATTGCAAATCGATGTAATGTTGAATAAGCTGAAGGCGTTGAAACCGGAGTTGGAAATGTTGCCAGTGTCGCACAACGATGCTTTGGCAGAAACCACTCAATTGCAGGCAGTCAACGGCGAAATAAACAATGCATTGCGCGCAATACTCAATCAGTCGGATGCTATGTACAGGATGCGAAACGTGTCGAACGCAGAAGAAGTAGCTATAGTAATGCCGTTTGTAGAACGCTATATCAAAGCTACGCTACCGGAAGTACTATCAAGTACGGTAAATATCTGTAATCGTATGTTGAGCGAACTGAACGCAACTGCTGATTTAAAGTTGGCAATGACTACAGTAGGTATGAAAGCACATTTCGATGAAGTGAAACGATTGATAGATGTGGCAGCTGTAACAAGCAGCACCCGTTTAGAGATTCAAACACAACGTGAGAAGTCGGAAACTTTGGCATTGAAAAAGCGGGTTTCGAAATGCGTTTCGAATTTGCTGAAAGCCATCGAAGTAGCTTGCGAAGAGCATGAAGAACTTGATTATGAGCCGTTGAAAAATGGTCTGAATGTGTTGAATACGATGTATCGTGGAGCACAGAAAGCCAAGGAAACGCGCTGGAAATCGAGACCTTTAGCCAAAAGCGAAACGACAGATGCATCGTCGGTCAAAACTATTGCAGCTGTCGCTTAGTATTATTTAATTGTGAAATGTAATTACATCCCGCCAAGGATGATAAAAAGTAAAAAGCCTGCAAGCCTGATTGTAGGCTTTTTTATTTCTAACAAGCTCAAAACCAATTAGGCTGCAAATGTAATGCTGAATGTGGTTAATGTGTGCTTTTGTTGATATTTGTTAGGTTAATGTTTTGCTTGTCAGTCTATTAAAGGGTTTAAAACATGGTTTTGCCACTTTTA
>JAIFKQ010000028.1 GCA_020049515.1 Paludibacter sp. | reverse complement strand
AACATAATATAAAAAGGCAAATCAAAGAGAATAACTTTGGTATGCCTTTTTTGCATCTAATAAAGGTGGTAAATAGTCGGTATTATATCACAGTAAAATCAATATTTAATTAAATAGCAGTTGGTTTCTTGTCATTTTAAGAAGTAATTCCTTAGCTCTACTTCCTGTATTTGAAGTAATTACCTACATATTTTATCGTTCCTACCTAAGTCAGTCCAAAATAGGTGCTCTGTTTGCCTATAATTTGCTCATTTGAATTCGATTTTTCGAAGACTAAATTTTACAAACTCTTTGTCTTTTTGTAATTTGTTGAAAGTGAATTAATTAGTCGTTAGTAGCCAATATGTCAATCAAATTATAGTTTCACTTCCTTGCAGAAAAAATGGAAACCCTTACTCTTTTGTATCACTTTAATAGGGTTTGTACTATTATTCTTTTAGGGTTCAAACTATCAAACTATGCTATTTCCATTTGTATTTTTGTATTCTAAGTGTTTGAAAACACAATATTAAAATGCCAATAAAAAAGTTATTGTTTTTATTCTCCCATTATTTTTATAATCCTATGAATTACTACTTTGTAATGCTTTTTATAAACATTTTTATCTGTAACTTTATAATAGCTAGCAGCTTAAATGATAGTGTGAAAACTGCTGGTTATACTTTAGGGTACGCTTTCAACTCAGCCAATATTATTCCTGTTGATTTTAAGAAACCATATACAGATACACTTCAAGAGAATTTTAATCAGAATATTTATTTCGAAACTGGAGTAAGTACATTGGATGTGCATTCAATAAATTCTCTAAATAAGTTTGCCAATTATTTGAAGCAGAATGCTAAGATAAATGTAGCTATCATTGGGCATACCGACAATGTTAGTGTTTTAAAAATAAATCAGAAATTATCGGAAAGGCGAGCGCAATCTGTGGCTAACTTTTTACTTTCCAAAAATGTAGATTCAAATCAAATATTGATAATTGAAGGAAAAAATTCGAAACAACCTTTAGGAGATAATGAAACTTCCCAAGGTAGAGCAATAAATAGACGGGTGGAGTTGATATTTTTGACGACGGATCCACGTCAAAATTCAAAAGTAAACCCAGATAATAGCTACAACCATAAGGTATTGGGTCAGAAAGACTCGTTAATAACTAATCCAGTGCCTAATGTTCTGAAAAAATTAGTTGGACAACTTATTGAACATAAACAAAATTCAAATGAAATGCAAATAGAATTGGATGGACTATTAGTGGATGACACAAAAACAAAATCGGGAAAAGATTTCTACGATTTATTTTATAGCAATTGGGAAATGCCTTCTGCGGCCAAAGATTACAGTATTTGCATTTCCGAAAAACCATTTCGTTTAACAACTACTATGGTCACAATATCTATAAATGAAAATTTAGTTTATCAAACCATTCTGCAACCTCGCCAAGACTTAATTGAATCACAGACCCAGGAGGCAATTGCTATTACCCAGGAATACTTGATTAATTACGACGAAATTATGAAGCAGCTCAATGGCGACGACAGAATAGGATCGGGTATTTATTGATTTATTGTTGCTTTTTTCTTGATTTAATGCTATACTAATTAATGGAAAAATAGAGTTCTCAAACATTTAAAATTAGCTATTATGAAAATACAACTGCCATTTTTTCTTGTTTTTATTGGAATAGTTTCTGTAAATGGTCAAGACTTTGTTTACAGTGCCAAAAATCCTGCATTTGGAGGAAATCCATACAATTATAGTTGGCTAATGAGCTCGGCACAAGCACAAAACGAGATTAAAGAAACTCAAACAACAACTACCAACAGTTACAAATTAGATCCTCTCAACGATTTTGCCGAAAGCTTAAATAGACAGATTTTAAGTCAGCTTTCTCGGCAAATAGTGTCTCGTCAGTTTGGAGAAGATTCATTGAGTGCAGGTACATATATTTTGGGCGATTATCAAATTGAAGTTGGAGATCAGTTTAATGGTCTTAATATTACCATTCTAGATAATAAAACTGGAAGTAGCACTACCGTTTCGGTTCCCTATTTTTGAGTACTAATACTTCAATTGTTCGTATTATGTTGCACAATAACTCTTTGGCTGCCGCTTATTTTTCATTTTTGTTGGTAATTTTTTCTTCCTGTGGGGCACTATCGCATCGACCTTTGCAGCCGCGCAGGGCAGTTTTAGGCCCTGAAACTCCCGCCAAGCATTATTTAATGGAGCTTCCCAAGCCTAAAGAGAAAATTGTAGCAGCAGTTTATAAATTTCGCGACCAAACCGGTCAATACAAACCCTCCGAGACTGGTGCAAGTTGGTCAACTGCTGTAACACAGGGAGCCACAACCATTCTTATACGCACACTGGAAGAGTCAGGATGGTTTATCCCAATCGAACGTGAAAATATGGGGAATTTGCTCAATGAACGTAAGATAATTAGAACTAGTAGAGCGCAATACGAGGGAAAAGATCAAAATTCAGAATCGTTGTTGCCACCATTATTATTTGCTGGAATAATTCTAGAAGGGGGAATTATTTCTTACGAATCAAATATCTTGACTGGTGGAGCGGGTGTACGATATTTTGGAACTGACCTTTCTGGACAATTTCGAGAAGATCGTATAAGTATTTATATAAGAGCCGTTTCTACAGCCAACGGTAAAGTGTTGAAAACCGTTTATACCACCAAGTCCATTCTTTCGCAGGAAGTTTCTGCAGGGTTATTTAGGTATGTGCAGGCAAAAAAAATTCTTGAAGCAGAAACTGGATTTACTTACAATGAACCTTCCGAAATTTGTGTAACCGAAGCTATCGAAAAAGCTGTGGAGAGTTTGATAGTAGAAGGTGTTAATGATCAATTGTGGACTTTACAGAATCCTACTGATACAGCTTCTTTGGCTTTTACTAATTATTGGAATGAAAAAAGAGTGATTTACTCCGATTGTTCGACAGACTCTCAAGTGACAAATAATAATCGGGGGCTTATCACTTTGGGTATAAATGCTGGCACAAGCCATTATTCGGGTGATTTTACAAACAGTTTGGTTCGTCCAAAATCATCGGTATTGATAGGAGCTAGACTCAATCCCCATATAAATATCGATTTGGAATTGGGCTGGAGAGGGCTGATGGTGAGTAAAAAAGTGGATGATAATTCATTTTATACAGATTTAGGGTTTAGATGTGTTATTTTGCCATACACCAAATTTACACCCGTAGGAACTTTTGGTATTGGTCTAGAAAATCACATTAGAAGTTTAAATATCAATCAAGTAGGAGTGGGCTTGTCTAATAGAAAAGTATTTCCTAAATTAACAGGTGCGGTTGGTTTTGAGTATTTAATTAATTCAACTATCGGAATATCAATTGCAACTGGTATAAACTATTATTTAATGGATACTTTTGATGGCAAAACAATGGGCAAATACAACGACTTTAGTTGGGGTATATCATTAGGTTGGAAGTACTTTTTATTTAATCCGAAGTAAAAAATGTTACTATGAAAAAGAGTCTGATTTTTAGCTGTTTACTTAGTTTTTTTTGTTTAGTGTCTTGTGAAACTGATAGTTTGAGTGTTCAAACCTACGGAACTGTTAGTGGTATGGTCATTGATGGAGAAACCTATTCGCCTATAAAAGGTGCCATTGTTACCACTACGCCTGCTAGCGTTTCTACGCTTACAGACATTAATGGTCATTTTAGTATTCAAAAATTAAAGGAAGGAGAAGTAGCTGTTAGTATTCGAAAAAATGAATATATATCTAATTCCTTGACCGTGGCCATTTATGAAAACGAAAATACATACCTGGATTTTTTGATTTTTAAGGATTATAAAAGTGTAGGAAATATATCTATTTTTGATCCTGTGCCTGGAAATGGCGCAGTAGATCAACCATTTGCAATTGCTCTTAAGTGGAAAATGGAGGGGAATAAAGCGAATGTGCTGATTGCCTACAATATATATATATTCGAATCTAACTCTACCGTACAAAATTTGCTGGGCGAAAATGTAGATTTGCAAGAAGTTACAACAAGTGGCTTGAAGGCTTCCACTACCTATTTTTGGTATGTAGTAGCCAAATATGAAGGTGCAAAAGTCGCCTTTAGTCCGACTTGGTCATTCAAAACCCGTGAGTGAAAATTTTATAATATATAACAAAACAAGTTTGCAATCAAAATCGAGCTACTTTTTTCTGTAATTAAAATTAGAAAATTTCGGCTGTGCACCTTAACAGTATGTAAATATTCATTATGAGCTCTAAATTACACCTTGTTGTATATTAATTCAAAATTAATGTATTAAATTGAGGCGTTATATCGTGTTTTATATCAAATACATGAAAAATGAAAAAAAACTTTCATTTTTATGCGAGAATATAAAAAAAAGAGCTACATTTGTATCGAATTGGTTTTGACCTTGGTCAAGCCAAATAGATAAATTTTTCATAGTTAAGGTTTAGGTTAAGAGTAGGTCGGTTCGTGAGAATCGACCTATTCGTTTTTTTAATACCTTCCTATCCGTTTTTATTTAAACTTATAGTTCTCTTTAAAGCTTTTTTTTGCTTTGGTTTTTTATTCAATAACAGAAAAAATAGCTATTTATTGATGAATGTACACATTCTGACAATTCTATGTTATTGTAAAATAGTCATTTCTCCACACATACTTTTACTCAGTTTGTGTTTTACCTCATCCAGCGATTCGTATTCCCCCAATAAATACATCAATTTAGTAACAATTGCTTCCGTGGTGCAGTCGTAGCCGCTCATTACGCCAGCGCTTACAAGATTTAAACTCGTTTCGTAACGACCCATTTCAACTGATCCTGTGCTGCATTGCGATTTATTTACAATTAAAATTCCTTTGGCAGTAGCACATTTTAACGCATCGTAAAACCATGCTTTGCGGGGTGCATTTCCCGCGCCAAAACTCTCAAGTACAATTGCTTTTATATTAGGGATATTTAAAATAGCATTTACAGTTTGTTCCGTAATGCCTGGAAAAAGTTTTAGTATAGCAATATTCTGGTCAATGCGGGTTCGTACCCTCAGCTTAGCCCCTGCGGCTGGGTAATGAATGGCCGATCGAAAGTATTTAATATGAACACCCGCTTTGGCTAGTGCTGGATAGTTATACGAATTAAAAGCACTAAAATGTTCTGCATTTTTCTTTGTAGTACGGTTACCTCTAAAAAGCGTATCTTCAAAAAATATACAGACTTCTGGTACAATGGTTTGACCATTTTCTTTGGCTGTAGCAATTTCGATGGATGTAATTAGATTCTCTTTCGCATCAGACCTCATCATTCCAATTGGTAATTGTGCACCCGTAAAAATAACTGGTTTGGACAAATTTTCGAGCATAAAACTCAGCGCGGAGGCAGAGTATGCCATTGTATCTGTTCCGTGAAGCACCACAAAACCATCAAAGTCATCATAGTGCTCTTGAATGATAAGTGCAATACGCTCCCACACAGGTGGATATACATCTGAAGAATCAATAAGTGGTAAAAACGGAATGCTTTTTACACTTATTCCTGAATGCTTGAGTTCGGGCATGTATTCCAGAAGCCTGTCAAAATCTATTGGGCGCAATGCACCTGTAGTAGGATCTTCGGACATACTAATGGTGCCACCAGTAAAAAGCAATAATACAGCACTATCTTTAGCTATAACCATCTTGAAATTATATTTTCCACAAAGATAATGTTATTTATATGGGTTTTTATACAAAAACAAAAGAATTTGTAATCCTTTATTATTAGCGATGCCAATGTATCCATTATTTTTTGCTAATTTTGTGACTGAAATAATAATAAATAAGATGCGGATTTTTTTAATTGGGTACATGGGTTCTGGAAAAACGACTGTCGGAAAGTTGGTAGCTAAACGTTTAAATTACAGGTTTATAGATATGGATACTTACATTGAAGCTAAAGAATTAAAAACCATTGCCCAAATTTTTCTAGATAATGGGGAAGAAAAATTCAGACAAATGGAGCAAAGCTGCTTACACAAAATCTCTGAATTTGATAATGTTGTCATTTCCACTGGTGGAGGTGCTCCTTGTTTTTTTGATAATGTAGAATATATGAATTCCAATGGATTAACCATTTATTTAAAATATTCCGCTCATGAGCTTGCCCTAAGGCTAGGAGGTACAAATATTAGCAAACGCCCAGTACTAGCCAATAGGAGTGGAGAAGAGCTGATAAAATTTGTCACACAGGGACTTCAAAAGCGCGAACTATTTTACTCACAAGCAAATTTTACGGTTTCTGGTGAAATTAATGAGGAGGTTGACCAAATATGTGCATTGGTAAATAAAAATCCAAATACAACAACTTCTTTTACTTGTTAAGTGTTTGATTGTTAGATAAAAGACGGATAGGCTTCAGTTCTTCCAATCTGACTTTGAATATAGTCTTAGGTTTTATTATAGGTGTTTGGATTTATGCTTAAAATAAATACATTTTTTTTAGCGAAAAGATGTTTGATATAAAATTGAATGTTTTTTGTACCAAGTTCAAAGAAATTAATATTTTCATTCTTGAAGCTTCTACGATTTTGGCGCATTTATTAACAAATCTAAATAGTAAGGGCTTCACATATAGCGTGAAGCCCTTTCTGTTTTGAAATGATATTAATATTATTCGTAAACTGGATGTTTTTTTTGCCTAAAGAATTGTTTTTATTTCCATTTTACGGTTTTGCCTTTTGATCCAATTCGTCCTAAAGTAAGAATATAGAGGCTAACCATTGGAAGAAAAATATCAAATACAGGCAACGAAAATATGTATTTTTTCCCTCCAAAATGCGTTGAGGAATTGTTGAATATGAAAAATTGCGTAAAATAGCGAGTCAGAAATAGAACTGCAGCGCTTATAATCGTTATCACGTTACCGACCGAAAAAGCGATAATCAATGATACATAGAAAATTCCTCTTGTAATAGGTTCAATGGATAATTGAAATTTGCTTGACAGTTTATAATGCGATGAGACTGATAAATGTCTTTCTTTCTGAATAAACCAAGTCTTAAATGTTTTGTTGGGCTCCGACCATGTAATGCTTTCTGGAGCAATTTCAATTCTTGTATTCCAAGGTGTTGAGGCTTTATTTACCATTAAATCATCGTCGCCAGAGCTCAAATGTAATGAGGATGCAAAACCTTTTTGTCGAAAAAATATTTCTTTTCTATATGCCAAATTTCTACCCACGCCCATATATGGTTTTTTTGCAATAGCCATTCCCATATACTGTAGGCCTATAAACAACGTGTCGTAAGTAATTAGATGATTTACAAATCCTTTCTTTTTAAAATAAGCTCCATATCCCAAAACAAAATCTGTTTCACCTGTAAAATTTCGAGTCATACGTGCTATCCAAACTTTATCTTCGGGCATACAGTCGGCATCAGTAAACAGCAAATACTCATGTTTTGCAGCTTTTATGCCCAAAGTTAATCCAAGTTTTTTTGTACTCAAATTATTAGCACCCGTTGGCACAAAAGTGCTTCTCAAATGTGGATATTGCTTGGACAAATCTCTAAGTAAAATGTCTGTTTCATCAGTAGAACCGTCGTTTATAACAATTACTTCAAACTCTGGATATTCTTGATCGAGGATAAAAGGTAGAAATTTTCGCAAATTATCTGCTTCATCTCTTGCGCAAATAATCACAGAAACAGGCGGCTGTTCAATCAAAAAGGGCAATTTGTTTGATTTTATTTTTATATTTAAACGCAAAACGCCATTTAAGTAACGAAAATAAAAGAACAATTGGTGAATGAAAGTAAGAGTCAAAAGACCCATAACAATCAATTCCATTAAAGAAAAGTAAAATCCGAAAATGTCCATATAAATAGTTGTCAGTGCATTGTGTACAGTTAGAAAATAACATTGACAGTTGAAAATTTTAGTTTCAACTGTCAACTACTATCCACTGTCAATTATTACAACAATTCGTCCGAAGTATAAGCTTTAGGCAATTGGCGTAAATTATACTGGGAAGCCATTATTTCGCCATAAGCACCTGCAGAGCGTAAAGCAATAATGTCTCCTCGCTTGGTTTTGTTTAGGCTGAAATCTTTGGCAAACGTGTCGGACGATTCGCAAATAGGTCCAACTACATCGTAGTTTTCAGCGGGTAATTCCGACGTTAAATTCTCGATGCGATGATAGGCTTGGTACAAAGCTGGACGAATAAGTTCGGTGAATCCAGCATCCAGAATGGCAAACTTTTTCGAAGTCCCTTCTTTGATATACAGCACTTTTGAAATAAGACTTCCGCATTGAGCTACCACTGCACGTCCCAATTCAAAATGGAGGGTTTGCTGAGGTTGAAGCACTAAATGATCGCGGAAAATTTTAAAATAAGCCTCAAAATCAGGTATTGGAAAATGATTGGGATGCTCGTAGTTTATTCCTAATCCGCCACCCACATTGATGTGGTCAAGCGTTACGTTTTTCGATGTAAAAAGCTCTTGTATCTCGTTTACGCGCACACACAAGTCCTGAAAAGAAGTCATGTCGGTAATTTGAGATCCAATATGAAAATGAAGCCCAATTAGTTTTACATTCGACAGTGAGGGAAATAAATCTATCACTTTGTCGAGCTCAGACATGTTAATGCCAAACTTATTTTCGCTCAATCCAGTAGTAATGTAATGGTGGGTATTGGCACTTACGTTTGGATTAATACGCAAAGCCACATTGGCCACTTTGCCTTTTGCAAGTGCAAGTTCGTCAATAATTTCCAATTCGGGAATAGACTCCACATTGAAACAAAAAATATTATTGTCCAAAGCCATATTTATTTCCCAATCGGCTTTCCCTACGCCAGCAAAAACGACTTTCGTGGGCGAAACTCCAGCAGTAATAGCAGCTTCTATTTCGCCTCCACTTACACAGTCGGCACCAAGTCCGGCATTTTTAATTTCTTGCAAAACACTGGCATTAACGTTGGCTTTCATGGCATAATGCACATGAAAATTAGATTTACTAGCCTGTGCATTTATTTCCTGCAACGTGGCACGCAGCACTTCCAAATCATAGTAATAAAATGGAGTTTGTATATCTTTAAATCTATTTACGGGGTAATTTGCTTTAGTCATAAGAATGTATATCTAGCCCCCTAAATCCCTCGAAGGGGGCTTTAAGACCTAGTTTATAAGTTAAGTTACAACCGAAATTCAGTTGTTAGTTTTTTTGTAACCCGCTCTTTCCCCCTTCGGGGGTTAGTGGGCTTTTTAATTGAAAAGTTTTGCACTTAATGCGTTAAGCGCTAGTTTCTTATCCGTTGCTTTTATCAAAAATGATATGTTATAATTGCTGCCACCATAAGAAATCATTCTGATTGGAATTTCTTTGAGTGCATCTACCACTTTGGCCTGAAAACCAATATTTTCGTATGGCATATCACCTACTACGCAGACAATAACCATCTCTTTGTCAACGGTTACGGTGCCAAACTTCTTTAAATCATTCACTATTTCGTCCAATCGCTTTGCATTGTCTATAGATACCGAAACACCTACTTCCGAAGTTGTTACCATGTCGATTGGGGTTTGGTACGATTCAAAGATTTCGAATACTTTGCGTAAAAAGCCATGTGCCAATAGCATTCTGCCCGATTTTATTTTAATGGCGGTAATGCCATCTTTAGCAGCTACTGCTTCTATTTTTCCTTTCTTACTTTGAGTAGAAATAAGAGTGCCAGGTGCGCTTGGGTCCATGGTGTTGAGCAATCTCACAGGTATATTTCCTAGTTTTGCGGGCAAAATACAAGTAGGGTGAAGAATTTTTGCTCCAAAATAGGCAAGTTCAGCTGCTTCCTCAAAGTGCAAAACGGGCACTGGTTTAGTGCCTTCTACTATTCTCGGGTCGTTGTTATGCATGCCGTCAATGTCTGTCCATATTTGAATTTCATCGGCCACTACTGCAGCACCTATTAACGATGCAGAATAATCGCTACCACCACGTTGAAGGTTGTCTATTTCTCCGTAGAAGTTTCTGCAAATAAAACCTTGAGTTATATATATTGTCTTGCCGTCATGGTTTGCCAATACTTTTGCCAAGTTTTGAGCTATAAATGCTGTGTCTGGCTCAGCATTTTTATCAATGCGCATGTAATCTAAAGCCGAAATCAGAGCACTATTTACGCCTTGCTCTTCCATGTAAAGTTGAAATAGAGAGGTAGAAAGCAATTCTCCTTCAGATAATACTGCCTTTTCTTCAAATAATGTAAAAATTGATTTTGAAAAAGAACGTAGATAATCAAAATGCGATTTTAGGATTTTTTTTGCATCTAACTTATATTCTTTGCTAGAATAAAGTGCATCCACTACATCAAAGTATTTCTCTTCCAATGCATTAATCTTTTCTAATGCTCCAGCGGTGTTGTTTTTATATAAATAATCGGAAATTTCCACCAAGCTGTTAGTTGTACCCGACATGGCCGACAATACTACTATTTTCTTTTCACCATCATTTATCAGCTTCGCAACTTCTTTGATACGAGCGGCCGAACCTACGGATGTTCCCCCGAATTTTAATACTTTCATTTCTTTTTATTTATAACTTATTGATACAAAATATTATTGACCACAAAAGTAATATTTTTTTCTCAATAATTTTCCATTTGTCATTTCGATTATTTGCCTTACATTTGCAAAAAAAAGTTCCTTAGAGATGAGTAAAAGATTAATTTCAGTTTTAATTTCAATTTTTGCGCTGTCCAATTTTACCTTTGGAATAGATGCGTGGATCCGAATTAACCAACTAGGCTACCTTCCATTTTCACAAAAGAAAGCCGTTTTTATAAGCGAGTCCGTACAAAGCATCACTCAATTTTCTATTCACGATGCGCTTACCAATGAAAAATTGATTGACCTACAAACACTAAAATCATTTGGTGATTTTCAGACATTTAAAAGCTCCTATATCCTTGATTTTTCATCATTTAAAAGTCAGGGAGCATTTTATATTAAAGCTGGACTTGTTTACTCGCCAACCATTTATATCAATAAAAATATCTATTTGGGAACGGCAGATTTCGTGTTGAACTTTTTGCGTGGCAGCCGTTGTGATACTAATTTTATACTAAATGACAATTGCCAAAATGGTTACGACATTGAAGCACAAGAAGATATTGTTAAGGAGGAGCCTGCAAAAACAAATAAACAAGCCTTAAACAAACCAACATTAAAAAAAACCAAAAGGCAATATGTCAATAAGTTAGATGTAGTTGGAGGTTGGCATAATGCAGGAAGTTTTTCGCAATCTGGAGCAATTGCTGCCAATACTGTTTTTCAAATGCTTTTTGCTTATCAGCTTTACCCTAAGGCATTTTCCGATATTTACGATGCTGGTGGAAATGCTAATTCTAATGGCATTCCCGACGTGTTGGATGAGGCAAAGTGGGGATTGGATTGGCTACTTAAAATGTATCCTTCTAAAGATAAATTATACCATCAGGTTGTAAATGATAACAATAAAAGTGAAGAGTCCTCGGTATCATCAATCAATGAAAATAGAAATGAATTTGGATTTCAGAAATCTGAAAGTACAGTTTATCTAGCTACTGGGAAACCACAAGGCTCAAAGAATGAAAAAAATAAGTCTAACGGAATTGCCTCTATTGCAGGTAAATATGCTTCTGCTTTTGCTTTAGGCGCCAATTTGTATTCAACATATTTGCCTACTTATGCTGATAGATTGTCAGCTAAAGCGCTAGACGCTTACGAATTAGGCAAAAATAATCCTGGGGTTTGTCAATCTTTGCGATTAAAGCCGCCCTACAATTTCGAAGAGTCCAATTGGACAGATGATATGGAATTGGCAGCTTCACAAATATATTTACTTACTTACCATGGCGGT
This sequence comes from Paludibacter sp., assembly GCA_020049515.1. Lineage (GTDB taxonomy): Bacteria > Bacteroidota > Bacteroidia > Bacteroidales > Paludibacteraceae > Paludibacter. Next base: position 15,844 of record JAIFKQ010000028.1, on the reverse strand, counting down.
TATATGCACGATGCGGCCAAATATGGACGTATGGAACCAATTACTCCATGGATGTTTTCCGACACTACCAATCATTATCAATGGTTTCCGTTTTTGAATTTGGGGCATTATATGCTCGCCAATGTTGAAAATCCACGTTTTCAAAAAGAGTTTTTGCTAAATATCTTAAATGGAATTCAGCGTGTAAAAGTGCAAGCTGTTCAAAATCCATTCAATATTGGTGTTCCGATGATTTTAGGGTCAAATAATTTGGTAACTGCAATGGCTACGCAATGCTCATTGTATCGAAACTTAACAAAAGATTCTACATATATCGATATGGAAACAGCCTTGATAGATTGGATGATGGGCTGCAATCCGTGGGGTACAAGTATGGTTGTGGGTATGCCGAAAAATGGAATTTCGCCATTAAATCCACATGTGGAATTGATAAAAAATCCGAAATTGCAAAACAATGGTGGATTGGTAAATGGGCCTGTGGCAGAAAAAGTGTTTCACCAGTTGATTTCAAATGAAATGGCGAGTAATGATCGTTACATTCGTTTTCAAACCCCTTTTGCAGTTTATCACGACAATAAAAATGATTTTGCCACCAACGAGCCAAGCCTGGATGGAACTGCGGCATTAGCTTATTTGCTTGCCAATAAGCAGTTGGAGGGAGTGCCCAACAAAACGGCAGATAAAAATGATTTTACTAAAGGGACAATTACACGCACCGACAGCAGTAAGAAACACATAAGCATCGTTTTTTCGGGTCAGGAATATGACGATGGAGCTATAACCATACAAAAAGTATTAAAAAAAACGAACGTAAAAGCATCGTTCTTTTTTTCTAGCAGCTTTTACCGAAACAACAAATTTAAAAAAGTGATAAAAAAGTTACAAGAAGAAAAACACTATTTGGGCGCAGGTTCCGACAAAAATCTTTTTCTTTGCTCATTGCTAAACTCTGATTCATTATTGGTAAATAAAACAACATTTTTAAATGACATTAAAGCCAATTATGCTGCCATGGAAGAGGTGGGTGTGAAGAAAAATCAAGCTCCTTTTTTTATGCCAGCTTATGCCTGTAATAATGATAGTATTAGTCTGTGGTGTAACGAGTTGGGGTTAGTAGCTATAAATGGCACTTCAGACGCTTTGTCAAATACAGATGCTAGCATTCCAGAAATGAGGGAAAAGTATTTTTCAAGTTTGGAGATATTCAATCGCATTATCCAAATAGATAAGAGCCACGGATTAAATGGTTATATTCTTCATTTTAATATTGGCACAGATAAGCGAAGGCAGGATAAATTTTATAATAAACTACTCTATTTGATTATTGAACTGAAGGGTTCGGGGTATGAATTTGTAGATTTATATAATGCCACAGATATGGTGGACAGAGAGTTAGAGGTTCCAATAACAAAAAAAGGAAGAACTAATTAAAGTACTTCCTTTTTGCTGGCATTAATAAGGGTGGGAGACGGGGCTCGAACCCGCGACTTTCGGAACCACAAACCGACGCTCTAACCAACTGAGCTACAACCACCGTGTTTAGCGAGTGCAAAGATACTACAGCATTTGAATTTATGCAACTATTTATTAGAATAAAAAGACGCGTATTTTACAAAAGCCTAATTACCAACGAATAAAATCACAAATAAAATGAAGTATTTTTTTAGTACACCAGTAATTGATGCTCAGATTCTTGAAATTAAAGCCAAAATTAAGCTTTCGATGAATGGAATTGTGGCAGATCAATTGACCAATAGTGGAATTATTTATAAAATGAATTACGGGGTTAGTCTGCCTCGTATCAAAGAAATTGCAGCCAGTTATCCTAAAAATCATAACTTAGCACAGCAACTTTGGGCACTAAGCATTCGTGAAACTATGATTATGGCAACTTTCCTAGAGCAACCTAGCGAATTTACTGTAGAAAATGCCAATGATTGGGTTACTCAATTTAATCATATAGAAATAATAGAACAAACCTGCATGCATTTGTTTTGTAAGCTCAGTTTTGCAAATGATTTGAGTTGTCAGTGGCTACAATCGGACAATAATTGGACTCAAATAACAGGATTTATTTTGTCAGCTCGAATATATAAACAGTTAAATTCTCAGGAATTGGAGTTTATATTAAAAAAAGGTATAGAACTTTCAACGACTTCCAATTTGCATCTTTACAAGGCTATAGGATTATGTTTATCACGGTTATGCCGTATTAGTAAGGAAGCAGCCACTTTCATATCGAAAGAAATAGAGCATAATTTGACGACCGACACTTTATCTTGTAGCTATATTTTGGAGGAGGTGAAACAAGAATTGTTATTTTTAGATATTTTATAGTTATAAATACTGTAAATGTTGTACTTTTGTTCGTCAAAATTTATAACAAAATGGCTGCATTACTTTTACAACAGAAATACAATGAAACCATACTTTAACATATCACTTCAGTCATACAATTTTAGAACATAAACTGTATGAAAGCAAATCAATCTTATGAGCAAGTTAGGGGTTTATTCACACAGTATTTGAAAGAAAATCAGCATAGAAAAACCCCCGAACGCTACGCAATTTTAGAACATATTTATAATTATGTAGGGCATTTTAATGCTGAGTTATTGTACAATAGTATGACCGAAAATTACAGGGTAAGTTTGGCCACTGTTTACAATACTTTAGACCTTATGATGGCTGCAAATTTAATTGTAAAACATCAACTTGGAGGTCAATTTGCACAATATGAGAAAAATTTTGGAAGTAATATTCACAACCATTTAATTTGTTCTAACTGCGGAAAAGTAAAGGAATTTTCGGATAAGCAAATACGCACTTCCATTCAAACAAAGACGTTTTCACTTTTTGAAGTTTCCCATTATTCCCTTTATTTGTTTGGACTTTGTAGTAAGTGTAAAGAGTTGTTGCACAATGAAAATGCTAAATCATTGTAGCCATTTCTATAACATTAGTAAAATAAAAAATCAATATAAATCGAATGAAAGTAGATGTATTATTAGGCCTCCAATGGGGGGATGAGGGCAAAGGTAAAGTAGTTGACGTGCTTACACCTAATTACGATTTGATTACCCGTTTTCAAGGTGGTCCAAATGCTGGTCATACGTTGGAATTTGAGGGGAGTAAGTTTGTATTACGTTCAATTCCTTCTGGTATTTTTCAGGGTGGAAAAGTCAATATTATTGGCAATGGCGTGGTATTAGACCCTGCTTTATTTAAAGCTGAAATTGAGGCTCTTGAATTGTCAGGTCACCCTTTGACTAAGCGCTTGAAAATATCTAAAAAAGCACATTTGATTTTGCCTACTCACCGGTTACTTGATGCCGCATACGAATCGGCAAAGGGTAACTCCAAAATTGGAACTACTGGGAAAGGCATTGGGCCAACTTACACCGATAAAATTAGTAGAAATGGTGTGCGGGTAGGCGATATTCTTCATAATTTTGAAGAGAAATACAGTGCTGCTATAGCGCGTCACAAAGAAATTTTGAAACAATATGATTTTGAGTACGATTTAACGGAATTGGAAAAAGAATGGTTTGAAGGGGTAGAATGTATAAAACGCTTTGAATTGATAGATAGCGAACATTTTATTAACGATGCGCTGAAGTCCGAGCGAAGAGTTCTTGCCGAGGGAGCACAAGGTACCATGCTCGATATAGACTTTGGATCATACCCTTTTGTAACATCATCAAATACAATTTGTGCAGGAGCATGTACTGGATTGGGTGTGGCTCCTAATAATATAGGAAAAGTGTTTGGTATTTTCAAAGCATATTGTACCCGCGTGGGTAGTGGTCCATTTCCTACTGAACTATTAGACGAAACGGGAGAAACCATGCGTAGAATTGGTTTTGAATTTGGCTCCGTTACTGGAAGACCACGTAGATGCGGATGGGTGGATTTGGTGGCTCTAAAGTATGCTATAATGATAAATGGTGTGTCCGAGCTTATTATGATGAAAAGCGATGTGATGGATGATTTCGATACCATTAAAGCCTGTGTGGCTTATAATATTGATGGAAAAGAAGTGGAGCAATTTCCGTATGACTTAACAGATGGCGCTGAACCAGTGTATGTTGAGTTTCATGGTTGGAAAACCGACATGAAAAAAATTAAAAGCGAAGATGAATTCCCTGAAGAGTTCAATGCATACATTAGCTTTCTTGAAGAAGAGCTTCAAGTACCTATTAAAATTGTATCGGTAGGCCCCGATCGCGATCAAACTATCATTAGATATACCGAGAGCTAGAAATTACTGGCTTCGAATAGAAAAAACCAGCATTTATAATATGTTGGTTTTTTTATGTGCCCTTTTTCTTACAATTTGCTCAATTCATCTTCTACATTGTTTTTGTCAATCACTTTTACATCGTACAAAATCTGAAGTTCGTAGGGTTTTCCTATGATAGCATTGTACATATTATCAACACCATCGTGACCCATAGACCGAAAGTCCTGTTTCATTGTGGCTGTATTAGGATGCTTTTTTATATAATTGAGTAGCGGTTTGGATACATCGAAGAACACCGAAACGCCTCCATTTTTTATAAAATTATCTAGCACATATATGCTGTCAACACCGTTGAGTACTGGCACTCCCCAAAGCATTTGCAGTCCAGTAATTTTTTTCTCTGGAAGTAAATTTATGCTCAGCAGTTCCTTTCCGTAATCTGGAATTTCAAATGAATAAAGCACTTCTGAAATTACTCCCTGCTTAAGAGCCGATCGAAATCCAGTAAGCCTTTCACTCATATTATGCGCACTAGCTCCTCCACCCAAAACTATAATTTGGTTAGGCTTGCTTTTTGTTTCTTCAAATAATCGCATCATGGTTTCGGCACATACTTTGCCTGCTTTTTGATGGTCGGTGCCAACATAAAATAACCGGTCGCTAAAGGGGCTGTCGGAGTCGAAAGTGCCTACTTTTATGCCCGCTTTTATGGCTTTGTTGATAGGTTCCCTAAGCATGTCGGCATCGTTGCAACTAATCAAAATACCATCCACTTTGTAATGAATGAGATTCTCAATGATTTCTTTCTGTTTACTGCCATCGCTGGAGCTGGGTGCTTCCCAAGTTAATATAATTCCTAGATTTTTTGCCTCCTGAATAGCACTTTGTTTTACTTGATTGAAAATCTCGTTGTCAACTTTCGGAATGACGGCAATCACAATTCTGTTGTTTTCTTTTACTTTTTGATTGCACGACGGAAGAACTCCTATTAACATGCAGAGCATGGATATTAAAAGACAGTTAGTTTTCATAATGTATTTTTTTAAGCTGAAAATAGAGTTAATAGAGTTAATATTTGCACTTAAAAGTATTCTAGAAATAAATCATTGAGCAGTAGTTTTTTTATAAATCTATATATGTTTATAACATTCTCAAATATGGTTTTGTTTTTTAATTCTACTTAAAATGAATTTTGGTGATTGGTTAATTGTGGTTGTTGGGTTTTATTTGCAGATACTTCAATTTTCTATTTATACTGTTTTATTTGTCCAACATTTTTGTTCTACATTTGTTTTATTTCACGGGATATTGTACTTAAACACTTTCTCTAATGTGTTTTTATAACTCTTTTCGCTTCATTCTCTCATCTCAAAGTATCATTTCTTGCTTTAATTATTGTGGTTGATAAACAGCAAAGATTTAGATATGTGTAGCAAAAAAAATGTGATTATTCTTATTTTTTGTCACTACATCTTTTTTCTTAATGGTCAGATCTCAAGTAGCTCCGACACGCTTAAGAGTGCCACCTGCTCCGATACGCTGGGATTAGTGTCTAAGCGGTATTTTGGCGCAGCTGGTTTTATGTTGGGAACTAATATCGCAGTTTGGTCTTTTGATCGTTTTTTGCTTCGAGCTCCTTATTCTCAAATAAATCTAGGTACTATCCAGCAGAATTTTAAAACAGGTTTTGTGTGGGATAACGATATGTTTGCCACCAATTTATATGCACATCCTTATCATGGTGGATTATATTTTAATGCTGCCCGTTATCACGGAATAAATTTTTGGCAGTCCTTACCTTTTACAACTTTTGGGAGTTTAATGTGGGAATTTTGTATGGAAAAAGAGCCACCCGCCATTAATGATTTGCTTACTACCGTTATTGGTGGGGCCTGCTTGGGCGAAATGACTTTCAGAATTTCCGATTTAGTTGTTGATGACCGCGCCACTGGTTTCAACCGTTTTAAATCTGAGATTTTGCTCACTCTTGTTTCGCCCATTCGCGGTTTAAACCGTATTGTAACTGGTAACGCTTGGAAGATAAAAAGCTCCCGAGGAAATTTACTCCCATTACAATCCATTTGTTTAAATGCTTCTAGCGGTTATTGCATATTGTTGGACGAATCTCGTAAGATTAATACGGTAACAAATTCCGCATGTTTCAATATCGGTCTTGATTATGGTGATGCTTTTAGCAATGACAACGAAAAGCCCTATGACTATTTTTCGCTTCAGCTTGGAGGCAATTTGCTTCCTACTCAGCCTTTAATTAGCAGAATCAATGTCTTGGGTAAATTGTTTTCTGAAAATTATACGCTTGAAAATACTAAAAGTGAAATGGTTGTAGGGGTTTTTCATCATTTAAATTTTTATCATGCCTATAGCAATTTACAGCCTGTAGTTTTCAATTTCTATCAAATAGCCGAAGCTGCATCGCTTGGAGTCGGAATGTTATATCGCACAAAACTCAGTGAAAATGTATCTGTTACAGCCTCTACACATATAAACGCAATTTTGTTAGGAGCAAGTCAAACAGACTATTATAAATTTGAGAATAGAGATTATAATATGGGAAGTGGGTTTAGTACAAAGTTAAATGTAGAGCTGAAGTATGGCAAAAAAGCAAGCATGTCTTTGCATTGGAGCGATTATCAGATTTACTCTTGGGTAGGAATGAATACAAATGGCCGAGATCTAGTAAATACTAATGTACAAGGCGACAAAGGAAATACAACACTGCGTGTGGCAAATTTAAGTTTAAAATACTTCGCTGGCAAGCATTTTCTGCTACATGTTGAAAATGCTTTTTACTATCGAAAAAATAAATACGATTTCTACCCAGCAGTAAATCAATCTGTTATAGAAAGTAAGTTCTTTGTAGGATATGTATTTTGATTGTTATTCCTAAAAAGAACGATAGAATTAGTTTGCTACGATAAGTGTTTTTCTTATTAACGCTAACGGAGTATTCCTATTTATTGAAACTCACCTAAATACTTATTGCATCTAAAGCGGTTTCCGTTCTTCATTTCTCGGAGTATTTATAAATACTGAAAAAACTGTTTTTTTTTAGCCCCGAAAATCATTTTTCCATTAAACTTTCGGGAGTATTTTTTCTTTAAATATCCTTTATTTTCAGTGGATTATATGATATTCCTTCATCGTACACATCTGTTTCTTCGTGTTTTTTTACCCATTTTACCAACACGTTTGTTAGTGGTAATGCAATGATTTCGTATCCAGTTTTCATTGCCGTTTGTGTAATAATAAGCATGATTAATGCTTGCGTTGGAATTATACCAGTAAACGCCAATGTGAAAAACACCAAAGAATCTGCACCCTCGCCCACAATAGTCGAAGCCACTGCACGTATGGAGAACCCTCGGCCGTGTTGCATTATTTTCATTTTGCTCATTACAAAAGCATTCAGAAATGCTCCAAACAGAAAGGCGATAAAACTAGCAGCTACAATACGTTCGGTATTGCCAAGCACAGACTCAAATGCCACTTGGTTATGGAAATTTTCGGATCCTGGAGCCAGAATACTCAGGCGGAAGATAATCACAGCAATGAAATTCATCAAAAAACCATTCCAAATGATAAGACGAACTTTTTTATAACCCCATACTTCAGCTATTAAGTCGTTGATAATGTACGATACAGGAAAGATGAGCAGGCCAGCAGTGGCTTCAATTCCCCCAATGGAAATCAATTTTTGCTCAACGATGTTGGCTACAATGAGGCATACCGTAAATAGTAGCCCACACACCATAAAGGCGACGGAAACTTGTTTTTTCATTTCTTCTTGTTTTTTTTACGTGGTATTCAAGCACACGTTTTGCAGTTTGGTCTGCAAATTTTTCGGCTGCAAAGATAGTATATTTTTCATTTAAATCAAACTTTATTGATTTAGTTAATAATAGCTGTGTCGATTTTTTTTTATTGTTGATGACCTTAATTTTTTTTTCTCGTATCCTGAAAAATATATTAACTGTAATAGATGATTAAATGACTATTAAATTGCTGATAAATAAAATGTTGTAAGTGCTTTTATATAAGACTTTATATAGATTAAATTGCTACGTAATTAAAAATAATAAGCTTAACCAAAGTAACACCCCGAGAATCGGGAGACCATAGAGACCACTGACCCCGATTTTCCGGATGTTCCATTAGTGGTGACTCTTAATTCTATGATTTTGAATACTATAATCTTTTAATCAATATAAACTCTATAGTATAATTCAAAATAAATGTAACTTGATATTTTCCTTTAGACACTTTATAGGATCGTTTTTTTTTCTTAATTCGGCATTGCAGAAATAAAACTTGAAACTATTTAAACCATCCCAGCTTGTCCCGACATTTCGGGAATAGCTATCGGGAAAGCAATAGTTCACAATATTAATAATTCTTTCAATATAATTTTAGTGTATTAAGTCTTAATATCCCGAATGAAGATTCTGATTTGTCGGAATAGGTATTTGTCTATTGCGACCTTTTTTCTTTAATTTATATTTTCTATTGAACATGTCGAAGAATCCGACTTTTCGGATTGTGGTTATTTCTTTAATTTGGCAAAGTAGAATTAATGTAAATTCTCATATTCAATTTATTACATACCTGTTTTAACATATAATTAAATATTTAACTATATGCATGTTGCAACATATAATGTTTAGCCGTATATTTGCAGTCGAAAATTATTTAAGTATTCACAGCCTATACAAATCACAGGCATAAATTACAAAAAATGGAAACTCCCGAAATTGCAAAAAAAAGTCCTTATGTATTAGATTTAGAGCCAGGAACATATTATTGGTGTGCTTGTGGCAAAAGTAGTAAACAACCTTTTTGTGATGGCTCGCACAAAGGCAGTTCATTTGTGCCCAAGAAAGTAGAAATTGCAGATACTAAAAAGGTGGCTTTATGTGGTTGTAAGCACTCTTTAAATGGATCATTTTGTGATGGTTCACATGCAAAGCTTTAAATTAGAGCTGATTAATCTACAAATGAATTAGTAACAAAAATGAATAACCAAATTTCAAAATTAAATTCAATATCAGCGTGGGTAATTGCAGGGTTGCTATCTGCGCTGTTTTTGTTTAGTGCTGCTGGCAAGTTATTTCTTGATCCAGAGCAAATGGAACAAATGAAACTGGGTCATTGGCGCGTCACAATAGCAGTGGGCGAAATACTTTCAGCTTTATTATTCCCCTTTCCGAAAACTAACAAACTTGGCACATTGCTACTTAGCGCATACATGGGTGGCGCTATTATTATACACATGACAGGTGCTACAAGCATTGTTGTACCAAGCTTAGTGTTGGTATTGGTTTGGTTTGTTGGCTTTTTGCGTAATCCTGGTTTTTTTAAACTCAACTGTCAATGACTATAGAGCAGGAAATAAAAGGCAGGTTCAGAAATGAATATCACAAGGGGCTGATAAATCTTACTTACACAACTAAGCAACTTAGTTACGAGTTTTTTCAGTCACTCAAAAAACATGAAGTTACTGAGCAGCAGTACAATGTCTTAAGGATTTTGCGCGGCTTTAGAGCCGAAGCACCCCTTTCTATTGGCTTTATAAAAGAAAGAATGCTGGACAAAGATTCAGATGTGAGCCGCATTGTGGACAGACTTTTTTTGAAAGGAATGGTTAATAGAAAGGAAAATTCAGCCGACCGCCGAGTAAAATCCATTGAAATAACCGACAATGGTCTTGAATTGTTAAACAACATGCTGGAATGTGAGAAAAAAGTTGATACCTTATTGGAAAAACTAACCTTGGAAGAAGTAACAACACTTAATGCTATATTGGATAAAATTAGATCGTGATCAAATGTTTAATCATATGTGTTTAATTTTATTTGGCTGGATATCAAAGTGTTATTTGAAAAGTAAACTGCCTCATTACCCACCTAATATATATTGTGGTAATGGAGGCAGTTGACTTTTATTTGTTTCTGATTGGTATTTTAGAAAAAAAAATGAGATTTATTGGATTTAAAATCTAAATCAATTCTTTCTAGTTGATGAAGTCCAAACTTGCGAATAATTTTTTTTCTTATTTTATCACCAAATCATAAGGCAATCGAGCTTGTATGCCATTGATTTTGCCAAGATTCTTAATTTGCATCAACACATTATATTGCTCGCCTAACTGAGCTTTCATAAATCGCGTTTCCATATCTTTTCCAAAACTGTTCATCAATTTAGTCTCAAAGGTTTCCTTTTCAGGATATTCTTTCAGGTTGTAGGTTTTCAGTTTTGCTTTCGCTACCGCAATTTTTATGGCATCTTGCAATCCTCCAATTTTATCTACCAGCCCAATACGTAGGGCATCTTCGCCAGTCCACACACGTCCTTCGGCTATCAGTTTAATTTCGTCGGGAGAAATTTTACGGCCATCGGCGCAGCGTTTTACAAACAATTCGTAGCCTCTATTTACGTAGTTTTGCATTAAATTGCGCTCATCGGGTGTAAACTGTCTATTTAACGAAATGGCATCACTCATTTTATTGGTTTTAACGCCATCGTAGGTCACTCCAATTTTATCGTTCAGTCCTTTCAGGTTCGGAATAACTCCAAAAATTCCAATCGAACCAGTAATGGTATTGGGCTGTGCTACAATTTTATCGGCCATACACGAAATATAATAACCGCCCGATGCAGCATAATCGCCCATCGAAACTATGAGTGGTTTCTTTGCTTTGAGCATCGATAAAGCATGCCAAATTTGCTCCGAAGCATAAGCACTTCCTCCAGGAGAACTCACCCGAAGCACTACCGCTTTTATCGATGAATCTTTAGCAACATCGTTGATGGTTTCAACTATTTTATGAGCCACTATGCCATCTCCCGCCTCATCGGTAATGTCGCCAATGGCATAAATGACAGCTACTTTATTTTTGTCGTAATTGCTGTTGTCGGGCAAATTAGTCATAGCTGAGTGTTTTACAAAAAACAGTTTTTCATCTTTGGCTATTCCTTTTACACTTGATTTGAGAATGCTATCTACTTGATCGGCATATACTAGCGAATCAACCAAGGCATATTGTTTCGTTTTTTCGGTGGGCTGAAACATCATCATTTCGTCAGCAAAACCATTCAGTTTCTCTACGGATAGTTTGCGGGACTTTGAGACGTCCAACAATAAATTTTTCCATATCGAATTCATATACACAGTAACTTGTTCACGGTTGGCATCACTCATTTTGGTGTTGATAAATGGCTCTACTGCCGATTTGAAAGTACCTACTTTCACTATTTGCATTTCAATGCCTAGTTTGTCAAGCGTGTTTTTAAAGAAAATATTTTCAGAAGAAAGTCCTTTCATATCCAACATCCCTTGCGGATTAAGGAGAATTTTATTGGCCACAGATACCAAATAATACATCCTTTGTGAGTAATTATCGGAATAGGCCACTACAAATTTCCCTGATTTCTTGAAATCAACCAAAGCATTACGTATTTCTTTTATTGATGCCATGCCACCACTCAACGCCCCACCCTTGAGATAAATGCCTACAATGTTTTCATCGTTTTTGGCTTTTTCGATGTTGGCAAGCACATCGTCAAGCCCGAGCGTAGTTTCTACGGGCTGCCCCATTGCATCGGCAAAAGCAGCCGAAAAAGGGTCATCTTCCGATCTGTCAATCAACTGCCCATTCAAGTCCAGCTGATATACTGAGTTTGGTTTCAAAACCGTTTCTTTTTCGGCCGAACTGGCTAGGGCGCCAATAATTCCAAATACAATAAGTAAGCTCAGTAATGATGCAACAAAAATGCCTATAACAGTGGCAAAAGTGTATTTCAGAAATTGTTTCATAAAAATATTTGTTGTTGGTTTCTAATTCGTTTTAAATAATATACAAAGTAAATCATTATTTTTTGAATGCGAAAATGAAAGCTCTTTGTCATAGTGTTTTCATTGTTTTACGATATACACAAAACACAAAACACAAAACTTGGAACACGCAACCCGAAACACTTTTAAAAAGGGTAACCAATAGCCAAGTGTACCGCAAAATCATCGTTGAAATTTGGGTTTACGCGCCATTTTTCTGTACGGGATAGAATTGGATTGTATAGCTTAGCTCCAAAATCGACCCGAGCAATAAAAAACGAAAAGTCGAACCGAAGTCCAAACCCATAGGCCATAGCAATTTGATTCATAAAAGTATCCAGTTTAAAAGCTCCTTTGGCTTGCGTATCATATTCTTTTATTGTCCAGATATTTCCCGCATCCAGAAAAAATGCGCCTTCTAATACCCAAAATAGTTTGGCTCTATACTCCATATTCAAGTCTAGCTTTAAGTCCCCCACTTGGTTGTAATCTCTGTTTTTAGTCGCTATTCTAATGTATTCGCCTGGCCCTAAGGTGCTTTCGCTCCAGCCCCTAACACTATTTGCCCCGCCGCTGTAAAATCGTTTTTCATACGGTATAACATCTGCATTTCCATACGGTGTGGCAAGTCCAATGCCAGCATGATATACAAACCGATTGCTTTTGTCGTAAATTTGATGGTGGGTAAAATTATATTCCAATTTCACATACTGCGAATATCGAATTTTAAAAAGGCTATAATAGCCATCTTCACTAAGTTCACTTCCAAGTAATTTGTTGACTCCAGATAACAAATTTCCAGCTGTTTCAATATTATACTTTGACATAGAATAATTTTGCAAAGGCCTGCTTATGCTTGCATTACTCTTCGAACCAGCATACCCCAACCTCATAATAAAATGGTCTTCATAACTATTTGGATTGAAAATAGGAGCACTAGGGTTTAAAAAACTCTCCCGAAAAGCAGAAGTGATTTCAGGAAAATAAACATAATTGAGGTCGAATAATTGAAAGCTATGCTTGTTTTGCCTCAAATTCCAGGAGTAATTTACACCCGCACCCACACTGGTGGTAGAAAATTCGCCAGGTCTAAATTGGTAGCTAAATGCACTCGTAAATTCGGTATTTGCATGCAGATTTCGCTTAAAATCGTAGCCACCTGTGGGAAACATAAATTTGGGAAACTTTAATCCAGCCTGTACACCAAGCTCTTGAGCCATCACATCATCTTGCCATTCAAATGCACCCCGAAACTGTAAGGATAAGGTTTCGGCACCGTTAAAAAGATTGCGATGCATGGTATTCATTTTGGCCGCCATTCCCCAATACCCATCAGTGTAGGTGCCTTCCAATTCGGTAGAAAAAGAAATTGCTTTATTGGGCGTTATTACTATAAAGCAATCTAGCAGGCTGTCTTTTGTTTGCTTAAAATTGATATTAGTGTATTTTATTGGGCCCAATACATTTAATGCCGAGTAAGTTCTTTCTACAGACCTATCACTGTAAAAAGCAGTTGGATTGATAAAAGTGTTTTGAACTAGTGCGTCGAGCTTTAAGATGCGTTTTTTTGGAGAAATATGAATAAAATTGCGAAACTGTACGGTATCTAAACCGCCATTCACGCTTGTGTCAGGAGTTATAGCTAAATCGGTATTGATGTAATAAAAAACTTTGTTGATTTTAAAGCGCTTAAAAATAATCTTGCCAATTGAGTCATTTGAATCGTTTGAGCCATTTAGGTAATCTCGCAATTCTAATTGAATATCTACTTTATGCAAATTAAGTGTACTGTCAACTGAATATGTGAGAAAATCTTTGGAAAAATTATAGTATCCACTCTGCCTAAACCGGTTAGCTATTCGTTCGCGCTCTGTGTCAAGTATGTCCACATCAAACAACATATTATTACGAATTAGTGAACGTGCAGTATCCACAGCAATTTCTGTTAAAGCTGTATTTTTTAATGAAATGGCGTAATCACGCAAAGTGTAAGGTTTATTGGCAGTTATATGGTAGTTTATTACAGCCTTTTTACCTTTAAAATTCACATCTCTTTTTACTATTGCATTTATATATCCTTTGTTTTCAAGCTGTTTTTGTATCTGTTGTACCGACATTGAGGTTAGCATTGAATTGTAAATCACAGGTTCATCCCCCATTCTTTTCCACATTTTATTTAGCCACTTTGTACTGTCTTTCCCAGCCAAATTATAAACGCCCAATTGCATTTTTATACCACCAAAAATACCTGCAAATATTGCGGCATTGGGCGTTTGTCTTAGATACTCTTTTACATCCGATTGCTTAATATCTTTGTTGTCAGTTTTTATATTGACCTTGTGTAATAAAAATTCTCCATCGGGTACAAATTTTGTGCTACTGCAAGCCGATAGTATTAATAGTATTACAATTAGCGAAGTTAGAACATGTATTTTCATAGGGAGGTAAAAGTATTTTAAAAAACAATTTGCAAATATAGCTTTTTTATCGTTTTCTTTGTTAGCTTTGTATGATAAAATATCAAAAAGCTTTCGTTCGTATTTTTTAGAAAGATATTTTTTAGTTTTAAATTGTCAAAGCAACTGCTTGCTCAATTTGTAAGTTTGTATAAATCTAATCCGACAAATGGCAATTTGTTTTATTTTTATTGTTGGATAACTATTAAAAAAAAAGGAATAACCGTGATTTCAAAACCTAAAATTAAACTCATAGCAAGTTTGTCGCAAAAGAAGTTCAGAGATGAACTAGGCTTGTTTATAGCCGAAGGAACAAAATTGGTGTTGGATTTAGCTCCAGCTTTTCATTGCAAATTATTAGTAGCAAATGCGGCGTGGCTGGCCGAAAATTCGAGCATTAATGCAGCTGAAATATATGAAGTAGATGATACAGAGCTAAAAAAAATATCCAATCACAAAAGTCCGCAAGGTGTGATGGCCGTTTTCGAAAAAGCAAAATACAGTTTTACAACGAATGATTTAAGTGAAAAAATCAGTTTGGCGCTGGACGATGTACAAGACCCAGGCAACTTGGGTACCATTCTTCGCATTGCCGATTGGTTTGGCATTACCGACGTGTTTTGCTCCGAACATACTGCCGATGCATATAATCCTAAAACAGTACAAGCCACCATGGGCGCATTAGCGCGAGTAAAAGTTCATAAAGTGAATTTGTCTGACTTTTTGAACACTTGCAATGGCAAACTTCCTATTTACGGCACTTTTATGGATGGTGAAAATATCTATTCCAACACTTTGACTCAAAATGGAATTATAGTGATGGGAAATGAAGGAAATGGAATTTCAGCGGAAGTAGAGAAGCATATTAGTGAGCGTTTGTTAATTCCAAATTTCCCTATAGGACAGGCCACTTCCGAGTCTTTGAACGTGGGTGTAGCTACAGCTATAGTTTGTGCCGAGTTTAGGAGAAGAGGGTGAGTAGAAAATAAAATGGTCAGGTTATTTCAGATTGAATAATCGAAAATAACTTGACCAAAGAATTTTAAGTTTTTACTTTTACTCCCCCATATCCATATTCATTTCTCCCGAGGATCCTTTTTTCTTTGTTTCAGATTGCTTGGGTTTCATGTTGCCAAAATTATAACTTATCGACAAGCCCAATAGACGACCATTGAAGTGGAATTCAGAGCGTTGGTAGAACCCTGCACCCGAAGTTGTTTTCCTTTCTTTCTTCATGTCAAAAACATCATTGAACATAAAATTAAGGCTTAGTTTTTTGTCGAAAAAGGTTTTGCG
>JAIFKQ010000037.1 GCA_020049515.1 Paludibacter sp. | reverse complement strand
TCATTTACAATGTATTTTTCTTAGCGGCTTAGCATCCCGATAGCTATCGTGGATAGTGTCTCCACGTTTCACGGGATGTTCCATTTGCGTTAAAAAAACACTTATCGGAGTGGACTCAATAATAAGGATTTTAAACCCCACATACATGAGGGGTTTAAATCACTAATCGTCAATCACTAATCGTTCATCAAGGTTGTTTTGTATATTCGATAAATAATATGTATTTTTGTCGAGTATAAACGATAAAGTGAAGCTTCTATGGAAAAGGATATTATAAAGCTATTAATACTTGAGAATCAACGCAGAGTAGTTGAAGTAACTTTTCAGGTGCGACCTTACATCATTGAGGATCAAATTAATTATGTGTATGTGGGTTTGCGTAGGGTTGGTAAATCCTATTTGATGTTTCAACAAATACGCCATTTGTTGGATATGGGTCATTCTATTGATGAAATTCTTTATTTTAATTTTGAGGACGACCGTATTGCATCTTTGTCAATTGAAGATTTGGATAAAATAAAGATATGCTACGAGGAGTTATTTGATTGTAAACCTATTTTCTTTTTGGATGAGATTCAAATAGTTGACCATTGGGAAAAATTTGCCCGACGGATTGCCGATCAGGGATATAGGGTTTATATTACAGGAAGTAATGCCAAAATGCTTAGTAGTGAGATTGCTACTACCTTGGGTGGTCGGTTTATGATTCAAAATGTGTATCCTTATTCTTTTAAGGAGTATCTTGGTTTAACTGGTATTGATATAACTGATAAAAATTATTTGTATCGCTATCGCACTGAAATTATGAAGGGGTATGAGACCTATTTTAGATATGGTGGTTTGCCCGAATTAATTCATATCGACGATAAGAGGGCCTGGCTTAGTGGTTTGTATCAGAAAATATATTTTGGTGATTTGATTAGCCGTTATCAAGTGAGGAATGATTTTGCTTTGCGTGTGTTGATACGTAAATTGGCGGAGAGTGTAAAGCAAGCTACTTCATTTAATCGATTGGCGAATGTTGTGTCCGCTTCGGGGAAAAAAATTAGTACCGATACAGTGATTGATTATTTGGGTTATTTGAAGGAAACCTGGTTGACCTTTTCGGTGGAAAATATTTCTGCGAAGTTGGCAGATAAGGAGGCTAATAAAAAGTATTATTTTATTGATAATGGTTTGTTGAATTTGTTTCTGGTAGATCCTTTCACTTCACTGTTGGAAAATCAAGTGGCCATCCAATTGCATCGCTTATATGGTAATGATGTATATTTTTATCATCAGGGTGTGGAAGTGGATTTTTATGTATTGGAAGAACAATTGGCTGTACAAGTGTGCTATAGTATGGGTGATGTGGAAACTCGAAAACGTGAAGTGGGTGGACTTCTTAAAATGGCGAAACACTTGGAAATAAAAAAAATGATGATTATTACCAAGGACGAGGAGGAAACTATATTGGAACAAGGAGTGACTATTGAAGTGGTGCCAGTGTGGAAGTGGTTGTTGGGAAGTTGATAGTTTGTAGTAAGTAGTAAATGATTAGTGATTAATGATTAATGATTAATGATTAATGATTAATGATCCCGTAAAAAAAAACGGGATGTCGAGTACTCCATTAGTGATAAACTAGAGATGCGGCATGCCAAGTCTGTACAATTGTAATTTATAGCATACAATGAAGATTTATATTGATATCAACCATCCGGCCATGTGCATTATTTTAAGAATTTCATTAAGATAATGGAGGGAAAGGGTCATACCTTTGAAAAAAGTAAAACACAATTGTCTATAGATTTAAATTTCTAATTAGTTCTACTTTACTAAAATAGGACAAAGATAATAGTAAACCACAATAGACACATTAGATAACAAAGATAAAATAAATCTTTAGAGCACAATAGATAAATACCTGAAGGTATTTTAAGAAACATCACTCGCTTTCTTAATGCAAAAAGCATTAACCTATTGTTTTCCCGATAGCTATCGGGATGGTTTAATCTTTAATTTGGTAAAGTAGAATTAGAAGCAATGAGTAAAGCTAAAATATCGATACGTTTTTTTGATGACCGTGAAGTGCGTGCCCTTTGGGATGACGAAAATGCTAAATGGTGTTTCTCTGTTTTAGATATTGTTGCTGTGCTTACTAACCAAAATGATTATACTAAAACTCGTAATTATTGGAAATATCTCAAAGCTAAACTTAAGAAAGAAAATATTGAGTTGGTTAGTGCCACTACCCAGCTGAAACTTTTGGCAAATGTCGGTAAGCGGTATTTAACCGACATGTTGGATTATGAGGGTATTATTGCATTAGGTAAAGAATTCCCCGGAAAAAAAGCCAACCGATTTATCGAATGGTTTACAATAGTGGATAGTTTATAGTGGATAGTTGGTAGTTTTTAGATTGGTAACCACAAAGTGGTTGAATGTGATTAGCCATGTATGAAATGCATGGTTTTGGAGAGATTGTGGAGTAAACCTGTCAGCGTGTTTACACCTGACAGCGTTACGAGAGAATGGATTAGTACTTTTCCAACGTTTCTTTTTACGTTGGAAAAGTTGCGGGAGGGTAGTAATACGTTGGGTAGAGACGCGGCATGCCACGTCTGTACGATGAGAAGCGGCATGCCACGTCTGTACGATGAGAAGCGGCATGCCACGTCTGGACAATGAGAAGTGTCATGCCAGGTCTGTACAGTTGGTAGAAGATGGTTCTGAAATTTGCGTAATGAAATACCTGAAATTTGCACAATAAAACTCCTGTTATTTGCACAATTGCAAGTCTTTTTATATCTTTGTGTTGAAATAACAGGACTAATTATGAGTTATATAAAAAGAATAATTGAAGAAGATTTGTTGGACAAATTATCCGCTTCGGGTGCAGTGCTTGTAAAGGGCCCAAAATCTTGTGGAAAAACAGCAACGGCTAAACAATATGCAAATAGCGTTTTAGAAATGGATAGGGACAAACAGGTTCCCATCATTATGGCTACCAATCCTCAACTTTTATTGATAGGTAATACCCCGCGATTAATTGATGAATGGCAAGAACAGCCGGAGATTTGGAATTATGTGAGGCACGAAGTGGACGATCGTAATGCGAAAGGACAATTTATTCTAACAGGTTCGGCTAACCCAAGTGATGACGTTAAACTGCATAGTGGCGCTGGGCGTTTTACTGTTTTGCAAATGGACACAATGACCTGGCAGGAATTAGGTTATTCGACTGGAATAGTTAAGGTTTCGGATTTGCTGCAAGGGATTTTTCCCAACTTTTATGATGCAGGGATTTCTCTCGATTTTATTTTAGATAAAATGCTAATAGGTGGGTGGCCAACTTTATTGAATGAAAGTACCAAAAATGCCATTAAAATGAACAGCGGCTATGTTGATTTACTTTGCGAAGTGGATATGAGTAGGGTTTCGGGAGTTAAACGCAACCCATTAAAAGTACGCAGTTTATTACGCTCCATTGCACGAAACACTGCTACGTTGGTAGATAATAAAACATTAGAGCAAGATGTGAAAACTTCTGATAGAAATGAATTATCGAGAAATACAATTTCAGAATATCTAGATGCATTGTCGCGTTTAATGATTTTGTATGAACAACCTGCTTTCAATCCACATATTCGGTCTTCGGCATCGTTGCGTAAATCGGCCAAAAGACATTTGTGTGACACATCATTGGCTGCAGCAGCTTTGGGATTAGATAAAGAATCGTTGTTGAAAGATATAAAATTTACAGGGTTTTTATTTGAGTCACTAGCAACTCACGAGTTAAATGTGTATGCCAAAGCAAATGACGCCACCGTTTTTCATTATAATGATTCGTATGGTTTGGAGGTTGACGCTATTGTACAGAAACGAAATGGCGATTATGCCGCTTTTGAAATAAAACTTGGCGTAGGTTATATTGAAATAGCAGCCGAAAGTCTTAAAAAATTTGCGGCTAATATAGATACCACCAAAATGGATGTACCAAAATCACTAAATATTATTACCGGAACTGGAATGAGCCATCGACGTCCCGACGGAATAAATGTAATTTCGTTGGCTTCGTTGGGGAAATAAGGTTTAGTGGGTAGTGATTAGTGGTTAGTGATTAGTGATTAGTGATTAGTGGTCCCGTTAAAAAACGGGATGTTCCGATAAATCGAGAATGTACCATCGAGTACTCCATTAGCGATTCGTGCTTTTCCAACGTTTCTTTTTACGTTGGAAAAGTTGCGGGAGAGATTTAAGAATTTGAAGATTTGAAGATTTGAAGATTTGACCCCCCCCGACCTCTATCCCCCTGCGGGTACTTTCTCCTAAAAGAGAAAGGCAGCTGAAAAAAGTATTTGGGGGTTCCAGACGTAGAATGTTTGTTATGTTGCATGATGTTATGTTTCATATAATTGCATCCACAACGTGGTTAAATGTGATTAGCCATGTATGAAATGCGTGGGATTAGTGGTTAGGGATTAGTGGTCAGTGATTAGTGATTAGTAATTTGTTTTACATATTCGATAAATAATGTGTATTTTTGTCGATTATAAACGATAAAATATATGTAGGTGGTTGGTGAAATTAACCTGTCAGCGTGTTTACACCTGACAGCGTTTGAAGAGGATAAGGATTTTAGTGGTTTTCCAACGTTTCTTTTTACGTTGGAAAAGTTGCGGGAAAGTAGAAAAGTTTTTTTTTAGCGACACCCCCGATAGCTATCGCGGGGTCGCTTGTCCCTTGTTTTGTAGTAAAAGAAACCACTCGGCTTGGCTCCCCGATAGAATCCCGATAGCTATCAGGGAGGTAAACTAACCCTTTGAAGGAAAGGGGACAACAAGTAGTAGGAAGATTGGTAATAGGATGACTGCCGCCGAAGTTGCATTGTGGATGCTGATAAATGGCTCAAAGATAATAGTAATAGGGGTTGTATGAATCTTTAGCACCATTTTGTTTATTCCCCCAGATACGAATTAAAATGATTCGATAAAAATTTCGTACCTTTGTGGCCTAAATATATACTGCTCCAAAATGACATTTACCGACTTTAACATCAATACTCCGCTCATTAATGCTCTTTCCGACTTAGGATTAACACATCCAACTACCATTCAAGAACGCGCCTATCCTGTGATTATGTCGGGAAAAGACGTGGTGGGAATTGCCCAAACAGGAACTGGAAAGACGATTGCTTATTTATTACCTTGCTTGCGTCAATGGAAATTTACGAAAGAAAAGCATCCGCAGATTTTGATTGTGGTTCCTACCCGTGAGCTGGTGGTGCAGGTGGTTGAGCAGGTAGAGAAACTAACTACTTACATGAATATCAGGGTAGTGGGCGTATATGGCGGTGTAAATATGATTCGTCAAACGCCGCTCATTGTTGCGGGTGTGGATGTACTGGTGGCCACTCCAGGTCGTTTGCTGGATTTTATTCTTAATGGTTCATTGAAATTGAAATCTATTAAGCGTTTTGTGATTGATGAGGTGGATGAGATGTTAAACCTTGGTTTTCGTCCGCAGTTAATTCGTGTGATTGATTTGTTGCCCACCAAGCGTCAGAATTTGATGTTTTCGGCTACCATTTCGGAGGAGTTGAAAGATTTGGTACATGATTTTTTTGTAGAACCACTCGAAATAGAAGCTGCTCCTACTGGAACACCGCTCGAAAAAATCAAACAGATAGGTTTTAAAGTTCCTAACTTTTTTACTAAAGTAAATTTGCTCGAGTTTTTGTTATTGAACAATCCAGATTTTTCTAAGGTATTGGTTTTTACTTCTACCAAAAAGCTGGCGGATACCTTGTACGAAGAGCTTGCCCCAAAATTTGAAAACCAGATAGGGGTCATTCACTCCAATAAAAGTCAGAATAACCGGTTTGAAGCTTTACGTAATTTTACAGCTAACGTCAATCGGGTGCTGATAGCTACAGACATTGTGGCGCGTGGTTTAGACATTTCGGATGTTACCCACGTGGTGAATTTTGATGTGCCGGAAGTGGCTGAGAACTACATGCACCGCATTGGTCGTACGGGTAGGGCGGATAAAAATGGGGTGGCTATTACGTTCATTACCAAAGCAGATACGGACTTCAGAGGGAGTATTGAAGCGTTGATGAATAGGAAAATACCGATGGTAAAAATGCCAGTGGAAGTGGAAGTTTCGAAAATACTTACCGACGAAGAAATGCCACAAATAAAAATGAAAAACACGCTTGTAAGGATTCCTAAGAAAGAAGTAGGAGGGGAGGCATTTCATGAGAAAAAGGACAAGAACAAAAAGGTGAATATGAAGGTGCGTAGGGCTGAATCGATGAAGATTAAATACGGTAAGCCAAAAACGAGGGGGCAAAAATACAAGAATTGATTCGTGCTGCGTTCTTGTAAGAGTGAATGTGCTAAATTGGAAAACTATGGGTAAACGTATTCATTGACTGAGCAAGATTGAATAAATAGGGTATGCCGAAAAACTTACATTAGAGTTAATATTCATTTAATTGCTACGCAATTAAATATAAAAGGCTTAACACTAATGGAACATCCCGAGAATCGGGAGAACATTGAGTACACTTACCCCTCCCGATAGCTGTCGGGAAGCTATCGGGGCACTAAGTTTGAATTTAAATTGAATATAGACCACTGAGTATAAAACATAAATGTCTTATAGAGAAACAAATGCAGACAAAAAACATTTATGTTTTTTCTTAGTGTACTTTAATTATCTGGCATTCTTAGTGTCTCTTTTTGCACTTAGTATCCCCCGATTCTCGGGATGTTCCATTAGTGGTGAATCTTAATTCTTTGTCCCGCCCACGAGATAGCTATCGGGGGCTATCGTGGATTGAGTATAATAACCATTTAATCAATATAAACTCTATTATAAACTCAATTATTTAAGACCTCTGAGCTGAAACGTATTATTTTCTCCCAATTAATTCGATAGCTATCGAGATGGTTTCATTTTTCAATTTCATTTTTACCCACCTAATTGGTTATAGAGCTATATGTTAGCTTATTGAGGTAAGGAAACGCAATTTTATATAATATGATAAAAGATTTATTTATTAGAAAAACGTTGGCTGAGCTAGAGGAACAGGCTGATAGTAAACACAATGGATTAAAGCGACATTTAAGTGCATTGAATCTCACATTGCTGGGTATAGGTTGCATAATAGGTGCAGGGATATTTGTGCTTACGGGCACTGCTGCTGCTTTACATGCTGGTCCTGGTATTGCCTTGTCATTTGTTATTTCGGCTTTTGGT
This sequence comes from Paludibacter sp., assembly GCA_020049515.1. Taxonomy (GTDB): domain Bacteria; phylum Bacteroidota; class Bacteroidia; order Bacteroidales; family Paludibacteraceae; genus Paludibacter. The sequence goes on along the minus strand of JAIFKQ010000037.1, from coordinate 3,633 downwards.
TGTTTGTTGGCAGGGCTATGTTACGCCGAGTTTGCCTCCATGATACCTGTATCGGGAAGTGCCTACACCTACGGCTATGCTACCATGGGTGAATTTATTGCATGGATTATTGGTTGGGATTTGATATTGGAGTATCTTTTTGGTTCTGCTACCGTGGCTGTGGGATGGTCGGGCTATGTAACGAGTTTTTTTGCTGATTTTGGGCTTGTCATACCGCCTTCAATGTGTCAGAGTCCTTTTATTTTTGACCATACTGGTTGGAGCCTTTCCGGTTCTATCATTAATTTTCCAGCTATTTTTATTATTGCCATCATGACTACTTTGCTGGTAATTGGAATTAAGGAATCGGCTAAATTCAATAATATCATTGTAATGGTTAAGGTAGTAGTAATATTACTTTTTATAGGTTTTGGTATCTCTCATATAGACATTGCCAATTGGTCTCCTTTTATACCTGAAAATACAGGTTCATTTGGTCATTTTGGTTGGTCGGGCGTACTTACTGGAGCAGCGGTTGTATTTTTTGCGTACATAGGCTTTGATGCAGTATCTACCACTTCGCAAGAGGCCATTAATCCCAAAAGAGATGTGCCTATTGGGATACTTGTTTCGTTATTAGTTTGTACAATTTTGTACATTGCTGTGAGTTTGGTTTTAACAGGAATTGTAAATTACAAAGATTTGAATGTTCCAGCGCCCATTGCTTTGGCAATAAATAATGCTGGCACAAGTTTAATATGGTTGCGTCCAATAATTAAAATTGGAGCCATTGCAGGGCTTAGTTCGGTCGTTTTGGTTTTATTATTGGGTCAGTCGCGTGTATTTTTTACTATGGCCAGCGACGGATTACTTTGGAAAAGCTTTGCCAAAACGCACTCAAAATTTAAAACACCTCATATCACTACGATAGTTACAGGTGGAGTAGCTGCATTTTTTGCAGGGCTTTTTCCTATCGGTTTGCTTGGCGAGCTGGTTTCAATAGGCACTTTGCTAGCTTTTATTATTGTATGTGTAGGTATATTAATTCTTCGCAAATCAGAACCAGATGCGCCTCGTGCATTTAAAACACCCTGGGTACCATTTGTTCCTATTTTAGGTGCGTTGGTTTGCTTTGCTCAAATGGCTGCATTGCCTCGTGACACTTGGTTTCGATTGTTTGGATGGATGGCAATAGGCTTTGTTATTTATTTCTTTTATGGTAGAAAACATAGTCATGCCCGTCAAAGACGCAAAGATAAGAGAGAATGATTTTTAGCAATAAAAATTCTTTTGCCAATACAACTTTGCTCACATTAATCTCCTTAGCGAAGTGAATCGGAGCGGGGTAAGCATGCAGTTAAAAACTAGAATACTGTAACTGTTTTCCAACTAGACAAAAATACTTAGAAAGCTGTTAGTCAACTTATTTGGTGTTGTGTCATCGATTTATAAATGTATTGATTTGATTCAAGTTAAATCTTCTTTATTTCATTAGGAAAAAAATAGGTTATTCGAAATCAAAACACAAAACACGAAACACGAAACACGAAACACGAAACACATAACGCATAACCTACTTCACTTCCTTCACCAAATAGATAAGTGTAGGAAAGTGATCGGCATAACCGTTAGTCCAGACACCTCCAGCATGCGTACGCCAAGGTGAGCCTTTGTATTTTCCTTCTTGCAGAATCAAAAAGCTACGGTTAAAAACTTCTGCTTTCCAAAATTTCAATTTACTGCGGTCGGCATGAGCCAGTTCTGCTGATATAATTAGTTGGTCGAATAAATTCCATTGGTCATTGTATGCCAACGAACCTACGCCCATATCAAGGGTTTTCCATAAGGTATTATACAATTCACCAGCCTTTACGTCATTCATTTCTTTTTTTGCTCCCAATATCGTGGCACAACTCACATTAAATGGATCGTCATTTAAATCGCCCATGATAATGATTTTTGCTTTTGGATCTACTCGAAAAAGTGAATCGGCAATAGAACGCGTTAAAGCAGCTGCAGCATTCCGTTTTGGACGTGAACGCTCTTCACCACCATAGCGGGAAGGCCAATGATTGACAATAACGTGTATTTTCTCATCTTGTAAATAACCGCTTACCATCAATTGATCACGTGTCAGAAAATTAGCGTCATCCGTGTGCAAACGGTACGATTTGCTGTTGGTTACTTTGAATAATCTAGGATTGTAAAGCAGCGCAACATCTACGCCTCTACGGTCGGGACCATCATAATGAACTATTTCGTAAGAGCGTTTTACCAAGTCTGGTTGTTTTACCAAATCTTCCAAAACGCCTCGGTTCTCTATTTCCGATACACCAATAAGTGCCACCCCTACAGGCGAATAATCCAACCCAATTTGAGAAATGGCATAAGACATTCGTTGCAATTTAGAAGTGTATTTTTGGGTATTCCATTTAAGCGGTCCACTAGGGGTATATTCTTTATCGTTTACATTCTCATTATCAATAGTATCAAATAAGTTCTCGAGATTATAAAATGCCACACAACTGGCCTGTACATTAATTTTTTCAGAGGCATTTTTTGTGATTTTATCTTTAGTAGTACACGCAAAACTGAAAATTACAGTCATAGTAACAGCCAATGAAATAAAAATAGAAACTTATTTAATGGGCAACAAAAGTGAGAAAAAAAAGTGAGAGTAAAAAACCTTTGCGATACTTTTAGCATATTTGTAATAGGTTAGTTTTTAAATTCAAGTTATTATTATTTCTTATTCAAGATTGTAATTCTTTGCTTAAGTATTGACTCTTAGATGTCTAATGACAGTTAAATTGCTAAACCAGTTTATTGATTGCGAAATAGGAATAATTCTGTTCAAAAATATTTTTGAATATTTATGTGATAACGAAAAAAAGTTAGTAAATTGCACCTCTTTTTTCAGTTTACATAAAAATTCAGAAAATAGACACAAATAGAACAGATATAATAATTAAGAATTCATTTTATGAGAAAACTATCGCTGATACTTTTTGTATCGCTGCTGGTATCCATTTCGCTAATAGCCCAAACTACGGTTAAAGGTGTAATTAAGGATGCCGGATCTAAAAGCCCTCTTTCGGGTGTGAAAATTACTTTTTTACAACAAAACATTTCTACTCAAACCAATGCCAATGGAGAATTTACCCTTAGCTTTTTAGAAGCTGGCGAAGATGAGTTGAGTATTTCTATCAATGGTTATTTTAGTCAAATAAAATTGGTGAATTTGAAAGCCAATACATTGAATGATTTTGGCGTTATTGAATTGAAAGCTGACGTACAAGATGAAATGAAACAAGAGATTGTACTTCAATTGAGCGAAAGTGAATTGAGCGAGGACGAAGGGCGTGCTACTCAGAATGTATCGGCAGCATTATCGTCAAGAGGTGATGTTTATACCCAGCAAACTAGCTTTTCGTTTAGCCCAATGCGTTTCCGCGTTCGTGGATATGAAAACAATTACGAATCGACTTATATAAATGGTGTTCATTTCAATGGTCTTGAGCGTGGTAGTTTCAATTATTCTATGTTGGGCGGATTGAATGATGCCATGCGCAACAAAGATATTACAAGCGGCACAACAGCCAATTCGTTCAGTTATGGTAACCTTGGTAGCAATACCAATATCAATACCAAGGC
>JAIFKQ010000007.1 GCA_020049515.1 Paludibacter sp. | reverse complement strand
GTTTTGGAACGGAGGTATTGTTTGTTCTTCAAAAAATGACACTGTAACTCCTGGATATTTAAATCAATTCAGTTGCATTGCAGGTTCAGGAGCTTTGAAATCTACTAATTTTGGTATAATATATTCATTAGGAACATTTACTTGTCCAGCAAATGATGGAGGTAACTATTCAATTAAAAGTATCATGATAAATAATAACACATATGCTTATTACGAGATGAAAAATGGTGGATTTGGTAAAAAATTTGCTGATAATGACTGGTTTATGGTGAAAATAGTTGGATATAAGAACAAAGTTAGAACTTCAAGTTTGGATGTGTATTTAGCAGATTTCCGCAATAATAAAACCACTATTATAAAATCATGGACTAAAGTAGATGTTAGTGCATTGGGCGAAGTAGATATGGTAACCTTTACATTCGATTCAAGCGATAAAGGGGAATGGGGAATAAATACTCCAACCTATTTTTAGTTTTTATTTGCCATAATATACCTAATTCATACTAAAAACTGAGTCATTTATGGCTCAGTTTTTTTATTTAAATATTTGTTTCAATATTATTACTCTGAATATGAATGTAGTAGAAAAATGATGTAAAAACTTCATGTAAAAATTTTGATAGTTAAGCATTTTTTACTACTTTTGTGGTCGGGTAAGTCCTATACGACCAGCTCCTATTGAATTCCCCCAGGGCTTGATCGGTGCTTACCCACTTGCCTCTTTAGCTCAGTTGGCCAGAGCACGTGATTTGTAATCTCGGGGTCGTTGGTTCGAATCCGACAAGAGGCTCACTAAAAAAGCCGTTTCCATTCATTTGGAAACGGCTTTTTTCATTTGTTAATATTCTTTATATATCTTTCACCAGAATTTTTTCTGTCACCAATTCTTCCTGTTTTTTCAAGTCTAGTGTTTTTTGCCAAAATGAATCTAATAGCTCATTTTTATTTGATAAGAATAGTTCAGAACCGTAATTTTCTAATTTAGAATATAATAAGCTGACAGTAAGTTGATTGATGTCTATGGCGGGCTGAACTATCTTCGTTTTTGAGACTTCATTGTGCACTTCAGTTAGCACAGAAACTTCAATTAGTTTTGTAAGTATTTGATTTACAATCCGTATTGGCAGTTTGTATTGTATGGCAATATCTTCTGACGAAATTGGTGGCTTTTGTTCTTCAAACTGTTTTACAACAATGTGAGTTATAAATAGCGTCAAAAAGTTCTTGTATCGAGTGCTGATATTGTTCGTATCCATTTCATATTCAAAGTTTTGTATATTCTGGGAGGCATACGAAATTTCGGCACCCAGCAAAACGATTAAACAGGAAATTTGCAACCAAAGTAGGAGCAAGGGCACAGCTGCAAAACTTCCATACACCACATTGTATCGCGATAGATATACTTGCCCGTGGATATAAAGCATTTGAAATACCTGAAATGCAGTACCAGCCACTACACCTGCTACCATGGCATTAAAAAAACGAACGCGCGTATTAGGAATTACCATATACATGATGGTAAACATAATCCAATTGATAAAAAATGGGGCAATTATTACACTAAACCGAACCAATGGACTAAGTATATCATACAAAAAAGATTGAGATAGGGCAGTATTTATAAAAATAGAAATACCACTCGACAAAACGATAAATAACGGTAATATAAGAATGGCTGAAAAATAGGTAGTGAATTGACTGAGAATGGAACGTGATTTTTTTACTTGCCAAATTTTATTGAATGCACTTTCTACTTGCATAAAAAAATTCATTACCGACCAAAACAATACGGCAAGTCCAATACCAATAAAAATGCCACCTTGTGTAGATTCCAAATATCGCTCTACAAATCCCATCACGGGTGGAATCATGTTGGCTTGCCCAATAAAAGTGCCTTGCAAGGAGTCTTCAATGAGCTTTTCCACTCCAAAACCTTTTCCAATGGCAATAATAAGTGCAAATAAAGGTACAATGGCAAATAAAATTGAATAAGTTAGTGCTGAAGCTTTTACATTCAAATCTTCGGCCACAAAACCTCTAACGGCAAGAATGAGGGTTTTGATAGAACGATACGCAAATTTACGAGTTTTGGACAATTCGTATTCTGTAATTCGCCAAATATCAAAACGAATAAAATTAAACATTCGCTGAATAAGAAGTATCATTTTTGACATAAATAGGAGTATTTGTTAGTGGAAAGTTTTTTATTGAGAAGAAAAAAAATAGTAGGTCTGTAAGCCGGGTTCTGTACCTTGTTTTCACAAAGCGTCTGTCATTTATCTCGAACATAAGTCACCTTATGCCTCTAGCAATCTACCCTCCGACATCGGGCGAGCAACCCTACATGCGTCGGTTTACTTGATCTTGCAACCCATAAGACGTACGGCTTTTGATGTTGCCATCAAAACCGGTGAGCTCTTACCTCACCTTTTCACCCTTATCCCGCTGACCTCTCCCGTCTCGCGAAAAGCGAGCCACCCTCTCCAAAAGAGAGGGATAAAAGGAAAAAACAGCTTCCCGTTAGGAAGTATGGCGCTCTGCGTTGCCCGGACTTTCCTCTATTCCTTGATGGAACAGCGACAAACCGACCTACTATTTTGATACAAAGATAATCAAAAGTAATTTATAATTGAAAATTGAAAATTAATTTCACGCAAATAATTGAACCATAAATACTTAAGCACATGAACATAAACATAAAGAGTCAAATTGCAATTTTAAAATTCAACTTTTATAATTACTATCCTATTAATTTGAAATATGCGCTAAATATGAAAATATATTTAACTATGAACAACTTTATTCATTTTGGTTTGTTTAATAAGGAAATAATTCAGTAATAGAATGAATGCAAAAGTAAATCAACAATATAGGATATGATAAATGAATTAGATTTTAAAAAAGGGGATAAGTTAGTGATTATTGGCGGTGGATTTGCGGGACTACAATTGGCTAAAACATTGCAAAACACAGATTTGAAAATATTATTGGTAGATAAACAGAATCATCACCAGTTTCAACCGCTTTTTTATCAAATAGCCAGTGCGCGACTTGAGCCAGCAAGTATTTCGTTTCCATTCAGAAAAGTATTTCAAAGGTATCCCAATATTGATTTTAGGATGGCTGATGTAATAAAGATTCTTCCTGAGCAAAAGAAAATTCTAACCTCTTTAGGGCAAATAACTTATGACCATTTAGTTATTGCTACAGGTTGTAAAACCAATTATTTTGGAAACGACCAAATGAGCGAACATGCCTTGTCGATGAAAACGACGCAAGAGGCAATTAAAATACGAAATAGATTATTGATAAATTTTGAAAAAGAGATTTTTGCATCAGAAGATGAGAAATTAGCATTATCCAATATTATAATTGTTGGTGGTGGACCTACTGGCGTAGAACTTTCGGGAGCTTTTGCAGAGCTAAAGAATGGTATTTTGCCAAAAGATTATCCTAGTTTAGATTTTTCGCGGTTAAATATCATATTGTTGGAGGGAAGCAATAATACCTTGAACAACATGAGTGATGAGGCAAAAATTGCGTCCAGAAAGTACTTGGAAGACCTTGGTGTAAATGTTAGAACCGAAACATTGATAAGTACTTACGATGGAAATGTTGCTGTTTTGAATACTGGTGAAAGTATTCTTACCAAAACTGTAATTTGGGCTGCAGGTGTTACTGGAAACGTAGTAGCAGGTTTAAATCCAGAGGATATTGTGAGAAACAGATATGTAGTGGATAGATACAACCGACTGAAAAGTTATCCAAATATTTATGCTTTGGGCGATGTGGCCTACATGGAAACGCCTAAGTATCCAAATGCGCATATACAGGTAGCAAATGTGGCCATTAATCAAGCAAAAAATTTAGGGAAAAATATAATCAATACACTAAATGGCAAATCATTAAAAGAATATGAATATTACGATTTGGGTTTGATGGCCACTATCGGAAAACACAAAGCCGTGGTAGATCTTCCTTTTTTGAGATTTCACGGCGTTATTGCCTGGTATATTTGGATGTTTCTACATCTTATGTTGATATTAAGTGTTCGTAATAAGCTGATTATCTTTATCAACTGGGCTTGGAGCTATATTACAAAAGATACTTCGTTGAGGTTAATATTGGTTTCGGAAAAGCCAGATACAAAGAAACAAAAATAGGAAAGAAGATAATACAGAGGCAATTTCTTAAATTAGACATTGAAATAAAAAAAGCAAGACAAATCATTTGATTGATGGTCTTGCTTATTTTTTTGTAAATTTAGGGTTTACACCAAGTGTTCCAATTGACTTACATTATTTGCTATTTCTTCATTGGACAATGAGTAATTGACTAAATCGCCTGCCAAATACTGGTCGTAAGAAGCCATATCTACCAAACCATGACCTGATAAGTTGAAAAGTATCGTTTTCTTAGTACCTTCTTCTTTGCACTTTAAAGCTTCGTTTATAGCAGCTGCAATGGCGTGAGAAGATTCGGGTGCTGGCACAATTCCTTCGGTTTGAGCAAACAAAACACCCGCTTTAAACGAGTCTAATTGTTCAATATCAACCGCTTCCATCATTCCATCTTTCATCATTTGGCTCACAATTGTTCCAGCACCATGATAGCGCAATCCACCAGCATGAATGTGTGCCGGAGCAAAATTATGACCAAGCGTAAACATGGGAAGTAAAGGTGTATAGCCAGCTTCATCACCAAAATCATATTGGAAAATACCACGGGTCAATTTAGGACAAGAAGCGGGTTCGGCAGCCACAAAGCGTGTTGTTTTGCCTTCCTTGATGTTATGACGCATAAATGGGAACGAAATTCCCGAAAAGTTTGATCCACCTCCAAAACAACCAATCACCACGTCGGGATATTCACCCGTCATTTCCATTTGTTTTTCGGCTTCAAGACCAATAATTGTTTGGTGCAAAGATACATGGTTATGCAGTTAGGTGTTTGCATTGCCAATTCAATTGCCTCCGAAATGGCTGTACCCAAACTGCCTTGATAATTAGGATGTTTGGTAATAATATCACGTCCAGCTTTGGTTGACATACTTGGCGAAGGAATAACTTGAGCACCCCATGTTTGCATCAACGACCGACGATATGGTTTTTGTTCGTAACTAATTTTCACCATATAAACAGCCAATTCCAAACCAAATATTTTAGCTGCAAATGAAAGAGCTGTTCCCCATTGACCAGCACCAGTTTCGGTAGTAATGTTGGTAACTCCTTCTTTTTTACAGAAATAAGCCTGTGCAAGTGCAGAGTTTAATT